>CAKTLG010000033.1 GCA_934572465.1 uncultured Oscillospiraceae bacterium
GCGAGGAGGGCGACCCGATGATGGCCCTCGTCGAGCAGTTCACCAACACCGACTACGACGTGCTGCTCTACGATCCGAAGTCCAGCGAGAACCGCCGCGGCGAGTTCGTGGCCAACATGGTCAAGGAGTCCGGCGCACAGGGTCTGGTGCTGTTCATGCAGCAGTTCTGCGACCCCGAGGAGATGGAGTTCCCGTATCTCAAGAAGGCGCTCGACGCTGCGGGCATCCCGTTCATCAAGCTCGGCGTCGACCAGCAGATGCGCGACTTCGGTCAAGCGGCGACCGCCATTCAGGCGTTTGCCGACGTGCTGGCCCTGCAGTAAAGACGATGAAGCGGCTCACAAGGGGGCGCAGGGCGCGCCTCCTTGTGAGAAAATCGTTAAGACTGCGCAAAAAAAGCACTCGCATGATTGCAAACTCGCACCATGCTTTGCTATAATCCACATTTGAAAGGTAAAGGAAGAACATGGAATACAGCCCGCTTTTCGTTACCCTGATGGGTATCGGTACGGTGTTCTTTGGCCTGATCTGCATCATTTTCCTCACGATGGCAATGGGTGCGGTGATGAAGGGCCAGAAGAAGGCCGCCCCCGCTGTCGCCGCCGCTGCCGCCGCTGCCGCACCGGCTCCCAAGCCGCAGGGCATGCAGCCTGAGATCGTGGCCGCGATCACCGCCGCGCTCTCTGAGGAGATCGGCATCCCCTCCAACAGCATGAACATCGTCAACATCAAAAAAATCTAATTTTATTTTTAGGAGAGAACAACTATGATCAAGCAGTACAATGTCACCGTTAACGGCACCACCTACGAAGTCACCGTCGAGTCCGCCGCCGGCGGCCGCATGGCTTCCGCTCCTGTCGCCCGCGCTGCCGCGGCTCCCGTTGCCCGCGCTGCCGCTCCGGCTCCCGCTGCTGCTCCGGCTCCTGCCGCCGCTCCCGCTGCTGCTCCTGCCGCTGCCGCTCCCGCCGGCGCCAACACCGTCACCAGCCCCATGCCCGGCACCATTCTTGATGTCAAGGTCACTGCCGGCCAGGCTGTCAAGGCCAGCGATGTTCTGTTCATCCTCGAGGCCATGAAGATGGAGAACGAGATCTTCGCCGGCGTCGATGGCGTCGTTTCCTCCGTCGCAGTTGCCAAGGGCGCTGCTGTCAACCCCGGCGACGTTCTGTGCGTCATCGGCTAAGACACGGCACATCCCCCTGAATTAACTGTGAAAGGAAAAGAAACATAAATGGATGCCATTATCAACTTCATGCAGCAGACCGGCTTCTATATGTTCGGTGACGGCAACAACTGGAAATGCCTCATTATGATCGCCATTTCCTTTGTTCTGCTGTATCTGGCTATCGTGAAGGGCTTTGAGCCGCTGCTGCTCCTGCCCATCGCGTTCGGTATGCTGTGCACGAACCTCCCGGGCGCGGATATGTTCCACGAGATCCTGTTCGCGGGAGGACATGTCCACTGGGATCTCTTCGGCGGGAACCCGGTCACGGCGACGCTCCTTGCGGAAATGAGCGAGGCCGGCGTTTCGGATGCGGTCATCTCGCCGTACTTCCCGCAGCTGCTCGCCAGCGCGCAGGAGGCCTTCGGTGCGGATACGGTCCAGCAGGTCGCCAGCCAGATCATGGCCGCGGCTGCTGAGCCGATGAGCGAGTTTGCCGCGCAGGTGCAGGCTGTTGCACAGGCGGAGCAGGCCGCCGCGGCTTACGGTGTGACCCTCGCCGGACCGACCGTTACGCTCGGTCTGCTCGATCTGCTCTACCTCGGTGTCAAGCTCGGCATCTATCCGTGCCTGATCTTCATGGGCGTCGGCACGATGACCGACTTTGGTCCCCTGATCGCCAACCCCAAGTCCCTGCTGCTCGGCGCAGCCGCCCAGCTCGGTATCTTCATGACCTATGTGGGCACCCAGTTTATGGGCTTTACCTATCAGGAATCCGCCTCCATCGGCATCATCGGCGGCGCTGACGGCCCGACGGCGATCTTCGTCACCACCCGTCTCGCCCCGCACCTGCTCGGCCCCATCGCCGTTGCCGCGTATTCCTACATGGCGCTCGTTCCGGTCATCCAGCCCCCGATCATGAAGGCGCTGACCACCAAGGCGGAGCGTCAGATCGTCATGAAGCCGCTGCGTCAGGTCAGCAAGCGTGAGAAGATCATCTTCCCCATCATGATCACCGTGTTCGTGGCGCTGCTGGTGCCCTCTGCGGCCCCGCTGATCGCCTGCCTGATGCTCGGTAACCTCTTCAAAGAGTCCGGCGTGGTCGACCGTCTGCAGAAGACCGCGGGCAACGAGCTGATGAACATCGTCACGATCTTCCTCGGCTTCACCGTCGGCGCGACGGCTACCGCCACGACGTTCCTGTCCTGGCAGACCATCAAGATCATGATCATGGGCGTTGTGGCCTTCGGCTTCGGCACCGCCGGCGGTGTGCTGCTCGCCAAGTTCATGAACCTGTTCCTGAAGGAAAAGATCAACCCGCTGATCGGTTCCGCCGGTGTTTCCGCCGTTCCGATGGCCGCACGTGTTTCTCAGGTCGTCGGCCAGAAGGAGAACCCCTCCAACTTCCTGCTCATGCACGCCATGGGCCCGAACGTTGCCGGTGTTATCGGCTCCGCGATCGCCGCGGGCGTCCTCATGGCGCTGTTCGGCTAAGACGCATCCCACATAGAAAAAGAGCACCCGAAAGGGTGCTCTTTTTTGTATCTGCCGGTATCAGTACCGCCTGTCGAGGATATCCACCACGTCCGCCAGCGCGCCGTCCTTGCAGTGGCAGACGATGCGCGCGCCGCTGGCCTTGACCTCGTTCGTCGCGTTTTCCGGCGCAAAGCCGATGGCCGCGACCTCCAGCATCGGGATGTCGTTGTTGTGGTCACCCACGCAGTAAATGTCCTTGCGCGCAACGCCGAGCAGGGCGGCGAGCTTTAAGACCATGCCGCCCTTTGTCGCGCCGCGCCGCGTCAGCTCCAGCAGGTGGTCGCTCGAGAAGATCAGCTCATAGCGTCCGCTCCAGCTCTGCGCGCGGATAAAATCGCGCACCTCGTCAAGCAGCGGCTTTTCCTCCTCGAACAGCAGCTTGATGATCGGCAGGTCGACCTCGCGGAAGTCCTTGACCTCCACCGTCGCCGCGCGCGTCAGATGCTCATGGTTGCGCGAAAACACATTCGGATGCAGCACATGGATGCGTCGGTCGGCATGATAGACCTCGAAGCACAGCGCCGGAAAGCGCGATAGCAGCGCGTCCACATGCTCGTAGATGTCCGCGTCCAGAAATGCGGTCTCCACATATTCATTTTTCGAGAAATCATAGATCGCCGCGCCGTTTCCGATCACGCACGGCGCATTGATCGGCAGCGAGGAGACAAACGGCGCAAACGCCGGCAGCGCGCGGCCGGTCGAGATCGTGAAGTAGCCGCCGTTTGCAATGAAGTAGTCTGCCGCCGCGCGGTCGCGCGCGCACATCGGCGGGATGTCCTCGCCGCGCTCCAGCGCGCCCTGCGTGTAGACGAGCGTATTGTCAAAGTCGCTGGCGAGCAGCACGTTCCTGAATTTCTGCATGGGTGTGGCCTCTCTTTTTTCTCTCGTTCTCGCCCCTCAGTATACCACGGCGGGGAAGAAATGAAAAGGGACGTTTTTGCACGCGAACGTGCAACAGAGCGCGGGGCGGTCAGTCGGAGAGGTCGAATTTCCCCTCGATGAAATGGCGGTAGGCGGGATCCTCAGCCGCATTTTCGTATTCCTTCCGCATGGTTTCGCGCACCCACGCACGCAGCGGCTCACTGGTCTGAGGGTAGCGCAAAATGCGCAGCAAACCCGCCCTTTCCGCGCAGAGGATGGCCTCATAGGCGTCCGGCACGGTCTCGCACGAGACGACTGCCGCCGCCGTCTCCGCCGTATAGGTGAAGGGCACGTCCGCCATGCGCGCGCAGCCATTTGCCTCCGCGCTGTAGATAAAGCCGGAAACGCCCGCGTAGGTCTCCTCCAGCGCGTTCGGGTAGTATTCCTCGAGCCGCAGCACGCCGTCGGCGTCAAAGCCGTAGGGACCCCATTTCTGCCATCTGCCCGTATGGACGAAGCCCGTCTCGCGGCAGTATTTTTCAATGGCGTTGCTCAGGTAGACCAGCACATTTTCCCGCTTTTCCGAAAAATAGACGAGCGGACGGCCGTGGTTGGACACGTGCGGCGTCAGGACGGTCAGGCCGCCGACGGGGGAGGCGTGGTACAGCATGGATCGCTCCTTTCCGCCTTTCGGCAAAGCCGCCGCGAAGCCTTGCGCTCCGCGGCGGTCATATGTTACTCGCTTTTGGGTGCGGCGCTCTCGCCGCCATTGCCGCCTCTGCGGCGGCCCCTGCCGCCGCGATGGCTGCGCCGGCGCTGCGGCTTGTCGCCGGCGGTCGCGGCGCCCTCGGCCTTCGGCGGGCGGGGAGGTTTCTGCTCGGCGGGCTTGTCCGCACGCGCGGAGGCGCTCTTGTCGCCGCCGCGGCGGTCGCGGCGCGGCTTATCGCCGCCCGGCCTGTCGCTGCGCGCGGGACGCTCGGCGCGCCTTTCCGCGCTCTTATCGCCCGCCTTTTCAGCTGCGGGCGCGGCTGCTTTTTCGCCGCCCTCAGCACTGCTCCTGCCGCGGCCTCTGCCGCCGCGATGGCCGCGCCCTCTGCGGGAGCGGGAGGCGCGCTTTTCGCCCTCGGCCTCATCGTCGTCGTCCTTTTTCTCAGGCGGGGCCCATCTCTCAGCGGGCACGATGGGCCGCGCGGAGGAGAAGAAGTTCACAGCCAGCTGTGGCTCCTCGGCCTCCGGCTCCTGATAGCGCTCGGGCAGCTCGGTCGGGAGCTCGATGCCGTCGCGCGAGCCCTTGCCGCTGCGCAGCACGCGGATCTCGCAGTTGCGATAGCGCTTGGGGCTTTCATTCTGCCCGTCGAGCCGGACGACGACCTGCTCGCGCAGGATGTCCACGCTGCTGACGTTGCCAAGCCCGTCGGGCGTGGCGACGAAGGAGTCCTGCTTCGGGCAGCGGCGCACCGCGTCCTCATAGGCGTTCTGCTCGTACTTGAGGCAGCACATGAGGCGGCCGCAGGTACCGGAGATCTTGGTGGGGTTCAGGCTCAGGTTCTGCGTTTTGGCCATCTTGATGGAAACGGGAACGAAATCGTCCAGAAACTGCGAGCAGCAGAAAGGCCTCCCGCAGATGCCGAGACCGCCGAGCATCTTCGCCTCGTCGCGCACGCCGATCTGCCGCAGCTCGATGCGCGCGCGGAAGACGCCGGCCAGATCGCGCACAAGCTCGCGGAAGTCCACGCGCCCGTCGGACGTGAAGAAGAAAATGATCTTGCTGCCGTCGAAGTTGCTCTCCACGCGCACGAGCTTCATGTCGAGCCCGCGCTCGGCGATCTTCTTCTGGCAGACCTCGAAGGCGTTTTTCTCGCGGGTCTTGTTGTAGGCATAGGTGCGGTCATCGTTCTCCGTGGCCGCGCGCACGACGGGGCGCAGCGGCTGGACGACGGCGTCGTCCGCTACCTCGTGGTTGCCGGAAACGCACTGGGCGTATTCCAGGCCCTGCGCGGTCTCGACGATGACGAACTGGTTCGGCTCGAGCGTGAGGCCGCGGGGGTCAAAATAGTATTCCTTGCATCCGCCGCGAAAGCGGACTCCAATCACTTCAGTCAAAGGATCTCCTCCAATTCAACGGCGAAGCCCCCGAGCGTGGGGCCGACGCCGACGTTATAGGTGCAGTGCTGCCGATAGGCTTGCAGCAGGTCTATTGTGCCGAGAAGCTCGGCCTTTGTCAAGCGGGAGGCGAGCAGCTGCGCGCATTCCGCCTCCTCTGCGCGTGGGGACACGCCGTAGAGCGAGAGGAGCGCGGCGGAAAGCAGCAGCCGCGTCTGCTCAAAGAGCGCGCCGAGCTCGTCGCGCGGGAGCTTCTGCGTTTCGAGCCGCGCAAGAAACGCCGCGCGCGAGGCGCGCGTCCCCTCCGCGATGCACCGCGCGAGCGCCAGCGCGCGTTCGCCGGCCGGCGCGCCCGCATCCTGCGGAACGGGGGAGAGCTTGACCTCCGCGCAGCGGGAGCGGATGGTCTGAAGCAGGACGGCGGGGTTTTCCGCGCAGAAGAGGAACGCCGCGTAGGGCGGCCCCTCCTCCACGAGCTTTAAGAGGATGTTCTGATCCTTTTCCGTCAGGATCGCACAGTCCTCGAAAATATAGACCTTGCGCGCGCCCTCGTTCGGGCGGATGAAGGCGTCGGCGCGCATGGCGCGCACCGTGTCGGCGGAAAGCTCCCTGTGCTCCGCGTCGCGCACGAACGAAACGTCGGGATGGATGTCCTGCGTCACCTTGCGGCAGGCGGGGCAGGCGAGGCACGGCTTCTGCGCGCCCGTGCACTCCATCGCGGCGGCGGCGTAGCGCGCGGCGCCCACACGGTCTCCGCTGCCGCTGAAGATCAGCGCATGGGACAGCGCCCCGTTCGCGGCGGCGGCGCGCAGGCGCGCGGCGGTATCGGTTTTGGAAAATGCGGAAAGCTCCATCGGCACCCCCAACAGCTTGATATACCACAGTATAGCGCATAATGCGGCAAAGCGCAAGAAAAGTTATCTTGACTTTTCCGGAGATATATGGTACGGTATCCGCGTCTACTGCCGGGTAGACGCCGCGTTTGCAGAGCATCAGCAGGCCTTAGAAGATGCGCTGCGGACGCTCTTTTTGTTTTTACGGACAAATCCGGAAGGAGGGAAAAAGCGATGACATGGGGATATCTGGCGCTGGCGGGGATCGTCGGGCTGAAGGCAACGGCGCACTGACGGCGGGAGCAAAAAGCATAAAATAGCCGGCATTTTGTCAGAAAAGGACAGAGAGCTGCAAAAAAGTTGAAAATGCGGCAAAGAATTTTCCAAGTTCATATTGAAAGTCCGGAGGATTCTGTCTATAATAGTAGGGCTTTGATATTTGTTTTATCCGGCGATACATTTTTTATGGAGGAAAACCTATGAGCAAAAAGTATGTCTACCTGTTCTCGGAAGGCAACGCCACCATGCGCGAGCTTCTGGGCGGCAAGGGCGCGAACCTTGCTGAGATGACCAACATCGGTCTGCCCGTCCCCCAGGGCTTCACCATCACCACCGAGGCCTGCACCCAGTACTATGAGGACGGCCGCAAGATCAACGATGAGATCATGGCGGAGATCATGGAATACGTCGCCAAGATGGAAGAGATGAACGGCAAGAAGTTCGGCGATCTGAAGAACCCGCTGCTCGTCTCCGTCCGCTCCGGCGCGCGCGCTTCCATGCCCGGCATGATGGATACCATCCTGAACCTCGGCCTGAACGACGACGTTGTCGCCGCGATGATCGCCGGCAACCCCGACCCCAACTTCGAGCGCTTCGTTTACGATTCCTACCGCCGCTTCATCCAGATGTTCTCCGACGTCGTTATGGAGGTCGGTAAGAAGTACTTCGAGCAGCTCATCGACGCGATGAAG
Source organism: uncultured Oscillospiraceae bacterium (assembly GCA_934572465.1). Taxonomy (GTDB): domain Bacteria; phylum Bacillota; class Clostridia; order Oscillospirales; family Oscillospiraceae; genus Hominicoprocola. The sequence goes on from CAKTLG010000033.1 coordinate 7,467, forward strand.
GAAAAGCGCGGCGTCAAGCTCGACATCGAGCTGACCGCAGCCGACCTCAAGGAGCTCGCCGAGCAGTTCAAGGCCGAGTACAAGCAGCAGATCGGCGAGGACTTCCCCTCCGATCCCAAGACCCAGCTCTACGAAGCCATCCGCGCCGTGTTCCGCTCCTGGGACAACCCGCGCGCGAACGTCTATCGCCGCGACAACGACATCCCCTATTCCTGGGGCACTGCCGTCAACGTCATGCCGATGGTCTTCGGCAACCTGAACGACAACTCTGGCACCGGCGTCGCCTTCACGCGCGACCCCGCCACCGGCGAGAAGAAGCTGATGGGCGAGTTCCTGACCAACGCCCAGGGCGAGGACGTCGTCGCCGGCGTCCGCACCCCGATGCCCATTTCCCAGATGGAAGAAAAGTTCCCCGAGGCGTATGCCGACTTCGTCAAGGTCTGCAATCTGCTCGAGGATCACTACCGCGATATGCAGGACATGGAGTTCACCGTTGAAAACGGCAAGCTCTATATGCTCCAGTGCCGCAGCGGCAAGCGCACCGCGCAGGCCGCCCTCAAGATCGCCTGCGACCTCGTGGACGAGGGCATGATCGACGAGAAGAAGGCCGTTTCCATGATCGAGCCGCGCAACCTCGACACGCTGCTCCATCCCCAGTTCGACGCGGCGGTGCTCAAGAAGGCGCCCACCATCGGCAAGGCGCTGCCCGCCTCCCCGGGCGCTGCCTGCGGTAAGATCGTCTTCTCCGCCGAGGACGCCAAGGAGTGGCAGGAGCGCGGCGAGAAAGTCGTGCTCGTGCGTCTTGAGACCTCTCCGGAGGACATCGAGGGCATGAAGGCCTCCCAGGGCATCCTGACCGTGCGCGGCGGCATGACCTCCCACGCGGCCGTCGTGGCGCGCGGCATGGGCAAGTGCTGCGTCTCCGGCTGCGGCGAGATCAAGATGGACGAGGCCAACAAGCAGTTTGAGCTGGCCGGCAAGACCTTCCACGAGGGCGACTTCATCTCCATCGACGGCTCCACCGGCAACATCTACGACGGCATCATCCCCACCGTCGACGCTACCATCGGCGGCGAGTTCGGCCGCGTTATGGCGTGGGCGGACAAGTATCGCCGCCTGGGCGTGCGCACCAACGCCGATAACCCGCACGATACCGCGCAGGCCGTGAAGTTCGGCGCCGAGGGCATCGGCCTCTGCCGCACTGAGCATATGTTCTTCGAGGCTGACCGTATCCCCGCCATCCGCGAGATGATCTGCTCCGACACGCTCGAGCAGCGCGAGAAGGCGCTGGCCAAGCTCGAGCCGATGCAGCAGGGCGACTTTGAGGCCATGTATATCGCGCTCGAGGGCCGTCCGATGACCGTCCGTTTCCTCGATCCCCCGCTGCACGAGTTCGTTCCCACCGAGGAAGCCGACATCGAGCTGCTTGCCAAGGACATGGGCAAGAGCGTGCAGGACATCAAGAACATCATTGCCTCTCTGCATGAGTTCAACCCCATGATGGGCCACCGCGGCTGCCGTCTGGCCGTCACGTTCCCCGAGATCGCCGCGATGCAGACCCGTGCGGTCATCAAGGCCGCGCTGAACGTCAACGCCGCGCATCCCGACTGGAACATCGTGCCCGAGATCATGATCCCGCTCGTCGGCGAGGTCAAGGAGCTCAAGTACGTCAAGGACGTCGTCGTCGAGACCGCCGACAAGCTGATCGCCGAGGCCGGCAGCTCCATGAAGTACAAGGTCGGCACCATGATCGAGATCCCGCGCGCCGCGCTGACCGCGGACGAGATCGCCAAGGAAGCTGACTTCTTCTCCTTCGGCACGAACGACCTGACCCAGATGACCTTCGGCTTCAGCCGTGACGACGCCGGCAAGTTCCTCGGCGCGTACTACGACAAGAAGATCTACGAGAGCGATCCGTTCGCCCGTCTCGATCAGGTCGGCGTTGGCAAGCTCGTTGCCATGGCCGCCAAGATGGGCCGCGAGTCCAACCCGCACATCCATCTGGGCATCTGCGGCGAGCACGGCGGCGATCCCACGTCCGTCGAGTTCTGCCACAAGGTCGGCCTGGACTACGTTTCCTGCAGCCCGTTCCGTGTGCCCATCGCCCGCCTTGCCGCCGCGCAGGCTGCCATCAAGGAAATGCAGTAAGCTGCGCTCCGCAACGCTGAAAACCATGGAAAACCGCCCCCGCGCCAAACGGCGCGGGGGCGGTCCCGCTTTTGACGCATTTTGCGCGGGAGGAATGCGGCGGCGCAAAATATGACGGTTAGAGTGCTTGAATCCGGAGGACAGGGATGGTATAATGCGAGCGAAAGAAGAGCGCGCCGCCTCAGCGAAGCCCTGCCGGCGGTTGGGGGCGGCGGCCCGCAGCATATATTGGATAAGGAGTGACGATAAAATGAAACAGAGCTATCTGACAGCCGCGTTTCAAAAGACTGCGGAGGAGCGCTTTCCCGCGCAGGCGGAGGCGCTGAAGGCTGCGTTTGACGAGAAGATGCGCGCGCTGCGCGCGGAGAACACCGGCGCGACGAAGGAAAAGCTGCGCCATCTGGAGGGGCAGATCATGCCGGGCATCGCGGCCTATGAGGCCTTGCAGACCGTCATGCCGAAGGACGAGGCCCTGCGGACCGTCCACGGCTATGTGGAGCAGCGGGCGCGGAAGCAGAAAAAGGCCTTCCTCGCCCTGATGCGCATTCCCGGGCTCTACCGGTCTGTGCCGAAGATATTCTGCACGGAGACGCCGAAGCTCTTTGGCGAGACGGCGGGCTTTGCGGCAACGGAGATCCAGACGGGCGGCGGCGTGTGGCGCATCGACATGACGAAGTGCCCCTATCACGACGCCTGCGTGCAGCATGACTGTCCGGAACTGTGCACGTGCTTCTGCGACAGCGACGACATCACCTACGACGGCCTGCACCCGAAGCTCTACTGGCACAGGACGAAGACGCTGGGCCGCGGCGGCGACTGCTGCGATTTCTGCCTGCGGCTCCGGTAAAAAGAGGGCGGCCGCAGCGGTAAAATTTTACAATACTGTGCTGGAAGCCTGTTTGCGGGTATGCTATAATGGGAAAGGCAATCGGAACATTCAGAGAAAGGCGGAAAAACAATGACGGATCTTGCTTCGATCGACTTTAACGCGAAAAAGGGTTTCATCTGCGATATGGACGGCGTGATCTACCACGGCAACCGCGTGCTGCCGGGCGTGGCGGAGTTCATCCAGTGGCTGCACGAGGAGGACAAGGAGTATCTGTTCCTGACGAACAACAGCGGCTACACGCCGCGCGAGCTGAACCAGAAGCTTGCGCGCCTGGGGCTCGACGTGTCGGAGGAGCACTTTTACACGAGCGCGCTGGCCACCGCCGCGTTTCTGCGCGAGCAGGCGCCGGGCTGCTCCGTCTTTGCCATCGGCGAGGCGGGACTCCTGAACGCGCTCTATGACGCCGGTATCACGATGAACGACGTGAACCCCGATTACGTCGTCGTGGGCGAGGGGCGGTCGTACTCGCTCGACACGCTGACGAAGGCGACGAATCTTGTCATGCGGGGCGCAAAGCTCATCGGCGCGAACTCCGATGTCTCCGGCCCCATCGAAAACGGCATTGCGCCCGCCTGCCGCGCGCTCATCGCGCCGATCGAGATGGCGACGGGCAGACAGGCGTACTTCTGCGGCAAGCCGAATCCGCTGATGATGCGCACGGGCCTCCGTATGCTGCACTGCCACTCAGCCGAGGCCGTGATGGTCGGCGACCGCATGGACACCGACGTCATCTCCGGCATGGAGAGCGGCATGTCCACGGTGCTGGTGCTCTCGGGCGTTTCGACGCGCGAGACGCTCAAGACCTACGCCTACCGCCCGAGCGCCGTGCTTGACGGCGTGGGAGATATCGCGGCCATCGCCCGCGCGGCGAAGGGCTGAGCGGACTGACGGACAAAAAGAAAAGAGAGCCATTCCGAGGAATGGCTCTCTTTTTTTTGCGTTGCAGGATCAGATCAGGTTCCGCTCGGTCTCGGGGTCAAAGAGGTGGACAAGGCGCGCGTCGAAGCTGAACTTGAGCGCGCTGTGGCGCGCGTAAGCGCCCGTGTCGATGTTGGCTGTGGGGACGACCGCGACAACGTCGTGTCCGTCCGCGTTCAGGTGCAGGTGCAGCTCGCTGCCCATCAGCTCACTGACGTCGACCTCGGCGCTGACGCCGTCGCTGCCGAGCAGGATGTGCACCGGACGCACGCCGACGGTGACGCTGCGGCTCTCCACGCCCGCGGCGGCGAGCTTTTCGTTCTGCGCGGCGGTCAGCGCTACGGTGTGGCCCATGACGGTGACGGTGTAGCCGTCGGCGCCCTTTGTGAGCGCGCAGTTTTCAAAGAAGTTCATCTGCGGCGAGCCGATGAAGCCGGCGACGAACAGATTCGCCGGATGGTTGAAGACCTCCTGCGGCGTGCCGATCTGCTGGATGAAGCCGTCGCGCATGATGACGATGCGGTCGCCGAGCGTCATGGCCTCGACCTGGTCGTGCGTGACGTAGATGAAGGTGGTGTCGATCTTCTCGCGCAGCTTGATGATCTCGGCGCGCATCTGGTTGCGGAGCTTTGCGTCGAGGTTTGAGAGCGGCTCGTCCATCAGCAGGACCTTGGGGTTGCGCACGATGGCGCGGCCGATGGCCACGCGCTGGCGCTGGCCGCCGGAGAGCGCTTTGGGCTTGCGGTCGAGGAACTGAGTGATATCGAGGATCGCGGCCGCCTCGCGCACGCGGCGGTCGATCTCGTCGGCGGGCATCTTCTTCTGCACGGTCCTGCCGTTCGCGTCGGTCTCGCTGAACTTTTTCAGCTTGAGCGGGAAGGCGATGTTTTCATAGACCGTCATGTGCGGGTAGAGGGCATAGTTCTGGAAGACCATGGCGATGTCGCGGTCCTTGGGCGCAACGTCGTTCATGAGCTTGCCGTCGATATACAGCTCGCCGCCGCTGATCTCCTCGAGACCGGCGATCATGCGCAGCGTGGTGGACTTGCCGCAGCCGCTGGGGCCGACGAGCACGATAAATTCCTTGTCGGCAATGTTGAGGTCGAACTCCTGCACGGCTACGACGCCCTCGTCCGTCACCTGCAGGTTGACCTTCTTCTCGCCGCTGTCGTCCTTTTTCTTCTTTTTCGGCTCGGTGTTGGGGTATACCTTCTTGATGTTTTTCAGAATGACCTCTGCCATAGCTGTGGACCGCAGTGCTGCCGCCTCCGCGATGCAGCGCCTCGCGGCCGCTTGCGCGCGCCGCTTTACGGCAGGTCTCCACACTGCCGCACCGCCGGTCCAGCGGGATGCTTTCCTCCTTTTGTATTTTCCGCGGGCGTTACGTGAAGGGTGGAGTAAGCGCGGGCGGAAGGGAATGGAAGGGCATAAAAATACCTAACACCATTATAAGCGAAAGCGCAATTTTCCTCAACGGAAAATTGCGCTTTTTCGATGCTTTCGGCGGGATGAATAACAAAGCGGATGAAATTTTATCCACTTTACCTACGCTTTTTCCGGCGGGCGAAGCAGATGCGGCCGAGCCGGTCGATAAGAAGGTCGTAGACGAGAAAGAGGAGCAGCCCCGTCGCGGCCGTCGCCCATAAAAGCGCGGGCGCGGTCTCGGAAAATTCCTGCACCACGGCGGGCAGCTGGAGGACGAACAGGATGAGCGCATACATCGTGCCCATCGTGACGGCGCAGAGGGCGAGCTTGGCGAGCAGGCGCAGCGCGCGGGAGGAAATGGCATCGAGCCGCGGCTTGAGCAGGGGATAATAGCCGAGGAAGCAGAACAGCAGCGCCGCTTCCTTATCGGCGCACAGCAGCAGGCCGAGGATCGCCGCGGCGGCGAAGCAGCTCCATGCGTAGCGCGGGCGGCACTCCGTCCGCACCGGCAGCAGCGTCATCGAGGCGAGGAGCGGGAGACCGTAGGTCGTCAGCGGCAGGACGCCGCTCATCCACAAAAGGGCGACGGCGAGCGCGCAGAACATGCCGCACAGCGCCAGCTCGTGCGTTTGCTTTTTCATGGCGGGCGATCCGCCTCAGAGATACGTCGGCTCCATGGCGTCATGGAGCACGGTGGTGATGGCGTCGGAGAAGATGCCGTCGGCATGGCTGTGGAGCAGCTCGAGCGTTTCGGCCACGGCGGGCGCCTTGAGCTTGGCGGTGGAGTAGACGTCCTGATCAAAGATGAAGCGGACTTCCTTCTCCTGCACCTGCTGGACCTGATTGCCGTTTCGGATATTGCGCTGGACGAAGCCGGGGCCCGCGTGCAGCTTGAGCGCGGCACGCGCGTCGAGTCTGCGCTCGATGTCCACCGAGCATTTGACGACGCTCGATTCGTCGATCTCGTCCTCATCGAGCACGCCGAGATAGCACGGCTGGAGCAGATCGTTCCAGCGGCGGCCGGCAAGGCCGAGCTGCTCGCGCGAAAAGGCGTTGACATAGCGCAGGCCCACGCGGTCGAAGCAGTTGGGACGGTAGAGCTGGATGAACTGGCCGAGCGGCTCGTCGAGCGCGGCGGCAAAAGCCTCCCAGTGCGTGTAGCGCATCGTGGAGAGGGCGATGAAGTCCTTCGTCAGACTGAGCTTGTAGCCGCCGTCCTCGGAGATGAAGGTGTGGTTGTTGACCGTCTGCGGCCGCGCGCCGTTCGCGGCGGGCAGCTGCTCCACCTGACACTGATAGCGCGGGAAGGCCGCGCGGATGGTCTCCTGAAAGTCGGCGGGCTCGCGCGTGTCGATCGACAGGATGGTGGGGAAGCGAAGCTGGCAGATGACCTCGATCAGCTGCGCCTTGCCGTAGGCATAGCGGCGGTTATCGGGAGAGAGCATGATGCGATACCTCCGAAAAAATTCTGCATCAATTATAGTGGAAATGCGCGGGAATGTCAAATCGCGCGCTGCGAGAAAAACTTACCAGCAAAAAACGCGCATATCCGCGCTTTCGTGAGTCAAACTACCGTTGCGATACCCAAGCACGCAAGTGCAACCCAATCAAACGACCAACAAATCAAAAAAGGAGTAACAACTATGTCTACCAAGAACAATAACAAGCTCAACATCCCCGAGGCCAAGGCTGCTATGAACAAGTTCAAGATGGAAGCCGCGAACGAAGTCGGCGTTAACCTCAAGGACGGCTACAACGGCGATCTGACCTCCCGCGAGGCCGGTTCCGTCGGCGGCCAGATGGTCAAGAAGATGTGTACCGTACGAACTGCGAGTTTCAAGCGAGCGGACAGAACAGCTGTGGGGCACGAGGTTGAAGTGAGGTACATAGCAGGAATCACTGTTTGAGTTGCCGGATAACAGAATAAGTGCTGCACAGCCCACCGGTCAGATGATCGGTGGGCTGTGCCATTTTGATGTTATCTTTTCGTATAATGACCATCCAGCCTCGATAGAATTACATCACTGTAAAACACTTTTCTGCCGCTCTTCGGATTAGCTGGATCCAAATATCTGATATAAGCACATCTGGGATCTCCTTCGTAGGCTTTGCGGTTTTTATGGTAATCCCCATTCATCACGAAGTCGCTATATCTTTTCTTGCATTTTTCGGTTAATGCTGCATAGTCGAATGGATATCTGCTACGAATTTCTTCTTCAGTCAAATTCACTTTTATTGCATCCTTGTCCTGGGACAAGGCCACTTTGATATCATCCTTAGATGTTGATTTTGTGAACTTTACGGTTGTGTTCAGAGCGATGCTATATTCTCCACTGGAATTCGTACTCTTATCTTCGAGTTCATTTACAAAATTAAAGAAATTCTTCTCTTCTGCATTCAACAATACAATATCAGCCTCTTTTGGAATCTGAACAAACGACAGCGGCATCAAATAGAAGTTATATGTAGACAGATCTCTTCCGAACCATTTCTTATACAAAATCACATAATTCTTTAGTGAAGCTGTTCCAATTTCCTGGATACGAATATTGAATTTTGCCGAGTAGTTGTAAAAATGGATTGCAGAGTCCCTCAACTCAATCAATGCGGTAATGTTGTCCCATACGGTACGATCCAATTTCCCTGCTGCAATCAATTTTTCGGCGATGTAATCAATTGAGTGAGTAAATGGATTTCCGCTTCTTGTTAGTTTAATTCGGCGTCGTTTTGACTTGCTTCCATCCTTATTTCTGATTGGCTCTGTAACATATAGTGAGCGCATCTTATTGTGATTGTCTTTGAGGAACTTTGCCTTAAAAAGCAGCTCCCAGCTATTGATTGCTAAGATTGAAAAGGTTTCGCCTCGGTACAAAAAATCGGGTTTGTTATAGATTTCGATAGCAGAAATCATTGCAGCAATGCTCTTATCGAGCAATTCGTTGGATCTCGACTTCATAAAGAACCTCCGTGTCTGGCAGAGTAGGTGAGGCTCGGTTACGCTGCTTGAACTGCATCATGCAGTATCCGAACCACAGAGATCATCGCAGGCAAATTGATGCCGAAAATCTCATTCAAATCGTAGTTATTGAACGGTTCCGTATTGACCATATCTGCAAGCTCGACATCGCCATTTTCTCTGACATAGTTGATGATTGTACGCACAAATTCCTGCTGCTGAGAGTTCAGCAGGTTTCCGCTGAGATATTCACCGAATTTCACATTGACGGCTTCCTGACTTAGACCTATCAAGCTGCGGACAAATGCCGCCAAATTTCCGATATCGGTTGCCTCATCGTATTCTGCTTTTGTTCCAAGCTCATGCCACAAAATATGTTCAAGCTCCGCCAGGTCAGCATTGGTGATAGGCTCCAGATTATGAATCTTCTTGATTACAGCACTATCAAGATGCTCTGCCAGATAGTCAATGACCTTCTCACGGTATGTCCGAATATCGATTATGGTATCTTCAGGCTGATATTCGGCTTCATCCACTTCATCGGCGATATCAATATCAAACGTCTTATGGTGGCCACCAAGGAACTGCATCAAATCCCGCAAAGAAGAACGATACTTCTCTAAATCCCGAACAGTGGCAGTAGTCCAGAAATCCTCACTCATCACAGCTTTCAGCTCCGAAGCTTTTTTAAGGACTTGGGGAACGGATGCCTTTTCGGTCAGCAGATACTGTGCGATCAGGCGGATGTTCTTCACATGCTCAGAAACACTTTTAACACCGGTACCGGACATCAAAGCCTTTTCAATGTGATACATTCGCACATCAAAAGCAACGCTCAAATGATCTCCGTTCAAACCGCTATCAAGCAACGGAGAAATATGAACTTTAGCCTCTTTGACCATGACAGGTGAAAGTGATACCCAAGTGTCGAGGTTGTAATACTTGTCCACATACTGCATTGCCTCGCGCACTTGGATGCGGTTGCTGTGCGACTTGATTTTCACAACCATGCCATGTAGTTCTGTCTTGATTTGGTCATAGTAGGCATGGAACCATTCATCCTCCTGATACTCCAGCTTCTGTAATGCAAACAGCATATCGAGGCGAATCTGGAACAGCCGCTGCGATAGGGTGAGCATCTCCTTGCCATCTTTCCCGTCGGGGTGTTCTCCGAAATATTCAAAGTTGCCGCAATAGTCGAATATCTGGAATCCGCTCTTGTCCTTTCCAGGGCCATAAATCTCCTCGCACAATCTGGTCCCGCGGCCGATCATCTGAACAAACTTGATCTTAGACCGCACCTTTTTGAAAAACACCAGATTCAGGACGGCAGGAACATCAACGCCGGTGTCCAG
>CAKTLG010000034.1 GCA_934572465.1 uncultured Oscillospiraceae bacterium
ATCGCCAAGGCGCCCACCGGCACGGGCAAGACCTTTGCCTTCGGCATCCCCATCATCGAGCACATCGAGCCCGGCAGCGAGGAGACCGAGGCCGTCATTTTAGCGCCCACGCGCGAGCTCGCCATGCAGATCACCGCCGAGCTGCGCGACCTGTGCATCTATCTTCCGGGCGTGCGTATCGTGTGCCTGTACGGCGGCGCGCCCATCGGCAGGCAGATCGACGCACTGAAAAAGCATCCGCAGATCGTCGTTGCGACCCCCGGCCGCCTGAGCGACCACATGAAGCGCCGCACCGTCAAGCTCGACAACGTCAAGACCGTCGTGCTCGACGAGGCCGACCGTATGCTCGACATGGGCTTCATCCACGATGTGACGCGCATTTTAGACAAGCTCAAGAGCCGCCGCAATCTCGGTATGTTCTCCGCGACGATCTCGCGCGAGGTCATGGACATCAGCTGGATGTACCAGCGCGACCCCGAGGAGATCACCGTGCAGGCGAGGGAGGAGAACAAGCCCGATATCGCGCAGTACCGCGTGGACGTGGGGCAGAACGACAAGGCCCATGCCATGGCGCAGATCATCCGCTCGGAGGGGCACGAGCGCGTCATCGCCTTCTGCAACACCAAGGGCATGGCTGAGCGGCTCAAGGCCTTCCTCATGATGGAGGGGCTGGACGTGGACTGCATCCACGGCGACATCCCGCAGAAAAAGCGCGAGGCCGTGATGGCGCGCTTCCGCCGCGGCGAGCTGCCTGTCTTCGTTGCGACCGACGTGGCCGCGCGCGGCATCGACGTCGACGACGTCGACGCGGTGTTCAACTACGATGTGCCGCAGGAGAACGAATATTACGTCCACCGCATCGGGCGCACGGGGCGCGCCAAGCGCCGCGGCGTCGCCTACACGCTGGTGTCGGATTATCCCTCCGGCATGCGGCTCGACGCGATCGCCAAATTCACGGGCAATGAGATCAAAAAGGCGCGCCTTGACGCGGAAGGGAAGCTCGTCGAGGACTGAGCGCGGCGGCTCCGCGAAGCTGTGAGAATTGAAGAGGGAGACGGCTCTTTTGAAAAAGAGCCGTCTCTTTTTTTGCCTGCCGCGGCGCTTGCGCAGGGATGTGATCTGCCGCCGGGTTTGGTAACATTCTGTAACTTTTTTCTCTCGTCACTTTACAAGGGCGCGCTTTTTCGCTATAATAGTCCGCGTATTACGAAAATGGGGCGGCGTTCCGCCGCGCTTTTGATAATGGGAGAGCCTATGAAAAAAATGAGACAGATCGTGGGGGTTGCGCTCTGCGCGGCGCTGCTGCTGGGACTTTTTTCCGGCTGCGGAAAGAAGACCGAGGCGGAGCCGTTTATCCTGCGCGCGAGCGTCTGCGACGCGATCGCGTCGCTCGACCCCGCGATGAATACCGACGACGACGCGGAAAGCGTTTTTTACGCCCTGTATGAAAACCTCATGCGCATGAGCGACGACGGCAGCGGCCACGCCGTGCTGGCAAACGGCATGGCCAAGGAGTACACCGAGGAGATCAACTACGACGGCACGGTGACCTACCGCTTCACGCTGCGCTCGAGCGCGCGCTGGTCGGACGGGAAGAAGGTCACGGCGGACGATTTTGTCTATGCATGGCAGCGCCTTGTCGATCCGGCAACGGGTTCGCCCAACCACGCGCTTCTGAGCATGGTCGCGGGCTATGACGAGGTGCGCGAGGGCGGCGATCTTTCGCTTTTGCAGGTCTCGGCCAAGAACGACACGACCTTCTGCGTGACGCTCTCCTCCGCCTGCGCTTATTTCATCGAGGGCATCTGCACGGCGGTCGCCACGATGCCGCTGCGCCGCGATCTCAGTGGAAAAACGGATTTTACGGGCGCCGACCTTGTGACCAACGGCGCCTATCGTGTCGGCACGTGGGTCAGGTCGAGCGCGCTGAGCGCCGAGCGCAACGAGCAGTATTACGAATCGCGGCTCGTCGGTCCCGATACGCTGCAATTCGTCTTTGCCGCCGATTCCGCGGCGGCGTGGGCGCTCTATGAGGCGGGAGAGGTCGACTATGTTTCCCACCTGCCGGACGAGGTGATCGCCGGCTTCGCCCAGAACGAGAGCTGGCAGGCGTCGGACATTTACGCCACCTGCTGCGTGCTGTACAACAACGAGACGGATCTTTTCTCCAACGAGCATATCCGCAGGGCCTTTGACCTTGCCATCGACCGCGCGGCGGCCGCCGCTGCGGGCGGCGCGGAGAACCGTCCCGCGACGGGGCTTGTGCCCAGCGGCATCGCCGATTCCGGCGAGACGGAGGACGACTACCGCACGACCGGCGGCGAGCTGTGCGCCGTGGATGCGGAGGGCCTTGCCGCGCGGCAGGAGGAGGCGAAGACCGAGCTGACCTTTGCCGGCTATTACAGCACGAGCATGTTCCCGCCTGTGGAGCTTCTGTATGTGGACGGCGCGGAGAGCGACGCGGTCGCCGCCGCGCTGCAGACGATGTGGCGCGATACGCTGGGCGTGAACGTGATGCTCCACGGCGTGACGCAGGAGGAGTATGACGCGCGCATGGCCGAGCGGAACTACGAGCTCGCCATGCAGAAGATCGTCGCGCAGTACGACGATGCGATGAGCTTTCTCGACCGCTGGTGCACGCTGGATGAGCAGAACCTCATCGGCTATGAGAACGGCACTTACGATGTGCTGCTCGGCGTTGCGAAGGCGTCGGAGAATCTGGTGGCGCGCGTTGCGTTCCTGCACGACGCCGAAGCGATGCTCCTTGGAGACACGGCGCTCTCGCCGGTGTACTTCGACGGCACGGCGCACCTGCTGCGCGAGGGCCTGCGCGGCGACTATACTGACGGCTTCGGCACGAGCTATCTTTCCGGCGTACGCGTGAGCGCGGAGTAAAGCGGAATACGACGACAGGGCGCGGCGGCTCCTTTTGCGGGGGGCCGCCGCGTTTTTTCGCGCGCGGAAAGAAAAAATGACAAAACGCTTGCTTTCCTGCCAGAAACCGTCTACAATACTGTATTTGGGCGGCCTGCCGCCTGAAAGTATGCTTTTGTGAAGGTGTTTTCCATGACTGCCATTTTGAATCTTGCCGTCGCGCTGCTCGCGGGACTTCTGATGACCCGCATTTTCGGCCGCTGGCACCTGCCCGATGTGACGGCCTTTCTCGTCACCGGCGTTTTGATCGGCCCGTTCGTGCTGGGCCGTCTCGGCATCTCCGGCCTCGGCTTTTCAAGCTATGAGGAGGTCGAGGCGCTGGGCATGATCTCCAATGTCGCGATGGGCTTCATCGCCTTTTCCATCGGCAATGAGTTCCGTCTCAGCCAGCTGAAGAAAACGGGGCGTCAGGCGCTCATCATCGGCATTTTGCAGGCGCTCGCCGCCATGCTGCTCGTCGATGTGGCGCTTGTGATCTTCCACACGCTGCGCCCTGACATCCTCTCGCTCCCCGCCGCCATCACGCTTGGCGCCATCGCCTCTGCCACCGCGCCCGCAGCCACGCTGATGGTCGTGCGCCAGTACAAGGCCAAGGGCGAGCTGACCGATCTCCTGCTGCCGATCGTCGCGCTTGACGACGCGGTGGGCCTGATCGTCTTTGCTGTGTCGTTCGGCATCGCGCGCGCGCTCGTCAGCGGCACGGTGAGCCTTGTGTCCATCCTGCTCAACCCCTGCATCGAGATCTTCTGCTCGCTGCTGCTCGGCGCGCTCGCGGGCTTTATCCTCACGAAGCTTGAGACGATGTTCACCTCCAACACCAACCGCCTGTCGCTGACGATCGGCTTCGTCTTCCTCACGGTCGGCATCTCGATGCTCGAGGTGCACTTCGGCGAGGTGAAGCTCGGCTTTTCCTCGCTGCTGGTGTGCATGATGCTCGGCACGGTGTTCTGCAACATCTGCCCGCTGTCGGACGATCTGATGGGCCGCGCGGACAAGTGGTCGCAGCCGCTGCTGGCGGTGTTCTTCGTCATCAGCGGCGCGGAGCTGCGCCTTGAGGTCTTTGCCGAGCCGACGCTCGTACTCGTGGGCGTGGTCTACATCCTCGCCCGCTCGGTCGGCAAGTGCGTCGGCGCGGACTGCTCGGCGCGCATGGTCGGGTGCAGCGACACGGTCGTCAAGTACCTCGGCATCACGCTGCTGCCGCAGGCGGGCGTGGCGCTCGGCATGTGCGTGAGCGCGCAGGCGCTCGGCGCGCAGGATGGCGGCCTGATCCGCAACATCATCCTCTTCTCCGTGCTTATTTACGAGCTGGTCGGCCCGCTGGCGACGAAGGAAGCGCTCAAGGCCGCCGGCGAGATCACCGAAAAGCCGAAGGAGGTGCTCGAGCGCCGCGAGCGCAAGCTGGCCGAGGCCGAGCCGAAGGAGCTGCTGGAGCGCCGCAAAGAGCGCAGAGAGCAGCATTGATCCCGTTTATGCAGAGGGGAGCCGCGCCGCGGCTCCCTTTTTCGCGTATTTTCGGAACTTTTTGTGAATTTATGCGTCTAATAGGGAAAGCGCACTTGACATAACTTGCGCGAATTTTGTAGAATAAGGTCGAAAACAAGATCTGCCAAGGAGGAATGGATATGGAAGGTCGTCGCATGGTCAGCCGCCGCAAGCCGCGGCGCAATCCGCTGTATGTGCTCTTTATGGCGCTGCTTGCCGCCGTGCTGGTGCTTCTGGTCGTGTCGATCACGCTGGGCGTGAAGCTCAGCAGCGTGCGCCGCGACCTCGCCGCCGCGCAGACGAAGCTCGAGCAGCTGCAAAACGGCGGCACGGCGCCGGTCGACCCGCTGCCGGTTGGCCCCTCCGGCGAAGACGGCGCGCAGACGGACGGCGATACGCAGGGCGACGCGCCGCAGACCGGCGACGTGTCCGGCACGCAGACGGGCGGGCAGACCGCCGCGTCAAGCGATGTGATCGACTGGCTCGATCTCACGGGCCACAGCGAGGTCGCCGTCAAGCCCGGCTCCGTTTACGATAAGTATTATGTCTACTACACGAGCGCCGGCGTGAACCTGCGCGCCGGCCCCGGCACGAGCTACGATAAGGTCAGGCTCGTCGACCTCGGCACCGAGGTCAAGGCCGCCGCCAAGCAGGACGGGTGGACGTTCGTTTCCGTGGGGGATCAGTTCGGCTGGATCAACTCCGACTATCTCTCCACCACGCGTCCCGAGCCGAAGCCGGCGCAGACCGCCGCGAACAGCGGCTCTGCCGCCTCCGGCACAACAGGGACCACCGGCACGGACAGCTCCGGCACGGCGGGCGGCACGGCGGGCGGCGCCTCGACCGGCGCGGACGCACCGGCGGACAGCGGCGCGGCGGCAAGCGACGAGATGCCCGAATGGCTGCGCAACAACTGAGCAAAAGAAAAAAGGGGACGGGATCGAAACGATCACGTCCCCTTTTTTGCAGGAAAGGACTCAGCGCAGCGTGCAGCTCTTGCAGTCCAGCGAGCAGGCGTGGCCGTGTCCGCAGGCGTTGCAGGCATTGCTCGGGTCGAAGACGACCGTGCCGCTGAGGAAGGCGAGCGCCGCGTCGTCGGCTTTGCCGGCGGCGTTGGGAAAGAGCATGATGCCCGCCGCGCCCGCCTCATGCCGCTCCTCGTCGCTCACGCTGCCGCAGATGAGCGCGTCGATGCCGTAACGCTCCAGCAGCGCAATGGCGGCGGCCGTGCCGCTCTGCTCCAGCGGCACGAGGAACTGCCGCACGATCCTGCCGTGATCGTCCTCGTAAAAATGGAATGCCTCCGCGCCGCCGAGCGGGGCGAAGACCTCGTCGTGCGCAACAGGGACTGCGATCCGCATGATAGGCTCCTCCGTTTCATAGGATTGATATCGTTCTTCGCTTATAGTATACCGCGTGCGCGCGGAAAATCAAGCGGCAGAACATGGCGCGGCGTATTTTTCGCCCGAGCGCCGGATATACTGCGCTGCAAACGCGGCGGGCGGCGCGCGCCCCTTTGCCGGAAGCGGCGCAAAACGGGGGGAGAGCCATGCCAAGCGTTATAGAGGGGCTGCCGGAGCTGTCGATCCCTGCGATCACGCTGCGGCTGCTGCTTACCACCGTCTTTGCCGGTACGCTCGGCTACGAGCGCGAGCGGCACAGGCAGGCGGCGGGCTTCCGCACCTACATCATTGTGGCGGACGCCTCGGCGCTGGTGATGATGACGAATATCTTCATCGGCCAGTGCGTCGGCACGACGGATCTGGTGCGTATGCCAGCGTCGGTCATTACGGGGCTGGGCTTTCTCGGCGCGGGCACGATCCTCGTCACCAGGAGCAGAGAGATCAAAGGACTGACGACGGCGGCGGGACTGTGGGCGGTCGCCAACATCGGCCTTGCGCTCGGCGCGGGCTTCTACACGGGCGGCGCGGTCTGCTATGCCTTTATTCTGGTCGCCATGAACCTCCTGCGCCTTGTAGACCGGCGCATCGAGAAAAGCCGGAGGGTCGTGGAGGTCTACTGCGAGCTGCGCTCGGCGCAGGCGATCGGCGGGCTCATCCGCTATGGGCGCGCGAACGACTGTCCGCTCTCGGATCTCAGCCTGTACAACGAGACGGCCTGCGGCGGGGCGGGCGCGCCGCTGTGCGGCACCTTCACGCTTCGGGTGAGCAAAGGGACGACGCCGGCGGCGGTGGCCGCCGAGCTTGAAAAGCTCGACGGCGTGCTGTATCTGACGCGCCTGTAAGCGCGGATGCGCAGGAGCGGCGGAAAGGGAAAGGGCGGGGCCGTGCTGAGCACGGCTCCGCCCTTTGGCACCGTTATGCGCGGGGGATGGGGGCGCGCCGGTAGGCGCGCAGAAGGGAGAGCGAGAGCGCGAGGCACAGCGCCTCGGAGATGATCGGCGTGTACCACACGGCGTCGCCGCCGAAGAGCGCTGCGAGCGCCAGCAGCACGGCGCTTTGCAGCACAAGGCCGCGCCCGACGGAGACGCAGATGGCGGGGACGGGGCGCTCTACCGCCGTCATGAAGCCGCCGATCACGATGTTGAAGCCCAGCAGCAGATACGAGACGCTGTAGTGCCGGAACGCGGTGACGGAGTAGGCCACGAGCGCGTCGTCCGCGTGGGGAAGATATACGCGCACGAGCTGCGGCGCGAAGATACAGAGCCCGAGAAACAGCGCGGGGGCGAGGAGGGAAACGGTCATGAGCGCGTAGTGCAGCAGCGTCCGGCATGACGTGTGCTCGCCCTTGCCGTAGTGATAGCTTACGAGCGGCTGCGCGCCCTGCGAGATGCCGACCATCAGCTGGATGACGAGCGACGTCACGTAGGCGATGACCGTGTAGGTCACGATGCCGTCCGTGCCGATGCAGCGCAGCACTGTGCGGTTGAAAAGAAAGATCATCAGCCCCGTGCACAGCTCCGTTACGCCGTCGGCAAGGCCGATGGGGAGCACGCGGGCGTAAAGGCGGGGGTCAAGGCGGAAGCGCCGCAGCCGGAACGTGCATTTTTTGCTGAAAAAGTGGACGAAATAGGAGATGCAGGTCACGAGCTGGGAAATGCCCGTGGCGACCGCCGCGCCGAACACGCCCATGTTGAGATGGAAGATGGCGACATAGTCGAGCACGCAGTTTGTCAGGCACCCGAGGATGACCGTGAAAAGCGCGTAGCGGGGATAGCCGTCGGTCTTGACGAGGACCTCCAGATTGTAGGAGACGAGATAGCACACGCTGAACGGCGCGATGCCGAGGATATAGTGTTTGACATAGTCGAGCGTGATCTCGTCCGCGCCGAGAAGCAGCGCGAACGGCTCCAAAAAGAGCAGTACCAGCGCGGTGATGACCGCGCCGATGACGAGCAGCGTGGCGAGGTCCTGCGAAAAGAGCGTGTCGGCCTCATGCCTTTTTTCCTGCGCGAGATAAATGGCGATGAGCGTAGACGAGCCGACGGCAAAGAGCACCGCGATGGAAAAGAGCGCGTTGGTGAACGGAATGGCGAGGTTGACGGCGCTCATGGCGTATTCGTTCACGCCGATGGAGACCATCAGCCCGTCGACCATGGAGTAGAGCGAGAACACCACCTGCGAGACCATCGTGGTCGAGGCGAAGCGGATAAAGTCGTGTTTCAGACTTTTCCCTGAGAGCAGCAAAATAACACATCCTTTATGTTTTTTTTGGCGCGGAGGCTGCTCACACCTCCGCGCTGTCATCAGGATATCATAGAATGGCAGACTTTGGCAAGGGCTATCGGCGTCAAGAGCGCGCAAAGAGACAGGGAGAACGGCAAAAGCCGTTCTCCCTGTTCCTTTATTGCGGGGTGCTGAGCATGCGGCCGCGGATCTGCTCGAGCGTCATAGCGCGCTCGTGGCGGATGGGCTTCCACTCGACCCGTGTAAACAGCGACGCGATGCAGATGGGGATGTAGGTGAGCATGAACAGCGGGAACGTGAACGCGTAGAGGAGCTTTTTTCGCTCCGCGCAGTGGATGCTCCGCCATTCGCTCGCCGTGGTGATCGCGCCGAGGATGAAAAGCGTCAGATAAAGGCTCAGAAGCGTTTGCAGTACCGACACGCCGAGCGCCGCCATCGACCCGCCGGAGACAAAGCGCGAGACCGCCGCGCCGACATTGACTACGACGCTCGTGCCGGTGAGCACTGCCGCGGGCATGATGTTCATGGCCATGTCGTAGCAGGAGAAGCTGCCGCGGAAAATGCCGGCAAACAGCGCGCCGCCGTAGCGCCCGAAGACCTGAAGGTAGCCGCGCGACCAGCGCATCCGCTGCCGCCACGACTGGCGGAAGCTCGTGGGCTGCTCATCGTAGAGCACGGCGCGGCCCGCGTAGCCGATCTTCACGCCGCGCGTGACGCTGTCGATGGTGAACTCAATGTCCTCGGTGAGAAGGAAGAAGTTCCAGCCACCGCAGCCGCGCAGCACACTGTCGGAAAAGAGGAAGCCCGTGCCGGAGACGGCGCAGCTGCTGCCGAGCGCCATGCGCGCGCCGTTTAAGTACCGCGCCTCGCGCAGAAACCAGAGCGCGTAGCCCGCCGAGATCCAGTTGTCGCCGTAATTTTTGGAATTGCGGTAGCAGGTGACGACCTCGTAGCCGTCGGAATGCACGCGGTCGATCTCGCGCAGGAAATCGGGGTCGAGAACGTTGTCCGCGTCGAGCACGACGTAGGCGTCGTAATTCTCGCCTGCTTCGGCGATGCAGCGCAGCAGGAAGTTGAGCACGTAGCCCTTGCCGACATGGAGCGTGTCCGCGCGCTCATAGACGCGCGCGCCGTGGGCGCGTGCGACGGCGGCGGTATCGTCGGTGCAGTTATCCGCGCCGACGTAGATATCCACCAGCTCGCTCGGGTAGTTCTGCGCGCGCAGGCTCTCGAGCAGCGCGCCGATCACGGCGCTTTCATTGCGCGCGGCGATCAGCACGGCAAGGCGGTGATAGTCGGCTTGCCCCGGCTCTCTGGGCCGCCGCAGCAGCGCGGCGGCGACATAGAAGAACTGATAGGAATAGCAGATGAAAAACAGCGCCATGATGACGGCGTTGATCGTTTCGACGGTGCGCATGGCCATACCTCTTCCTTTCGTGCGCGGCGCGCCGCGCGGGTGTCTATGATACTCATGGAACAGTTATGGTTATAACATGGCTTCCTTGCGATTCTGCGGTGAAGATCCTTAATTTTTTCTGAAGGCGCGAAAAAAGCGCCCGGGACTCCCAGGCGCTTGCGGCAGGACGCTTATTCTTTTTTGGGGAGGGTGGCGGACATCGCCGCCTCGTACAGCTCGTCCGTCTGGTGGACGGCCTTGTCGATGGCGGCGCGGGCGAGCGGGACCAGATCCATATGGACGACCTGCTCGACGACCGGCGCATACAGCTCGCGCGGGACACGGTAGAGCGTGTAGCAGCAGCAGAGGAAGCTGCGGAGCTTGCGCTCGATGGGGAAATCCTCGGAGCATGGCTCGGCCATAAAGCCGCGCATCACGCCGCCGCTGGCAAGCTCCAGCTCGTAAAAGTCCCGCTCCGAGGCGTCCGGCAGGAAGCGGCCGAAGAGCGTCTTCAGCTCGCCGACCATGCGGCGGTTGATGTAGGCCAGCGTGCTGGGGAGCGTGTAGGCCGTGACGTACAGCTCGCGCAGCGGCGCGGACAGCTCGGTGATGTGGAGCTGGAGCGCGGTCTCCGCCGCGTAGATCAGCAGCGGGTTCGTTCCGGCGCCGGCGACGCTCTCCGCGGCGGCAAACTGATAGCTGAACATCTGCTTGACCAGCTCGAGCAGCACGCCCTCCTTGTTGCCGTAGAGGTAAAACGGCGAGCCGTTGGCAACGCCGGCGAGCTGCGCGACCATCTTGCTGGAGGTGCCGGCGTAGCCGTGCTCCAGAAATGCCTTGGCTGAAGCGCTGAGGATCCTGCGCCGCGTGAGCAGCCCGCTCGGCTGCGGTCCGACTTTCATAGAAGAATGACCTCCCTTACTTTGCTTTTATCGGGCGGCGGCAATATGGCGGCGCCGCCCCCGCGATCGTCCGGAGAGACGCGCGGCCGGTGCGCTCAGATATCGCGGCGGCCCTCGAGCGCGCGCATGAGCGTTGCGTCGTCGGCGAATTCAAGGTGTCCGCCGACGGGGATGCCGTAGGCGAGGCGCGTGACGCGCACGCCGAACGGGCGAAGAAGACGGGCAAGGTACATGGCCGTCGCCTCGCCCTCGGTGTCGGGGTTCGTGGCCATGATGACCTCCTCGACGCCGCCCTGCGCCACGCGGTCGAGCAGCGGCTTGATCTCAAGATCGTCTGGCCCCACGTGGTTCATCGGCGAGATGACGCCGTGGAGAACATGGTAGCGGCCGCTGTATTCGCGCGCGCGCTCGATGGCGACGACGTCGCGCGGGTCGGCGACGACACAGATAACGTGCTCGTCGCGCTTCGGGGACGAGCAGATGGGGCACAGGCCGCCGTCGGTCAGGTTGCGGCAGACGGGGCAGAAGGTGACGGTGCGCTTGGCATCGACGATGGCGTCGGCAAAGGCTCTGGCCTCCTCCTCAGGCAGACTCAGCACGAAGAAGGCAAGGCGCTGGGCGCTCTTGCTGCCGATGCCGGGCAGGCGCGCGAACTGCTCGACGAGCTTTTCCAGCGCCGCGGGAAAGTATTCCATGGATCTAACCTCTCAGCTCTTTGATCTTGGCGGGGATGTCGGCGGCCTTGTAGACGGCGGAGCCTGCGACGAGCACGTTCGCGCCCGCCTCGATGCAGGTCTTGCACGTCACGGCGTCGACGCCGCCGTCGACCTCCAGCTCGCAGGCGAGCCCCCGCTCGTCGATGTAGCGGCGGATGGAGGAAACCTTGGGCATCATGTCGGCCATGAACTTCTGCCCGCCGAAGCCCGGCTCAACGGTCATCACGAGCACGATGTCGCACTTGTCAAGGAACGGCAGCACGGCCTCGGCGCGGGTGTTGGGCTTTACGACGACGCCGGCGCGCTTGCCCCTGGCGTGGATCTTGTCGAGCGCGAGATGGATCTTTTCCGGCGTGTCGGCCTCGACATGGCAGGTGACGAGATCCGCGCCCGCGTCGCAGAACTGCTCGACATAGCGCTCGGGCTGCACGATCATCAGGTGTACGTCGATGGGCAGCGCCGTGCGGTCGCGGATGGACTGGAGCACGGGGATGCCGATACTGATATTGGGAACGAAGCAGCCGTCCATCACGTCAAAGTGGACGTAGTCGGCGGTGGCGATGGCCTCGACGCCGCGCCCGAGCTCGGCGAAGTCGGCGGAGAGAATGGACGGTGCGATCTTGACAGACATGGGAATAGCCCTCCTGCGTATTTTTCTCTGCACCTCATTGTAGCAAAGCGCGCGGACAAAAGCAATGCAAAAAAATGTAAAACGCACTTGACATTTGCGCGCGGCGGTGGTATCCTCACGAATGTAAAGCAAGCTTGACTTTTTGGGAACGGAGAAACAGATGAAAAATCGCATTGAGGAACGGCGCAGGGAGCGCGGCATGACACAGCAGCAGCTGGCCTCGGCGCTCGGCGTCTCGCGCCAGACGATCATCTCGCTCGAGAGCGGGAAGTACAACCCGTCGATCCTGCTGGCACACAGCATCGCGCGGCTTTTTGACGCGCGGATCGAGGACATTTTTATTTTTGAGGAGGATGAGGGATGAAGCTCAAAGAACAGAAACGACTCGGCATTTTGTGGCTCAGCATCGGCACGGCGCTGGTTGCCGCGGGACTGCTGCTGCGGGAGACGGCATACGGCAACTATATAAGCGGACTTGGCGGCGGTATCTTTGCCGTTGGCGCGGTGCGGCTGCTGCGCGTGTACCGCCTGAGCCGCGATCCGGAGAAGGCGGCGGACTATGACGCCTCACTCACGGATGAGCGCACGGCATACATCGCCAACAAGGCGCGCAGCATGACGTTTTTCATCTGCGTCTATGCCCAGCTTGCGGCGGGACTGCTGGCGATCCTGGTGTTCGATCAAGCGCTGATCGGTCAGGTGCTGTGCCTTGTCACGTGCGCGCAGTCGATTGTTTTTACGGCGGTCTACTGGTATTACAACAAAAAGTATTGAGAGAAGGAAGAACCATGAACGCATTGGAGGTAACGGGGCTTTCCAAGTCCCTTGGGGATTTTCGGCTGCAGAACGTCAGCTTCACCGTGCCGATGGGCACAGCGCTGGGGCTGATCGGCGAGAACGGCGCGGGCAAATCGACGACGCTGTCGCTCATTCTGGGGCTTTTGCAGCCGGATGGCGGCACGGTGAGCGTCCTCGGCCGCGGCGGCGCGGACGAGGCGGTCCGCGAGGAGCTGGGCGTGGTGTTCGATGAATCGTGCTTCCCTGACGGCGTGAATGCGCGGCAGGTGGACAGGATCGAGCGCTGCCTTTACAAAAACTGGGACAGCGCGGCGTACTTCGACCACCTGCGCCGCTATCAGCTGCCGGAGACGAAGCCCTTCAAGGACTATTCGCGCGGCATGAGGATGAAGCTGGCGCTGGCCGTGGCGCTCTCGCACGGGGCGAAGCTCCTGCTGCTCGACGAGGCGACGGGCGGGCTCGACCCACTCTCGCGCGACGAGCTGATCGGCGAGCTCTCGCGCTTCATCGCCGACGGGCAGCACGCCATCGTGCTCTCGTCGCACATCGTCAGCGACATTGAAAAGCTGTGCGCACGCGTGGTGTTCCTGCACAGGGGGCGCGTGGTGCTGGATGAAAGCAGGGACGCGCTGCTCGCGGCGCATCCGGAGAAAACGCTCGAGGAGATCGTCCTCGACATGACGAGAGGGGAGAGGAACGCATGAAGGTCAGGGGACTGCTGCTGAAGGATATCTACGAGCTGTGGGCGCAGAGCAAGGTGCTGCTCCTGCTGATCGCGGCCTATCTGCTCATTCCCGCGCTGACGGGCGGGAACGCGATGCTCGGCAGCGTGGGGCTGCTGCTGTTGGCGATGCTGCCGGCGAGCGCGCTGGGCTATGACGAGCGCTGCAAATGGGAGCGCTATGCGCGCGCCATGCCGGTGAAAAGGAGCGAGCTGTATCTCGGCAAGCTGCTGCTTGGCGTGCTCGCGGTCGTGCTGGGCGCGGCGCTGCAGGCGTGCGCGGCGCTGCTGGCGGGACATACGGAGCTGCTTGTGCGGCTGCCTGTCACGGTGCTGGCGGCGGCCGCGTATCTCGCGCTGTCGCTGCCGCTGCTGTTTAAGCTGGGGCTTGAAAAGGGCCGCATTCTCTTCCTGCTGCTGACGGTGGCGTTTGTGGCGCTCTCCGGCGCGGCGCTGGGACTTTTCGCGTAAGCTGCGTACACACGGAAAAGGAGCCTTCTCCCGCATGGGAGAAGGCTCCTTTGGATTTTGCTTTTGCGCGCCCGCGGGGCTCAGAACGTCACGACCTCCTGCGCGGGCTTCGAGGTCGTGGTGATGCGCTCGACGTACAGCACGGGGCCCTCGCCCTCGTAGGCGTCGAGATGTTCCTTTTTGACCGTGGCGGTGATATCGACCCAGTCGCGGTTCTTGTAGGCCTTCAGGCTGTCACCCTTGGCGACGATGCCGACGAACTGGATGTCGTTTTCGCAGCAGGTCATCACGAAGCGGCCGGGGCAGTGGATGCCGGGGAACTTCTTCGAGTGGCACATGATGAGCTTCATGTGGACCTTCTTGCCGTCCCAGCGGTCGGGGTGGTCCATCGCGTCGACATACCACACGCCGTAGTCGTCGTCGGGAATGTCGATGAGCTCGGGCGTCATGTCGAACGGGCACTCGTCGCCGGTCAGATAGTCCTCGCTGCTGCCGTCGTTGTCCTCAAGATAGATGTCCGCGCGGCGGTTGACCATGCGGAGATTGCGCGCGCGCAGGCTCTCTTTGAGCTTGTCGTCGCAGCGGTTGAAGACGATCATATCCGCGTTCGTGATCTTTTCCATCATGAGCTGGCCCATGTTCTTGACGAACAGCTCAAACGTCGGCGCCTGCACGAACGTCATGATCTGATAGAGCACCCAGTTGGCGGGCAGCACCTCGCGGTAGAGCTTTTCCATCTGCCACATGCCGTTGTACTCAATGAGCACCTGCTTGGGGCGGTGCTTCTTTTCAAGCTCCTTGCAGAAAGCGAGCGTCAGCTCGTCCTCGTTGTCCACCGTCACGACGGTGACATTGTCGAGCGCCTTCTTCTCGTATTCCTCGTCGCCCTCCTCGCAGCAGATGAGCAGCGTCTTGTCCTCGCGGGCGAAGCCGTCCTCCAAAATGCCGTTGATGAAGCTCGTTTTGCCGGAATCGAGAAAGCCGGCGACCAGATAAACAGGAATATCCATGGATCACACCCCAAACAGTTCTGCGAGCGCGTGCTCCTTGAGCTCCGCGCCGATGACGCAGAGACGGCCCGTGTAGTCGGGATGGCCCGCGCGGACCTCGTGCTCCTCAGGCACGTAGTCGAATTCGAGCCAGCCGTCCTCGCCGTTCACGATGCCCTTGGCGCGCAGGATGTGGCCGTAGTCGCCGCTGTCCAGCTTATGGAGCATATCCTCAAGGGCTTCCTTGCTGAACTTCTTCGGCGTCTCCTTGCCCCAGGAGGAGAAGACATCGTCGGCGTGGTGATGGTGGTGATGATGGCACTCGCACTCGGGATCGTCGCACTCCTCACCGTCGTGGTGATGGTGATGATGCTCGTGCTCGCCGTGGTCATGGTCATCATGGTCATGGTCATCATGGTCATGGTCATCATGGTCATGGTCGTGATGATGCTCGTGCTCGTGATCATCCTCATCTTCATCGTGGTCATGATGGTGGTGATGCTCATGGTCGTGCTCGTCATGCTCATCGTGATCATGATGATGGTGGTGGTCGTGCTCATGCTCGGCCTCTTCAAGCTCGTGCTCGCGGCGCATCTTTTCGAGGAGCTCGTCGCTGAGCGACACCTTCTCGACGGCGGAGAGGATGGTCTTGCCGTCCAGCTCGTCCCACGGGGTGGTGAGGATGGCGGCGTCGGGGTTCTTCTCGCGCAGCATCGCGGCGGCGGCTTCGAGCTTCTCCTGCGAGAGCTTCTGCGTGCGGGAGAGGATGATGGTGCCGGCGGCTTCGATCTGGTTGTTGTAGAACTCGCCGAAGTTCTTCATATAGACCTTGACCTTGCTCGCGTCCGCCACGGTGACATAGCTGTTGAGCGTCAGCTCGCCCGGGCACTCGTCGACCGTGCGCTCGACGGCGACGATGACGTCGGAGAGCTTGCCGACGCCGCTCGGCTCGATGAGGATGCGGTCGGGGTGGAACTGCGCCACGACCTCCTTGAGCGCCTTGTTGAAGTCGCCGACGAGCGAGCAGCAGATGCAGCCCGCGGACATCTCGGAGATCTCGATGCCGGACTCCTTGAGAAAGCCGCCGTCGATGTTGATCTCGCCGAATTCGTT
>CAKTLG010000035.1 GCA_934572465.1 uncultured Oscillospiraceae bacterium
TGTAATATCTCCCCAGACGGGGCCGGCTTCGCCGGCCCCTTCTTTTTTTGCGCCGACGGGTATCCGCGCGCCGCTTGGCAGTCCTGCACAACGGCGGGGCGGGCCGCCCGCCGCTTTCCGTCATTTATCTGAAAATCCGCGCTTTCTCCGCCCGCGTCCGGCGCGGGCGTTGTTTTACCGTGCGCGCCGTGGTATAATCAGGCGAATTTGGAATGCCGCGGCAGCCACCGGCGGCCGCGGAAAGGAGCCTCTCCCGTGGAAAATACCTATCAGCTGATCGCGCTCGACATGGACGGCACGCTGCTCGCGCCCGACAAGACCATCCAGGCCGAAACAGCGCGCGATATCCGGCTCGCCGCGTCGCGCGGCGTACACATCGTCTACTGCACCGGCCGCGCCATGCCCGAGCTGCGGGATTATTTCGGCGTTGTGCCCGAAATGCGCTACGCCGTGTGCAACAGCGGCGCCTGCGTCTATGACCGCGAGGAAGACCGCTGCCTTTACAGCAGCGTCATCCCGCATGAAATGGCGGACACGGCACTCGCGGCGGCGCGGCGTTACGGCGCGATGCTCCAGTTTCTCACAGAGCGCGAGTCCATCGTCGCATCCGCGGACGTGACGCACATGGCGGATTTCCATATGGGCATCTATCAGCCGATGTTCGAGCGTCTTGCGCGCACCGTTGCGGACATGGCGCGCGAGAGCGAACGCCTGGAGGCCATTGCCAAGATCAACCTCTACTTCCGCTCGCCGGAGGATCGTCTGCGCTGCTATGAGGAGATGCGTGCCCTGCCGCTGGACATCACGCTGCCGGAGACCACGACGCTGGAGATGACCGCGCGGAACGTCAGCAAGGCCAGCGGGCTCGCGTGGCTCGCAGGCTGGCTCGGCATTCCGATGGCGCGGGTCGCCGGCGTGGGCGATTCCGACAATGACCGCGAAATGCTGCGCAGCGTCGGCCTCTCGTTTGCGATGGGCAACGCAGATCCCGACATCCGCGCGCTGTGCGATCTCGTCACGGCGGACAACGCGCACAACGGCGCAGGCGAGGCCATTCGCCGCACGCTGACACTGTAAGAGACGGAGGGCGTATCACATGAAACGGAAGCTGACCGGAGGCGAGCTCGTCTCCGTTGCAAGTATGCTGTTCGGGCTGTTTTTCGGCGCGGGCAACCTGATCTTCCCCATCCACATGGGCCAGCTCGCAGGACGCCAGCTGGTGCCCGCGATACTCGGCTTTCTCATCACGGGCGTCGGTCTTCCGCTGATGGGCGTCGCGTCCATCGGCGTGAGCCGCAGCGACGGCCTGATCGGTCTCTCCGGCCGGGTCAGCCGCGGCTACTGCGTGTTTTTCACCTGCGCGCTGTATCTGACCATCGGCCCGCTGTTCGCCATCCCGCGCTGCGCGGCCGTGCCCTTCACCGTAGGCGTCGAGGCGCTGCTGGGCGCTGGCGCAAATGTTTCGCTTGCGCTCGCGGTCTTCTCTGCGCTGTTTTTTGCGGCGGTGCTGGGCTTCTCCCTTTTCCCCGGCAGGATCCTCACCTGGGTCGGCAGGATCCTCAACCCGCTGTTTCTCGTCTTTCTCGGCGTGCTGGTGATCACCGCGCTGCTGCACCCCATGGGCGCGGTTTCCGCCGTCGAGCCGGCGGCCGGCTATGACACGGGCGCCTTCATCACGGGCTTTCTCGACGGCTACGACACAATGGACGCGCTGGCAAGCCTTGCCTTCGGCATCGTGGTCATCAACGTCATTCGCGGTCTCGGCGTCGAGGAACCGCACGCCATCGCCAGAAGCACCGTCAGCGCAGGCGTCTTCAGCTGCGCGATGATGGCGCTCATCTATCTGGCGGTCGCCGTGGTCGGCGCGCAGAGCCGCGGGCTGTTCGACACCTGCGCCAACGGCGGCGAGGTGCTCACGCTCGTAGCGGATCACTATTTCGGCACGGCGGGCGCTCTCATTCTGGCCGTGACCGTCACATTTGCCTGTCTCAAGACCGCCGTCGGCCTTGTCACGAGCTGCGCCGAGACGTTTTGCGCGCTGTTCCCCAGAGCGCTCTCCTATCGCAAGTGGGCGGTGCTGTTCAGCGTCGTCTCGCTTCTGATCGCAAACCTCGGCCTGACGGCCATCACGGCCTACTCCGTCCCTGTGCTGATGCTGCTCTACCCGCTCGCCATCACGCTCATTCTGCTGGGACTGTTCGGCGAGCGCTTCGGCCACAGCCGGTACGTCTACGGCTGTGTGACGGGCTTCACGCTCTGCGCCGCCGTGTTCGATCTTCTCCGCGCGCTGCCGCAGGCGGCGATCGACGCGCTGCACGTTCAGCCGCTGCTGGACGCCGCGGCAAAGGTGCTGCCGCTCTTTTCGCACGGCCTCGGCTGGGTGCTGCCCGCGCTGCTCGGTCTGATCGTCGGGCTATGCGTGATGCGCGCAAAGGAGGGCGCAAAGCGCTCGTAAGCCGCTGCTTCAAAGGGGAGCGTCCCGCGGGACGCTCCCCTTTTTCGCCGCATGCCGCGCGGCCGACGGCAAAAATTGCGTGCCGATTCGGTATAAAAAAGTCTATTTGGTAAAGACAAGCGGCGCGCGGTGTGTTATACTGCATTGTAGTTAGAGGTAACTAACCCATATTTTACTCACAGGAGCGTGTTGGATGGGTACCGAAACACTGTTTGAACGGCAGGGGGCGAGCCTGCTGGCCCAGAGCGACGGCTGCGCCGTCTGGCAGTTCCGCAACGAGACGGGCGACGGCACGATGACGGCCTATGAGGTCTTCCCCGGCGTGATGCTCAGCTTCAACGACTTCCACATGGGCCGCTTTGAGAGCAGCTATGTGTCAGACCGGCGGATCCTTGCCATCGATCACTGCCGCGAGGGGCGCATGGAGTATTCCCCGCTCGACAATATGCTGGCCTTCACGGAGGCCGGAGACATCAAGCTGGACCTCCGGATGCGGCACACCGGCACCTTCGTTTTTCCGTCGCACCACTACCACGGGCTGACCATCGCCCTCGACCGCGACGTCGTCAGCCGGTCGAGGGCGATGGAGATCAGGGACTTTCCGGTGACGCCGGAAAAGCTCATCACGCGCTGGGCGCTGGACGACTGCCCGCGCGTGGTGCACGGCGCGGAGGGAATAGAGCATATCCTCGGCGAACTGTACCGCGTGCCGGAGCAGATCCGCATCCCATATTTCAAGGTGAAGATCCTCGAGCTGCTGCTGTATCTGGACGCCATGCCCCTTCCGTCGGAGGAGGCTCCGCCCTATTTTTACCGCTCGCAGGTGGAAAAGGTCAAGGCCATCCACGATTTTCTCACCGCGCACATCACCGAGAGCTTCACGCAGGAGGAGCTTTCCCGCCGCTTCGATATTCCCATGACGCCGATGAAGCGCTGCTTCCGCTCGGTTTACGGCTCGGCCATCGGCACATGGCTGACCGGACGGCGCATGGAGCTTGCGGCGGAGCTGCTGATTGGGCAGCGGGAGCTGAGCGTCGCGGAGATCGGCGGGCGAGTCGGCTATGAAAACGCCGGAAAATTCACAGAGGCCTTCAAGCGGGTGCTGAAGCGCACGCCGTCGGAATATCGCAGAGAAAGAGGGAGTCATTATGAGATCTGAAAAACCGGAGAAAAAGAGCTGGCTGAACGCGCTGTTTGCCTATGCCGGCGGCGAGAAAAAGCGGCTCACGCTGTCGGTCGTTTTGTCAGTGCTGAGCGTCGTGCTGGGGCTCGTGCCGTTTTACTGCATGTATGAGCTGCTGCGCCTGTTCGTGCTGGGAACGGCCGCACTGGCGGACATTTTGCGCTGGTGCCTGCTCTCGCTTGCGGCCTATGCCGTAAAGATCGCGCTTTTCAGCCTGTCGACCGGCGTATCGCACGCAATGGCCTACACCATTCTGGAGGGGCTGCGGCTGCGGCTGGCCGACCGCTTCCTCCGCGCGCCGCTCGGCGATGTGGAGGCGCACAGCATCGGCGAGATCAAGACCATGATGGTCGATAAGATCGAGTCCATCGAACCGCCGCTGGCACACATGATCCCCGAGGGCGCGGGCCACGTCGTGCTGCCCATTGTCAGCATCGCGGCGCTCGCGTGTATCGACTGGCGGCTTGCGCTCGCATCGCTCGTGACGTTCCCGCTCTCGTTCCTCTGCATGGGGCTGACGTTCAAGATCAGCGGCGACAGCTTTACAAGATACGACCAGTCCGCAAGCGCGATGAACAGCGCCATCGTGGAGTATATCG
The DNA here is from genome assembly GCA_934572465.1 of uncultured Oscillospiraceae bacterium. Taxonomy (GTDB): domain Bacteria; phylum Bacillota; class Clostridia; order Oscillospirales; family Oscillospiraceae; genus Hominicoprocola. Next base: position 4,238 of record CAKTLG010000035.1, read on the forward strand.
AGGGCATCGAGGTCATCAAGGCCTTCGGCCGCGCGGGCGTCAGCTATGAGAAATACGCGGGCGCGATCAACGACTTCCGCACCTTCGTCGTCAAATGGCTCACCTCCACGTTCGTCACGATGAAGCTGAGCTTCGCTCTCTTTCCCTCGACGCTCATCGGCACGCTGCCGGTCGCGCTGGCGCTGGCGGACAGCGGAAGGATCAGTGGGCCGCAGGCGGCGCTCGCCGTGATGCTCTCGATCTCGATGGTCGGGTCGCTTGCCAAGCTCGAGATCTTCTCCGAGAATATGCGGCAGGTCAAATTCACGGTGGAGAACCTTGAGGAATTCCTCGAAATGCCGGCGCTGCCCGAGCCGGCGCAGCGCGCGCGGGTCGAAGGCGCCGATGTGGCGCTCAAGGGCGTCCGCTTCTCCTACACGGGAGAGGAAAAGGACGAGGTGCTCCACGGCATCGACTTAACGCTCCCCGCGGGCAGCTTCACCGCGCTCGTCGGCCCGTCCGGCGGCGGCAAATCGACCGTCGCCAAGCTCATTGCCCGCTTCTGGGATGTGAGCGCGGGCGAGATCACGATCGGCGGCGTGAACGTCAAGGATATGCCGCTCTCGCAGCTGTCCGAGTATGTGAGCTTCGTCACGCAGGATAACTTTCTCTTCCGATGCTCGCTGCTGGAAAACATCCGTCTCGGCGATCCGGCGGCGACGGACGAGCAGGTCAAGGCCGCGGCGCGCGCCGCGCAGTGCGAGGAGTTCATCGCCAAGCTGCCGCAGGGCTATGATACGCCCGCGGGCGAGGCGGGCAGACGGCTCTCGGGCGGCGAGAAGCAGCGCATCGCCATCGCGCGTATGCTGCTCAAGAACGCGCCCATCGTCATCCTCGACGAAGCCACCGCGTTCACCGACCCCGAAAACGAGGACAAGCTCCAGCGCAGCATTGCCGCGCTGACAAAGGGCAAGACGCTGCTCGTCATCGCCCACCGGCTCTCCACCATCAGAAACGCCGACAACATCGTCGTGCTCAAAAACGGCGCGATCGAGGCGGAGGGCACGCAGGACGAGCTGCTTTCGACCTGCCCGCTCTATCAGGAGATGTGGCGGTCGCACATCGGCGCAAGAGACTGGGCGGTATCGTCCGGCGAAAAGGAGGCGTGAGCAATGTTCAAAACGGTAAAACGCATCATCGACTGGTGCGGCGAATACAAGGGCAGGCTGTACCTCGGCTTCGTGATGACGTTCTTTTCGCATCTCTTCACCGCCATGCCACTGGCGCTCGCGGCCTATACGGTCGGGCTGCTGATCGAGTCGCAGGCGGGCGGCGCGCCGTTTGATCCCGCGTGGATCTGGCGGGTCATCGTTCTCCAGCTCGTGCTCGTGCTGCTGCGCTTCCTCTTTGATTATCTGCGCGCGAGATTGCAGGAGCCGATCAGCTATCAGCTTACCGTGCGCGACCGCCTTGCCATCGGCGACGCGCTCAAGCGCGTGTCGCTCGGCTACTTCCAGTCCGTGAGCACGGGCAATATCCTCAACTCTATCACCACCGGCCTTTCAACGCTCGAGGGCATGGGCATCCGCATGATCGACAGCTTTGTCGGCGGGTACCTCAACTTCCTCGTCATCTTTGCCTGCCTCGCCGTGTGCAGCCCCGTGACCGCGCTCATCGCGCTTGCCGCCGCGGCGCTGTCGCTCGGGTGTATGCTCCTCATCTCCCACTACAGCCGCGTCAACGCGCCCGTGGAGGCGCAGGCCAACCGCGACCTGACCGGCGCCGTCCTCGAATACGCGCGCGGTCTTGCGGTGGTCAAGTCGTTCGGCAAAAGCGGCGCGGCGATCGAATCGGTGACGAAGGCCGCCGCCGACAGCAAACGCATCCATTTGAAGATCGAATGGGGCTACGTGCCGGGCAACGCGCTGCATCTGCTCGCACTCAAGTGCGGCAGCGCAGGGCTTGCGTTCGCGGCGGCGATGCAGTGCCTGAACGGTCAGATGCGCTTTTCGATGATGCTGATGTTCGTCTTCTTCTCGTTCAGCATCTTTGCGAGCCTTGAGCCCATCAGCGACAGCGCGCACACCCTCGGCGTCATTGACGACGCAATGGATCAGCTCGACGCGCTCAGGGCCGAGCACTTCATCGACGCGGACGGGCACGATGTAAAGCTCGAGCACTATGACATCCGCTTTGACCACGTTGATTTCGGCTATGACGCGCGCAAAGTCCTCAAGGACGTGTCGTTCACCATCCCCGAGAAGACCTCGACCGCCATCGTGGGGCCGTCGGGCAGCGGCAAGACGACCATCTGCAGTCTGCTCGCGCGCTTTTACGACCCGCAGAGCGGCAGCATCTCCGTCGACGGGCACGATCTGCGCGAATTTACCTGCGACAGTCTGCTTTCCAACATCTCGATGGTGTTTCAGAACGTGTATCTCTTCCACGACACCATCCGCGCCAACATTCTCTTCGGCAAGCCGGATGCGACAGAGGATGAAATGATCGAGGCGGCGAAAAAGGCGCGCTGCCACGACTTCATCATGGCGCTGCCGAACGGCTACGACACCGTCGTCGGCGAGGGCGGCGGCACGCTCTCCGGCGGCGAAAAGCAGCGCATCTCCATCGCCCGCGCGATCCTCAAGAATGCGCCCATCATCATTCTCGACGAGGCGACGGCCAGCGTCGACCCCGAGAACGAGCACCTCATCCAGCAGGCCATCTCCGCGCTGACGCGCGGCAAGACGATCATCACCATCGCCCACCGGCTGGCGACCGTTCAAAATGCCGACCAGATCCTTGTGGTGGACGACGGGCGCATCGCGGAGGCCGGTACGCACGATGCGCTGCTCGCGCAGAACGGCATCTACCGGCGCTTTACGGAGATCCGCGAGCAGGCCGAGGGCTGGCACATCACGGAAGCGTAGCGAAAGAGCGCAATGCGTGCCTTGACCGCAAAGGACGGTCAAGACACGCATTTTTTATCGCCCGCCGCGCGCGGATCGAAAAATTTTCCTTTTTGCCTGATTTTGTGAAACAAAATCGCAGTTTCCGCGTCTAACAGAATAGAACGCACAAAAACCGCGATGCAGCTACAGAAAAGGAGAACGCGATATGAAAAACGACCGTATCCATTCCATTGCCATTCTTGCGATCATCACGGCGCTGGCGGTGTTTCTGACCACCGGCTGCGGGCAGAAGAACACGGCGGAGCCCGATCCCGCAGGCGCGCCGGAGGAGGTCACCACGCCGGAAAACGATCCGAGCGCCGGAGCGGACGGCGGCTATGTCCCGTCATTTGAGACGGACATCGTGCTCGCCTCGGGCGACGGCGCGGCGGCGCTGGAGCTTTTGGACGAAAGCGGCTCGATCGGCCGCTATCTTGTCACAGCCGCGTTGAACAGGCTGGACTTCACGCTGTACCGCTATACCCCCTGTGACGCGCCGGCGGAAGGCGGACACACGCTGAGACTCTGGCTCGCCAACAACGACAGCTCGGACTTCCGCTTCTACGAAGGGACGAACGTGATCGGCTACTTCATCGGCGGAGAATCCGAGGGCAGCTACTTCACGGCGGACGCCGATTTCAGCATCATAGACGGCGACGGACGCACATTTTATGATGCAGTGCGCACATGGTACGACGAAGCGGAGTTCAGCACGCTGCGCAGTGAGATCGGGCCGTTTGACAGCGCTCTTTCCTGGCAGGAGGCAGCGCAGCAGTGGGCCGACCGCTACGAAGGCGTCCACCTCGACGTGACCGCCGGCAGCGAATACAAGTACACATGGGTCAAAACGCGCATCACGCCCGCGGAGGAGACCACCGCCGCCCTCCGCGCGGAGGGCGAGATCGACGAGAACACCTATTGCTTCTTCACAGCGACCGCATTTGTGGCGGAGAGCGAGTGGGCGCTGGCCCGTTCGATGGCAGGCAATACCGGCCCGTGCGAAGTCATCACCGACGCGCCGGAGGGCGCCTATGAATACCACCGCTGCTGCGCCATCCGGCTCGAGGCCGACGGCTGGCACGGCGAGATGTGGGGCACCGGCTGGTAAGGGCTGCATCGCGGCGTCCTTTCTCCGATCCTCACCGCCTTCCCCGCTCTCTGCACCGCCGCGCACTGCCTTCTGCGCAGCTTAGCACCCCGCCTGTTGTTCGGTACGTCTGCTGTCCAACAAGCGGGGTGCTGCTTTCCATTTCAGGCGGCTGTGGGGCAGGTCTTCCCTGCCCGATTACCGCCCTGCATGCACAGCTCATTCTGATTACGGATAAGCTCAGCTCCTGTCTCGCCATCCATGCCGACGCCGTCCTGCCCTGTGATCCCGAGAGCGACGGATTCTGCAACTCGATCATCCCCGCGGCATACCTGTGCGATGTGCTCCTGAACAAATGTGCCGAGGCCACCGATGAGGTCGAGAAGCGGTATGCCTATGTTGACCAGTTTATCGACCCGCTCCGTTTTTTCTGACGGATCAGCCCCCTGATACAAACAAACAGAGAGGCGCAGCGTATGCCGCGCCTCTCTGCTTGTATCAGGGAGGGAGAAAATATGTCGTTTGGGAAAGAGATGGTCAGATACCGAGCGCCGCCTTGACAAAGGCAAGGTCGGTGTTCGTTTCATCGGCGAGGAACTTCAGATCAACGTCGCTGAGCTTGTCGATCGGATAGGTGCCGACCGTGTGCTTGATGTAGCTGCGGCGGATATGCTCGAGGTCGAGATCGCGCGCCTTGAGCAGCTCGGGACGGGCGGGGAAAATGATGTTGGTGCCGGGGATCTCATCCTTGGGATCGCCGAACTTGAGCTCGATGCCGTTCTTGCGGGCAAAGCTCAGCTGCGGCATGATGCTCTTGCCGGCGCCGGTGTACTCGGTCTCCTGCGCAACAATGATCTGATCCTCGGGCATCTCCTGCGCCAGATAGAACGCGGCGGTCAGGCTGGTGTTGCCGGCGGGGCCCTTTTCCATACCCTCAAGGGTAGCCAGCGCTTCGGTGATGTAGAAGGTCTCGCCCTGCGTAACGCTCACATAGCGATCCATATAGCGCAGCGGGCGTGCAGCGGAACGCGGGAGGTCGCAGCTGTCCGGCTTGGAGCTGTGGGGCACGCCGAAGCCGGTGTGCGCCGTGGTAAAGCTCTTGCGGTTGAACGCCTTATCCGACGCCATGTGCAGGCCCGACAGATCGACGGAGGCAGCGATGATCTTGGGATTGCAGCCAGCCTTGTGCAGACCGCGGGCCGTACCGGTCAGGTTGCCGCCGCCGGCGTTTGCCACGACAACGGCGTCAGGATGACGGCCATACTTCTCGATGAACTGGTGGCCAAGCTCCCAGCCGAGCGTTTCCACGCCGCCGATGCCGAACGCGCTGTAGAGCGAAGCGTTGAAGTAACCGGTATCCTCGAGCATCATCAGCGTCTCATAGAACAGCTCGGGGCCGACGGAGAGCTGTAAAACCTCTGCGCCCAGCGCCTCGCACTTACGGGCCTTTTCCAGAATTTCGGGCTGGCCGACGCCGTGGGAGTCGAAGCACTCCTGCACGATCAGGCACTTGAGGCCCTGCATGGCCGCCTGAGAGGCGACAGCGGCGCCGTAGTTGCCGCTCGTCGCGGCGATAACGCCCTTGTAGCCCATCTTCTTGGCGTGATACACGCTCGTGGCCGCGCGGCGCTCCTTGAAAGAGCCGGCGGGGTTGGAGGCCTCGTCCTTGACGAAAATGCGGGCACCATAGCCGGGCTTGGCACACTTTCTGGCGAGAGCCGTCAGGTTGTGCAGCTCAAAGATGGGCGTGTGGCCCACATTCACGGACTCCTGGATGCGGATGTTATCCTCGAGCGTATAGCCCGTGCTTGCCATGAGCTTTTCATAGTCAAAGGCGATGCCGCCGAGCTCAAACTGCTTATAGTCCACACCAACGGCGTTATGGATGATCTCATCCATGCGGCCGGTCACGGCATTGTAGCTGAGATCCTTCATGCCTGCTCACCTCCAAAAAGCGCATTGCGGAGCTGGTCGTCGATGGCCAGCACTTCGGGAACAAACTCGCCAAAGTTGACGTCGAACTGAGGATTGACCTCTATGAGCGTACCGTGCTCCACGCGGCCCGTGCGGGTCAGGACACGGCATTCGCTGCCGATCTCGGCATCCTCCAGCAGATGACCCTTGTCCCACATTTCCAGCGGGACTTTCTTCGTATCCTCGGGCACGCTTGCCGCGCGGCCGGAGGGTTCAAGAACATTACGATGAATACGGACCCAATCGCCCTTTTTTGCCATAATGGTAAAGCCTCCTTGTATCGTTTGCAAAAAATGTATGCTTACTTATTCTGTTCGGCCTTGAGCTTCTTGAGATACTCCTCGCCGTCGTGGTCGCCGATGTGCAGGAAGATGGAGAGCGTAAATACGACGAGCAGCGCGTAGCAGTAGATCGGACAGGGTGTGACGGAGATCGCCGTCAGCGGGACTTTCGTCTCGGCGGCAAAGCCGATGGCGTAGATCACGCCGGCGCCCCAAGGCACGCAGTAGCACAGCGTGTTGGACTGGCCGTCAAGCAGGTTCGCCGCGCGGTAGCCGGTGAAGCCGTAGGTCTCAGACATCGGACGGGCGAAGGAAGCGCCGACCGTGAGGATCGCGGGCGCGTTCAGGCCCATGATGGAGGAGAGCACGATGACCATCGCGGAGATGATCAGCTCGGCGCCGACAGAGGTCTTGACGCTGCGGCTCATGACCTCGAGCAGCTTCTTGTCGCCGCCGCCGGCGCGCAGGCAGCTGATGGAACCGAACAGGAGCATGCACAGCACGCAGACCTGCAGCATGCTGGAAAGGCCGGTCTGGATGATGCCGCCGAAGGTGCAGTTGAGCACGTCGCCCTTATTGGAGATGGTGAACAGCGCGTTTTCCACGTTGCCATCCGTGCTGACGGAGACGAACTTGAACAGGCCGCAGGCAACGCCGATGATGCTGCCGGTAATGCCGCCGATGACGGTCGCGATGATGATATCGCCGGTCTTCATAGCAATGATAACCGTCAGAACGACCGCAATGAGCATCAGGAACGCAAGGGGATTGTACTCCAGCTCGCTGGCATAGGGCTCCACGCTGCCCTTGGTCATCGGCCCGATGATCAGGAGCGCAATGATCGTGATAATGGCCGCTGTAGCGGAGTACTTAAAACGGGAGCGGACAACGCCGGGAACATCCACGCCCTGAGAGGTCGCGGAGCAGATGGTGGTGTCGGACACGGGGGCGAGGTTATCGCCGAAGGCCGCGCCGGAGATGATGATGCCGCACAGCAGCGGGCCGTTGCAGCCGAGCGCGAGGCCCGCGGGGTACATAACGCCCATACCGGCGGCGATGGTGCCGAAGCCCGTGCCGGAGGCGGTGGCAAACAGCGCGCAGGCAAGGAACGTGATGACAAGGAACATCGTCTCCCCCACGCCGAGGTTGGCCGAGGTGCCGGCGATCGCGTCCGCCAGACCGGAGGAACGCAGGATGCGGGAGAACACGCCGGCGAAGAACCAGCAGATAACGGGGATGATCGCATCGGGGCTGGCGATGCCGTTGATCACGGCGTTCGTGTAGACCTTCTTATCCTTTGCAAAGAACAGAGAAATGCAGATCGCGAGGAACGCGGGGAGCCAGAGCGCACCGTCGGAAATGGAGCCGACAAAGAAGGTGGTATAGATAATACCGACCAAAAACAGCCCCAGCGGCAGGAATGACATCCATTCACCGCCATAGAATTCCAGCTTTTTGTTTTCCATGTGTTTTCCCTTCCTATCTTTTGTTTTCAAAAAATGCGTTATGCCGTACATATATCATGCGTTAAGATTGTCATCATGTACGCTATAACGTATTTTTCTATATCATAGCTTTCTCCACCCGCAAATGCAAGAGGCCAACTTGCTGATTCTGCCTTAAAAATTTTGTATAAATTGCCACTTCTCCATGTATCCTGTCGAAAAAATGCCGGTTTTACCGAGAAACGGAAAAAATAAGTAGATTTTTAAACGCGGCTGTGCTATACTATATTCGTTTTCGTATCACGGAAAGCGCAGGATAACAAATACAGGAGTCACCACGATGGAAGATAGTAGAGTTGATATCGGCACCGTTCTGCGGAACGAGCGAAAAAAGCTGGGCATCAGTCTGGATGAGGCGGCGAACCGCACCGGCGTATCAAAAACCATGCTCGGGCAGATCGAACGCGGTGAATCCAGCCCGACGCTGGCTACCGTCTGGAAGATCGCAGTGGGACTTCATATCTCCATGTCCAATCTTCTGGTTCCCACCGCATCGTCGGACTATCACGTTACGCCGCTGAGCGCGATCGAGCCTCTGAAGAATCGCCCGGGCGGGCTCACCGTGTATACGCTCTTCCCGTTCAACCCCATGGCGCCGTTCGACTATCTCTACATCGTGATGGAGCCGGGCGTCCGCTACGATTCCACCACGCACGCCAACGCACAGGAGGAATACCTGGTCATCACGCAGGGCGTTCTCACCATGCACGTAGGCGAAAAAATCTACACGCTGGGCGTGGGCGATTCGATGTCCTTTGCGGGCTACGAAAAGCACGCCTACGAAAATCTCGGCGGCGAGACCTGCATCTTCCAGTGCATCGTACACTATTGATAAAAATGATAAAAACGTCCAAACCGTAAGGGTTTGGACGTTTTTCCGTTTACAAAAGCCGTTATTCCCGCTTGAGTCCCGCCTTTGCCATCGCATCGCGCAGGGAAAGACGGGTATTGCCATCGCGCCCCGTGACCGTCTCGGCCTCCAGCATGGAGCGGACGATGCTCTCCTCCACCGTTTCCGTACCGGCGCGAAAAACGGGGTCGAGCGTCTCGTCATTGAGAAACGCGGCGCTTTGCAGCTTTTCCGCCGTGCGGATGCGGTTGGCCGTGGAAAAGGCAAGGGCGATCTCGCCGCTTCCGTGCTCCGTAACGGCGCCGGTGCGCGCAAGGCCGCTCTGGGCGCGGCGCGCAAGCCGCGCCAGCTGGCGCGAGGAGAGCGGCGCGTCTGTCGCAAGGATCATGATGCACGAGCCCTTGGCGCTCTCCGGCTTTTCCGCCAGAGTCCTGCCAAGCGGGTCACCCGCGATCGTCAGGTCAACGAGCGTGCCGAAATTGGTCATCACCAGCGCGCCGAGCGTATAGGTCTGCCCGTCGATCTCGAACACGCGCGAAGCCGAGCCGATGCCGCCCTTGAGCTGATAGCAGCTCATACCGCGGCCCGCGCCGACTGCACCGAGCGCAAAGTCCTCCCCGACGGCGTCAAGCGCCGCGCGCACGTCGTCCTCTGTGACGTGCAGACCGCGAATGTCGTTGAGGTAACCGTCGTTGCACTCAAGGATCACCGGATTCACCGTGCTCTCCGAGCGGCCGATGTGCTCGTTCCGCTCGAGCATGTAGCGCACGCAGGCGGTGTAGGCCGTGCCGGCTGAGAGCGTATTCGTCAGGATCAGCGGCGTTTCGATGCAGCCGAGCTCCTGCACCTGAACGAGCCCCATGCTTTTTCCGAAGCCGTTGATCACGTGTGCCGCGGCGGGGCAGCGGTCGTGAAAAAGGTCGCCCGGATGCGGGATGAGCGCGGTCACGCCGGTCTGGATCTCCCCATGCGCAAGCGTGCAGTGTCCGACGCTTACGCCGGCAACGTCGGTAATGAGGTTGCGTCTGCCCTTCTGCTGGATACCAAATGCATACTCCATCTTCATGGTAACTATCCTTTCCGCTCAGGTCTCCGCATGGCGCGCGGCCCGAAGAGACTGTACGATGCTTTCATGGGTAACGCTGCGGGGATCAAAGTGTACAAGGGAAAACACGCCTTGCAGGATCGCGCCGAGGCCGAAGACCGCAATGAGCGTGCCGAGGCCGACAGGGCCGCCAAGCAGCCAGCCGGCAGCGAGGACCACGCAGAGCAGGATCGACTGCACAACGCCGATCGGGACGCGCGGCAGCCGCTTGCCGAGCGCGACAAACAGTGCGTCGCGCGGCCCGCAGCCAAGCCCCGCAGACATATAGATCCATTGCGAAACGGCTACCAGAACGAGTCCCAGCAGCATACAGAGCACGCCGGAGAGCAGCGCGGTCTGCGCGGGGATCAGATCGAGCGCGGAAAGCAGATCCGCGGTGCTCCCGACGATGAGCGCGTCAAGCACCATGCCGATGCCGATCGGCTCGCCCAGCAGCAGGTTGATGCCGATGAGCAGGAAACCGATGAGCATGACGATGCTGCCGTAGGACAGCGGCAGGTGCATGGAAAGCGCGACGGACAGCACGTCCCACGGCGCAAGGCCAATAGAGGCCTGCAGCATCAGATAAAGGCCGGCGCCGTTGACAACCAGCCCGAAAGAGGCGCGCAGGATCCTTTCAAGCAATCGTTTCATGCGTCCGCACCATCCCATTCCCCGCTTTTGATCAGTTCGCGGATGACCACTGCGGTGGCACGCGCCGTGGCGCGCCTGTTCCCGCGCCGGATCAGCAGATTTTCGGCCTGATAGCTCTTCCCCTGCCGGATCAGCTCGGCCACATCGGAAAGCTCCGCCTTATTCTGACTCACGGCTTCCCGCAGGGCGCGCTTCCGCGCCGCTCCGGCACGCAGCCCGACGGCAAGAGCGAGGAGCATGATCAGCATCATTCCCGCGAAGGACAACGGCCCCATAGCATCAACCTCTTTCTTTCCGCGCGATCACGCAGTATGCGCCATAGAAGACGCGTTCTGTGCGCTTTTTTTGTTTTTTCATCTATGATAGCGCCCGATTTTTAATATGTCAATCCCCGAAAGAGGACATTTCTCCCTGTCGTTCATTCTTCCGGAAGGCATCGTTTCCGCAAAAAGGCCGCCGTTCCGTGTTCCGATGGAAGCAAAGCAGTATCCGCACATTCGATCGGCAAGGAAGCCGCGCCCCCAGCGGTCAAGGGGCATGGCTCACAGCGCAGGATCCGGCGTAAGCAGGACATATAAAAAGCAGATACACGATCCGGCTCTTTTCTGATACTTTTGGAGCGGTCGTAATGATCCCCCAAGAGCGCAATGAAAAAAGCCTGAAGCCCTGGAAGGATCCAGAGTTTCAGGCTTTGGCGCAGCAGGAGAGATTCGCTCGCGGCACTCCCGTGCCGCGACACGCACAGCGGGGGACAAACGCCCCGCAGG
>CAKTLG010000036.1 GCA_934572465.1 uncultured Oscillospiraceae bacterium
CGGCATGACGGAGCCTCCTTTGCGCCAGGCTTTCGGCGCTTTTGCGCCGTACAAGCGTTTTGCCGGCAGGCAAAACCTTGCCGCAGAGCGAATTCACTTCGCCCGAGGATATTTGATCAAGGGGTCCCCGCGCGGCCGGCGGCCGCGTGGGGCGGCACACGCCCATGCTTGTCCAGCCCGCTGGCTTGTCAATAATGATGATGCCGTTCGGCATGACGGAGCCTCCTTTGCGCCAGGCTTTCGGCGCTTTTGCGCCGTACAAGCGTTTTGCCGGCAGGCAAAACCGCCCGCTTATTGTTCGCGCACGAGAATGTGCGCATTCATGCGAAAACCGTATTTCTCGTAGAGCTGGAGGGCGTCGTTGCCGTCGACCACCTTGACCTCGACGCGGCGCACGCCGCACGCGGAAAAGGCCGCCATCGCCCAGTCCATCAGGGCCCTGCCGTAGCCCCTGCCGCGGTATTGCGGCAAAACGACGAGGTAGTCGAGCTTGCCCGTGCCGTCGTCATGCAGGTCGAGCTTGCAGAAGCCGGCGACCGTGCCGTTCTCCTCCACGGCCGCCGCGCGGGATGTGCCGCGCGTAAGGCTCTCGGCGCAGGCGGCGATCGCCGCATCGATGGGGCGGCCCAGATAGCTGCCCTTGAAATGCAGCGATACCGCGTTGTGATGTGCGGCCAGCGCCTCAAGGCAGTCCCGCAGGCGGGGCGCTTCGTCCGGCGCGAGCTCGCGCACGGCGGGGAGCGTTTTTTCCAGCAGCACGAGACGGATGCCCTCAAGACCGTTGAACGTGCAGGGCGCGACGCCGATCTCGCGGTAGCCCAGCCTGTGGTAGAGCGCGCGGGCGCGCGCGTTGCGCTCGTTCGTGTCGATGCGCAGGTACCGGCAGCCGTTTTCGCGCGCGTACCGCTCGTAATAGCCTACGAACGCCGTGCCGAGACCGCGCACGCCGGCCTGCGGGTCGATGACCAGCGTATGCAGCACCATGACCTCGCTGTCCGGCGCGTCGACGCTCCATGCCGCGCCGGCGTAGACGTCCACCTGGATCCGATTCAAAATACCAGCGCCCACGACCGCTCCGTCCAGCTCCTCAACAAAGAGGTCGCCGCGCGCAAGCGCGGCCTCCGCCGTGGCGCGCACGGGATAAATGCCGCGCTTCCATCCGGTGGTGCTGCGTCCCTGTTCTTCTCCGGTGTGGATGCGCTCATAAATGCGGCACACCGCGTCCAGATCGGCGCGCGCCGCCTTGCGGAATGTGATGCTCATGGCGCATCCTCCGCAACGGTATCCTCGATGGCGCGCAGGATCATGCCGCGCGCCGTTTCATAGTCCGCATGCTCGATGAGGCAGCCGGACGCCGCGCGGTGTCCGCCGCCGCCAAGCTTGGCGCAGGCGCGCGTCGCGTTGACGCGCGCGCCGGTGCGCACGCTGACCTTCCATGCTCCGTCTCTGGTTTCCTTCATCGTCACGGCGCAGTCCGTGCCCTCGACCAGCCCGCCAAGCGATGCGAGATCCTCCATGTCAGCCTCGGAGAGCGCCATGCTCTTTTGCAGTGACTGCGGCACCGCGACGATGACGACGCGGTCCTCGTCGTAAAACTCCATCGTGCGCAGAAGCTCGCCCTCGAGCGCCAGACGCTTTTTGCTCTTTGTGCGGAAGTGCAGCTTGTTGGCGGCGCGATAGTCGATGCCCGTCTCCATCAGCGCCGCGGCCACGCGGTGCGTGTTCGCCGTAACGTTGGAGTAGACAAAGCAGCCCGTGTCGGTCGACACGGCGACATAGAGCGGCAGCGCAACGGCGCTCGTCAGCTGTCCCAGCTCCTGTGCGAGCGCGCACAGAATTTCGCCGCAGGCAGCGCATTCGGGCTGTACGCAGCTCTCGCTGCCAAAGCCCTCGTAGCTCGGGTGATGGTCGATGGCGAGATCGACGCGCGTTTTGAACAGCTCGGCGTTGTCGGGGAACAGGCTCAGCGCCGCAAGGTCGACGGAAACGACCGTCTCATAGTCAAAATCGTCCGCGACCCAATACGGCTCGACATATTGCTCGAAGTGCTCGGTCGTCTCGCGGTTGTAGAGCACGCCCGCGCTTTTGCCCATCTGGCGCAGCATGGCGCACAGCGCCGCGGCGCAGCCGATGGTGTCGCCGTCGGGACGGCGATGGGTCAGGATCAGGTACTTGTCGTGCGCGCGGAGGTAGGCCGCGACTTCGGAAACGGTCATTCCTCATCCTCCGCGTTCAGCTTCTCGTTTTCAGGGTTCGCGGGCTTCACCACGCGCGGGTCGCGCAGCAGCTCCAAAATGTGCGCGCCGTATTCGATGGAATCGTCCGCGATGAACTGCAGCTCCGGCGTGTAGCGCAGCGCCATGCGCGCGCCCAGCTCGCGCCGGAGATAGCCCGCCGCGCTCTTGAGACCGCGGATCACGTCCTTTTCGAGCGACTTTTCCAAAACGCTCACATAAATGCGCGCATAGCGCAGATCGCTCGTGGTGTCCACGTGCGTGATCGTCACCATGCCGCCCTGCACGCGCGGGTCCTTGAGCGTGCGGAAAAGCGCGCTCAGCTCGCGCTGGATCTCCTCGTTGATGCGTCCGATGCGGTTGCTTGCCATATAGTCCTTCCTCCTTTGAAAAAAGCAAGGGCGGGCGAATGCCCGCCCTCACCAAAAGGCACATTTTTGTCTTACTGCTCGATCTGCTCCATGACGTATGCCTCGACGATGTCGCCGACCTTGATGTCGTTGTACTTCTCGAAGCTCAGGCCGCACTCGTAGCCCTGCGCGACCTCCTTGACGGAGTCCTTGAAGCGCTGGAGCGAGGCGAGGTGCCCCTCGTGGATGACGATGCCGTCGCGCACGATGCGCACATCGCACGCGCGCTGGATCTTGCCGTCCTGCACGTAGCAGCCCGCGACGGTGCCGACCGACGAGACCTTGTAGGTCTGGCGGATCTCGGCGTGGCCGATGATGGCCTCGCGGAACTTCGGGGCGAGCATACCCTTCATGGCGGCCTCGATCTCGTCGATCGCGTCGTAAATGACGCGGTACATACGCATATCGACATGGTTGCGCGCCGCGCTGTCGCGCGCGGACGCATCGGGACGGACGTTGAAGCCGACGATGATGGCGTTCGACGTGGCGGCGAGCATGACGTCGCTCTCGTTGATCGCGCCGACCGCGCCGTGAATGACGCGCACGCGCACCTCGTCGTTGGAGATCTTCTCAAGCGACGCCTTCACGGCCTCGACCGAGCCCATGACGTCCGCCTTGACGATGATGTTGAGGTTCTTCATCTCGCCCGCCTGGATCTGGTTGAACAGATCCTCGAGCGAGACCTTGGCGATGGGCGCGTTGGCCTTGCGCTTTTCCTCCTCCTTGCGCTGCTCGACAAGCTCGCGGGCAAGGCGTTCGTCGGCCACGGCGTTGAAGTGGGCGCCCGCCTCGGGCACTTCGCCGAGGCCCGTGATCTCCACCGGCACGCTGGGGCCGGCGGAGGTGAGCTTCTGTCCCTTGTCGCTCATCATCGCGCGCACGCGGCCGACGGCCGTACCGGCGATGATGATGTCGCCCTGATGGAGCGTGCCGTTCTGCACGAGCAGCGTTGCGATCGGGCCGCGGCCCTTGTCGAGCCGCGCCTCCACCACGGCGCCGGAGGCGGCGCGGTCGGGATTCGCCTTCAGCTCGGCGACCTCGGCGGTCAGCGCGACCATCTCGAGCAGGTTGTCGATGCCCATGCCGGTCTTGGCGGAGATGGGGCAGATGATCGTGTCGCCGCCCCAGTCCTCGGCCACCAGGCCATACTCGGTCAGCTGCTGCTTGATGCGCTCGGGGTTGGCGTCGGGCTTATCCATCTTGTTGATGGCGACGATAATGGGGATCTCGGCGGCCTTGGCGTGGTTGATGGACTCCACGGTCTGCGGCTTGATGCCGTCCTCGGCGGCGACGACGAGGATGGCGATATCCGTGATCATCGCGCCGCGGGCGCGCATGGAGGTGAACGCCTCGTGGCCCGGGGTATCGAGGAACGTGATGGGCTTGCCCTTGATCTGCACCTGATAGGCGCCGATGTGCTGCGTGATGCCGCCGGCCTCGCCGGAGGCGACGTGGGCGTTTCTGATATAGTCGAGCAGCGAGGTCTTGCCGTGGTCGACGTGACCCATGACGACAACGACCGGCGCGCGGGGCTGAAGCTCGTCCTCGCTGTCCTTGTGGTCGTCGATCAGCTTTTCCTCGATCGTCACGACGACTTCCTTTTCGACCTTGCAGCCGAGCTCCTCGGCGACGAAGGACGCGGTGTCGAAGTCGATCATCTGGGAGAGGGACGCCATCACGCCGTTTTTCATCAGGCACTTGACGACCTCAGCTCCGGTCTTCTTCATGCGGCTCGCCAGCTCGCCGACGGAGATCTCGTCGGGGATCTTGACGGTCAGCGGCGTCTTCTTGGCGATCTCGAGCTGGAGGCGGCGCATCTTCTCGGCCTCCTCCTGGCGGCGCTTGCCGGAAAACGGCTGCTGACGGCCGCCGCGGTTCTTGTTGTTGCGGAATTTCTCCTTGTTGCCGCGCTCCAGATCGCGGCGGTCGCCGGAGCGCTCGGCCATGTCCTGAAGCTTTTCGTCGTACTTGTCAAGGTTGACGTTCGTCACCTTGCGCGTATCGACGATCTTTTTCTCCGGCACGCGCGTCGCGGGCTGCTGCGTGGCGGTGGACTTGCTGGGCTTTGCCTGCGGCTGCGGCTGCGCATTCTGCGCGGGCGCGGTGGCCTTGGGCTGGACCGTCTGGGGCTGCGCGCTCTTGGCGCTGCTCTGCGCGGGGGCGGGCGCCGCCTTCGGCTCCGGCTTTTTCTCCGGCGCGGTCTCGGCGTAGATCGTCTCGATCTTCACCTGATGCTTCTGCGTCAGGTGATCGAAGATCAGCGAGATCTCCTGCTCTGACAACACCTGCGAGGGCTTTTTGGGCGTGTCCGTATAGGTATTCAAAACGCTCAGAATGTCCTTCGACGCCATGCCGAAGTCCTTTGCCATATCGGATACCTTGATCTTGTTCGTTGTAGTAGCCAAATTACTGCACCTCCGTGTGTTGTGATGTCCGCAGGGTCTCTTTCTTTACGCTGCCCTTGCCCTTTTTCACGGGACGGGCGTGGGCGAAGCGACGGTCTCTGCGCTGTTTGTCTGCGGCGCGGTGCGCCTTCTCGCGCTCGGCGCGCGTGCGCCCGTGCTTCACGGTGCGCCGCGCCGGCGGCTTCTCCTCTGCCGCGGCCTCTGCGCGCCTTTTCGGCTCGGGCGGGGCGTTTTCCTGCGTCTTCGTTTTCTTTTTTCCTGCGCGCACGTTTTTCTCGTGCTGGCGGAGCTCCTGCCGCCGCTCGGCGGCGCGCTGGGCCTTGATGGCGAGCCGTCTTGCCGCCTCGCCGTAGTGCGCCTCGTCGCCCTCGGCAAGCTTTTTGGCGATGGCCTCGGCAAAGCCGACGTCCGTTACCGCAAGGATCGCGCAGGACGTGCGCCCGAGCGCGCGGCCCAGCGCCTCCTTCGTCGCGGGGATCTCGAGGCAGATGCACTCGCCCGCGTCGCCGAAGTGCTTGGCGCGCCGGCGGGTATTGTCCGCCGCGTCGCTTGCCACCAGCAGCAGCCGCGCGTGCTTTGCGCGCGCCGCCGCGCCCGCCGGCTCCTCGCCGATCTCCAGCTTTCCGGCCTTTTTGGAAAGGCCAATGAGATTGAGCAGCTTATCCACCGTTTGCCATCTCCTTTTCCAGTTCTTCATAAACGCTCTCAGGGATGGCCGTGTCCAGCGCGCGCTCGAGCGCGCGGGACTTGCGCGCCCGTTTGAGGCACTCGCTGCTGGGACAGACGTAGGCGCCGCGCCCGGGCTTTTTGCCCGTGAAGTCGAGCGACACCTCGCCCTCCGGCGATTTGACGGCGCGGATGAGCGCGCGCTTATCCTTCATCTCGCGGCAGCCCACGCACTGGCGCTGCGGGAGCTTTTTCACTTTCTGCATGAGCCGCCCTCCTCCTTGGCGCTTTCAGCGCCTCAGACTTTTTTGCGCCGCGCACGGCGCAAATGTAAGCTCAAAAATGTGCAGAGCACATTTTTGGATTATTCTTCTTCCTGATAGCTCGCGGGCTTGATGTCGATCTTGTAGCCGACCAGGCGCGCGGCAAGGCGCGCGTTCTGACCCTCCTTGCCGATGGCGAGCGAGAGCTGATCGTCGGGCACGATGACGCGGCAGGCCTTGCCCTCTTCGGCAAGGCGCACGTCGATCACGTCCGCCGGCGCGAGCGCCGCGGCGATATATTCCGCGGGATCGTCGCTGTACTTGACGATGTCGATCTTCTCCCCGCGCAGCTCCTCGACGATGTTGTTCACGCGCTGGCCGTGGGGGCCGACGCACGCGCCGATGGGGTCGACGTTGGCGTCGTTGCTCCATACCGCCATCTTTGTGCGGGAGCCCGCCTCGCGGGCGATGGAGCGGATCTCGACGGTGCCGTCGTAGATCTCGGGGACCTCCAGCTCGAAAAGCCGCTTGACAAGCCCCGGATGCGTGCGCGAGATCACGACCTGCGGCCCGCGGGACTGGCGGCGCACGTCGACAAGGTACACCTTGACGCGCTGGCCCTCGACGAGCGTTTCGCCCTTGACCTGCTCGCCGGCGAGCAGGATGGCGTCCGTCGCCTCCGTGCCGGTGCCGATGCGGAGCGAGGCGTTGCCCGTGCGCGGATCGATGCGCGTGACCACGCCGGTGAGGATCTCGTTCTGCTTGGAGTTGTATTCGTCGTAGACCATGCCGCTCTCGGCCTCGCGCAGACCCTGGATGATGACCTGCTTGCCGTTGCCCGCGGCGATGCGGCCGAATTCGATGTTGTCGACCGGAAGATTGACGATGTCGCCAACGGCGTACTTCGCGGAGATGGCCTTCGCGTCGTCGACGCTGATCTGCGTGCCGGGCTCCTCGACCTCGTCGACGACCTCCTTCTGCACGTACATCTTCAGCTCGCGCTTGACCTCGTCGACGTCGACGATGACGTTTTCCACGCCCTCGTGGTCGCGCTTGTAGGCGGTCGTGAGCGCCTGCACGATCTTTTCCATCATAAAGCTCTGGGAAATGCCGCGTTCCTTTTCCAGCATCGCAAGGGCTGCGAAGATCTCATCACATTTCATGAGTAGTTGCTCCTTATTTCGTATTCTGTATGATAAAAGTCAATGGTATTCCTCTCAGAAGTCACAGCGCAGACGCACGAGCGCGACCGCTTCCTTTTCAAAGCGCAGCTCATCTTCGCCGATGCGCAGCGTGACCGCGCCGTTGTCGTAGCCCGCGAGATCGCCGGAGAACTCCTTGCGCCCGTCCACGGGCTTATAGGTCTTCAGAAGCACCGGCGCGCCCATGAACTGCTCGAAATCGCCCGGACGCTTGAGCGGACGCTCCGCGCCCGCGGACGCGACCTCGAAGATATAGCTCGACTCGATGGGGTCGGTTTCGTCGAGGATGTCGCTCATCCTGCGGGAGATCGCCTCGCAGTCGAGGATGTTCACGCCGCCGTCCTTGTCGATATACACGCGCAGGTACCACTGTCCCGCCTCGCGGACATATTCCACGTCCCACAGCTTGCAGCCCTGCTCCTCCACAACGGGGAGCGCCAGCTCGCGCACGACCTCGGTCACCTTTTTCATTGTATCCCTCGCAGTCCGTGTTTTTTCCGAAATTTGCAAAAGAAAGAGCGGGCCAAACGGTCCACTCTCGCGCTTCCAGCATCCATAACGTGGGTATAATACCACACTTTCCTGCCGATTGCAAGCTTTTTTCCGCCGCGCGCCTCACTTTTTTGCGTCTTTTTCCGCAAAAAAATTTTCTGAAACTGAGGGAAGACAAATTTCGCCGCCGATGCTATAATACAGTAAGCCATAAAAAGGGAGGTGCGGCACGTGCAGTTCCGCCGTCTGGACGCGACCTTCGGCAAGCTGGCGCATACCGCGCTCTCGTTTTCCGAAGGGCTCAACATCATCGAAGCGCCGAACGAATCCGGCAAGTCGACGCTGCTTGCCTTTCTGCGCGCCATGCTCTACGGGCTTCCCACCCGCGAGCGCGGGACGCTTGCGGACAAGAACCGCTATGCGCCCTGGTCGCTCGCGCCGATGCAGGGCACGCTGGAGCTCTCCTGCGCGCTGGGGGACATTACGCTCCAGCGCGACACCGCGCGTGCAAACAGCCCCATGGGGCGCTTTTCCGCCGTTTACACCGGCAGCGGCGAGACCGTGGGCGGTCTGAGCGCCGCAGGCTGCGGCGAAGCGCTCCTCGGCGTTCCGTGCGAGGTCTACGAGCGCAGCGCCTTCATCCGCCAGAGCAGCCTGAGCGTCGACGGCAGCGCCGAGCTGGAGCGCCGCATCGCCGCGCTCATCACCACCGGCGAGGAGGGCGGCTCCTATACCGAGGCCGCCGCCGTGCTCAAAAAGCAGCTCAACGCCCGCAAATACAACAGATCCGGCCGCATTCCCGCGCTCGAAGCGGAGATATCCGCGCTCGAGCGCACGCAGGAGGAGCTTGCCGCCCTCGCCGCGCGCAGGGCGGAAGCGGAGGATACGCTCCGCGCGCTCGATACGGAGCAGGCTCAGCTCGAATCACAGCTTCGCGCGCATGACCTCTGCGACGCGCGCGACGCCCGCCGCGCCGTAACGGAAGCGGAGCGGCGCTGGCAAAGCGCCGAGGCCGAGGCGGAGCGGCTGCGCCGCGCCATGACAGCGGACGCCGTGCCCTCGCGGGAGGCGCTCGCGCAGGCGCGGGCAAAGCTGGATGCCCTCGCCGCGCTCCGATCCGAAGCGGACGGCGCGCTCGCGCAGAAAACAGGCGCGGAGGAAGCGCTTGCCGCGTTCGATGCCGCGCCCGCAAAGCGTCCGCGCCCGCTGCTGCCCCTTGCCCTCTTCGCGCTCGCCGCGTTCTTCTGCTGTCTGCTGCTCCCGCAGTTCTCCGGCGCCGCCGCGCTGATCGGTCGGGCGCTCACCGGCGCCGCCGCCATCGTCCTTTTCGCGCTGGACGCGCTGCGCCGCTCCAAGGCCCGCGCCGCCCATGCCGCGCGGCGCGAGACGCTCGTGCAGGCCGTGCGCGACGCGCAGTCTGCCGCCGCCGCACAGCAGAGGCTGCTCGACAGTGCGGAGCGCGAGCTGCTTGCCCTGCTGCCGGCCGCCGCGGGTACGCAGACGGAGACGTATCTCCGCGCCGCGCTCGCCCGACACGACGCACTTGACGCGTGCGTTCACGAAGCGCAGAGCGCGCGCATCCGCTATGAAGCGCTCGCTGCGCGGGATATTCCTCCCGCCGCCGGCGCGGACGAGACCGCGGAGCGCCCCGCGCGTACCCGCGCGGAGCTGCAGGCCGCGCTCGGCGCGCTGCAGGAGCGCCGCCGCGAGGCGCAGAGCGCCCGCGACTATACCGAGGGGCGCAGCCGCGCCATCGGCGAGGACGCCTCGCTTGCCGCATCGCTTGACGAAAAGCGCGCCTCGCTCGCTCGTCTGCGCGCGGAGTACGACGCCATCGCCCTTGCGATGGACGCGCTGCAAAGCGCCAATACCGCGCTGCAAAACCGTTTTTCCCCCGCGCTCAGCCGCCGCACGGCGGAGCTTTTCTCCCGCCTGAGCGGCGGGAAGTACGACCGCGTCCTGCTCGACCGCGGCTTTGGCGCACAGGCGGGCGAGCGCGGCGAAGCCGTCACGCACGATGCGCAGCTTCTGAGCTGCGGCGCGCTCGACCAGCTCTATCTCGCCGTGCGCCTCGCCATCTGCGAGACGGTGCTCCCCGCGGACGATCCGCCGCCCGTCGTGCTCGACGATGCGCTCGTCCGCTTTGACGACGCGCGCTGCCGCGCCGCGCTCGAGCTGCTGCTCGAGGAGAGCAAAACGCGCCAGATCCTGCTTTTTACCTGCCAGCACCGCGAGAGCGCTTACCTTGCCGGACGCGCGGGCGTCACGACGCTCGCGCTTTCCTAAAACAGAAAAAGGAGAGAACCGATTCATGTCCACACTGCAAGCCCTCCCCCTGCCGTCCAACTTTGAAGACCTCTGCGACCTTTTCCTGCTCTTCATCGCCTACAGCACGCTCGGCTGGTGCGGCGAGATGCTGTACTGCTCGATCCCCAAGGGCCATATCTGCGAGAAGCGCGGCTTTCTCAACGGCTTTCTCTGCCCGATCTACGGCCACGGCGCGCTGCTCGTGCTCTACTGTCTGCACGGCGGCTTTGAAAACCCGTTCCTCACGTTTTTCTTCGGCGCCATCGTCACCTCGATCCTCGAATACTTCACGAGCTGGATCATGGAAAAGCTTTTCCATATGCGCTGGTGGGACTATTCGTATTATAAGTTCCAGATCAACGGCCGCGTGTGTCTGCTGAACTCCACCTGCTTCGGCCTTGCCTGCGTGCTGCTGTGCCATCTTGTGCAGCCGTGGCTGTGGGCGCGCATCGTCGGTCTCGGCGCGGCCGTCACCATCCCTCTCGCTTCGTTCATCTCCGGCATCTACCTCATGGACACCGTCCTTTCCGTCCGCAGCGCCATCCAGCTCAGCGCCCAGATGGGCAAGCTGCGCGACCTGCAGTCGGAGCTGAAGGACTTTGTCGCCGAAAAGCGCGAGGAGAGTCAGGAACGCAATGCCGAGCGCCGGCTCGAGGCGCTCTCCCGCGCCCGCGCCCTGCGCGACGGCGCCGATATCTTCGAGCGCCGCCTGCTCCACTCCCATCCCCAGCTCAGGGCCGCGCGTGAGGATCTGCTCGCCGGTATCCGCGCCCGCCTTGCCGAGAGCGAGGAGGACGCCAGGCGCGAGGCCGCGCGCCTGCACGCCATCTACGGCGACAAGAACAAAAGCTGAGCGCGGATTGACTTCCGCCTCTTTCGGGTATAAACTGAGCACATCAAGCAAAGGAGCGTGCTGATCTATGAGCGAATGCACCCACAACTGTTCCTCCTGCGGCGAGAGCTGCGCCGAGCGCGCGGCCCCGCAGTCTCTGCGCAAGGCGCCGCACCCTGAGAGCCGCATCGGCAAGGTCTTCGGCGTCGTTTCGGGCAAGGGCGGCGTCGGCAAGTCCATGGTCACGAGCCAGCTCGCCGTCACCATGCAGCGCCGCGGCTTCAAGTCCGGCGTCATGGACGCCGACATTACAGGCCCCTCGATCCCCAAGGCCTTCGGCGTGCATGATAAGGCCGTCGGCTCGCAGACGGGGCTCTACCCCTGCGTGAGCCGCACGGGCGTGGAGCTGATGTCCATTAACCTGCTGCTGGAGGATGAGACCGATCCCGTCCTCTGGCGCGGCCCCGTCATCGGCGGCGTCGTCCAGCAGTTCTGGACGGATGTTGTCTGGGATGTGGACTATCTTTTCGTCGATATGCCTCCCGGCACGGGCGACGTGCCGCTGAGCGTTTTCCAGTCCATCCCGCTCGACGGCATCGTGGTCGTCACGTCCCCGCAGGAACTGGTATCCATGGTCGTGGAAAAGGCCGTGAAGATGGCTGAGAAGATGGACGTTCCCATCGTCGGCCTTGTGGAGAACATGAGCTATGTTTCCTGCCCCGACTGCGGCAGGAAGATCTACCTCTTCGGCGAGGGCAGGAGCGCCGAGGCCGCGCAGCGCCACGGCCTGCCGCTGCTGGCGCAGATGCCCATCGATCCCGCGCTTGCCGCGCTCACGGACGAGGGGCGCATCGAGGACTTCGCGGGCGACTGGCTCGCCCCCGTCGCCGACGCGCTGGAGCGCGCCGGAAAATAGCATCGCGGAAAAAGGGCCTTCGACCGTACCGGCCAGAGGCCCTTTTGTTGCACGTTTCCGTGCGCCGCCGCGCGAAAAAAGCGGAAGGCGCGCCGACCGGAGGGGGAGGTCTCTGAGGGAAAAGCCGCGGCCGCGGCTTTTTCGCTGCGCGCATGATCCGCCGACATAAGGAAAGCGCCGTTTTAAGGCGTTTTCCATCACCCGCACTTATGACAAAGGAGGCCGTTCCCATGGTCAAGCTGGAGCTTTACCGCGTCTTCCGCGAGGTCGCCGAGACCGGCAACATCTCCCTCGCGGCGGAAAATCTCTATCTGTCCCAGTCCGCCGTCAGCCAGAGCGTCAAGCAGCTCGAGCAGCAGCTCGATACGCGCCTGTTCCTCCGCTCGCCGCGCGGCGTTACGCTCACGGAGGACGGCCGGCTGCTCTTCGAGTATGTCCGCAGCGCCATGGGTCTGCTCGAGACCGGCGAGGACAAGCTCCAGCAGACGCGCACGCTTCAGGCCGGCACGCTCGTCATCGGCGCGAGCGATACCGTCACGAGCCAGTTCCTCCTGCCGCATCTCAAGGCCTTTCACCGCCGCTATCCCAATATCCACATCCGCATCATCTCCGGCCGCAGCTACAAGGTGCTCGGTCTTCTGCGCGCGGGCAAGGTGGACATCGCCTTTGCCAGCGCGCCGGGCGATGCGGACGACCTCGACCATACGCCCTGTCTTGCAACGCACACGGCCTTCGTCGCCTCGCCCGACTATCCCTGTGACTTCACGCACCCCTACACGCCCGAGGAGCTTGCCGCCTTCCCGCTGATCCTGTTGGAAAAGAAGGCCTCCTCCCGCGTCTATCTTGAAAAATATTTCCTCCGGCGCGGCGTGAAGCTCACGCCCGAGATCGAGCTGGGCGCGCGCAGCCTGCTCGTCGACCTTGCGCGCATCGGCTTCGGCGTTGCGGGCGTCACGCGCGAATTTGTACAGGGCGAGCTTGACCGCGGCGAGATCCGCGCGCTTGCGACCGCGTTTGATATCCCGCCGCGCACCGTCGACCTCTGTATGCTGCGCAGCGTGCCGCCCAGCGCGGCGACGGAGCGCTTTGCGCGCGATGTGCTTGAAAAAATTCAGAGCGCCGCGCAAAACGCTTAAAAAATGCAGATTTTCCGTCATTGTGCACCATTCAAGGACAGTATCTTTGTCCATTCCGCATTCGGTGCACAGCTTGACAAACTCTTAACGGAATGTTACACTTTTCACGCTGAAACAAACGAATATCGACCGATGACGTTTGCAGGATCGCAAGAAACTGCGGATCGAGGTGACTCTGGAGAACTCATTGAATTGGGTGCCGAAGGTGCAAGGCCGCAAGGCCGAATCTCTCAGGCAAAGGGACAGGGAAGCGCAGCGTTTCGTTGCGCCGCTTTTTCTGCCCCGCACCCAAGTCAATATGCTTTTTCAGAGTTGCTGATCTTCGTTCCGATCGGCAACTTCTTTATTTTTCAGGAGAGAGAATAGCATGTTTGAGTCCATCGAAAGCACCCTGTTTCCCATCGTAAGCGACATCAACACCTACCTCAGCAACTACATCCTCGTGTTCCTGCTCATCGGCGTTGGCCTGTGGTACTCCATCAAGACCCGCTTTGTCCAGATCCGCTGCTTCAAAGAGGGCTGGAACAGCGTGTTCGGCAACCTGTCTCTGCGCGGCAAGAAGCATGAGAGCGGCATGAGCTCGTTCCAGGCGCTCGCCACCGCCATCGCCGCCCAGGTCGGCACGGGCAACATCGTCGGCGCGTCCGGCGCGATCCTCACCGGCGGCCCCGGCGCCATCTTCTGGATGTGGATCATCGCCTTCCTCGGCATGGCGACGATCTACGCGGAGGCGACGCTCGCTCAGGAGACCCGCATCGTTGAAAAGGACGGCACCGTCAAGGGCGGCCCCGTTTACTACATCACGACGGCCTTCAAGGGCGGCTTCGGCAAGTTCCTCGCCGGCTTCTTCGCCATCGCCATCATCCTTGCCCTCGGCTTCTTCGGCTGCATGGTGCAGTCCAACTCCATCGGCTCCACGATGCAGACAGCCTTTGGCGTTCCCTCCTGGATCGTCGGCGTCGTGCTCGTCGCCATCTGCGGCTTCATCTTCCTCGGCGGCGTGCAGCGCCTCGCCTCTGTCACGGAGAAGATCGTCCCCATCATGGCGGCCATTTTCCTGCTCGGCGGCCTGATCGTTCTGATCGTGCGCATCAAGTATGTCCCCGCCACCATCGGCATGATCTTCAAGTATGCCTTTGCCCCCAACGCCATCATCGGCGGCGGCGTGGGCGCGGCCCTCAAGATCGCCATCTCTCAGGGCGCCAAGCGCGGCCTGTTCTCCAATGAGGCCGGCATGGGCTCCACGCCCCACGCCCACGCCCTTGCGAACGTCAACTGCCCGCACGACCAGGGCGTCGTCGCCATGATCGGCGTGTTCATCGACACCTTCGTCGTCCTGACGCTCAACGCCCTCGTCATTATCTCCACGCTCTACACCGCCGGCGGCCCGCTCCATGAGTGCGGCGCGGCTGCGGCCAGCACCACGCTCGGCAAGGCCAACCTCGCCCAGACCGCCTTCGGCGTCGTCTTCGGCGAGAGCGCGGGCAATATGTTCGTCGCTGTGTGCCTGTTCTTCTTCGCCTTCTCCACGATCCTCAGCTGGAACCTCTTCGGCAAGATCAACGTCGCCTACCTCTTCGGCAAGAAGAGCACCGTGGTCTACACCGTCATCGCCCTCGTGTTCATCTTCCTCGGCACGATGATGTCCAACGACCTCGTCTGGGAGCTGAGCGATATGTTCAACAACCTCAT
>CAKTLG010000037.1 GCA_934572465.1 uncultured Oscillospiraceae bacterium
GAGATCTTGAAAAACATCTCCAAGGACCGCCTCATCATCATGGTCACGCACAACCCCGAGCTTGCCGAGACCTACGCCAGCCGCATCGTGCGGCTGAAAGACGGCGAGATCGTGGACGACAGCGCGCCCTACGCCGGCGCGGCGGAGACGCCCGCTGCGCAGAAGAAGGAGAAAAAGCCCTCGATGGGCTTCGGCACGGCGCTGTCCCTCTCGCTCAACAACCTGATGACAAAGAAGGGCAGGACGTTTCTGACGGCCTTTGCCGGCAGCATCGGTATTATCGGCATCGCGCTGATCCTGTCGCTGAGCAACGGCATCCAGACCTATATCGACCGCGTGCAGGAGGATACGCTCTCGAGCTATCCGCTGACCATCGAGGCCGAGAGCATGGATATGTCCGGCATGGTGACGGCGATGATGGGCGTTCACGCGCCCGACGAGAGCGGCGACGGCGGGCATGAGCTCGACGCGGTGTATTCCAACAACATCATGTATGACATGATGGATTCCTTCGCTTCGGCCGAGACGCAGACGAACAACCTGAAGGACTTCAAGGCGTATCTCGAGCGCGACAACGAGCTTTCCCAGCACATCAGCGCCGTGTCCTATGATTATGACCTCGGCATGGAGATCTATGCCAAGGACACCGACGGCAACATTTTCAAGTCCGACGTGACGGAGCTTTTGCAGACCTGCATGGGCGCGCTCTACGGCGGCGATTACAGCAGCTACTTTGATCGCTTCGGCTCGGCCTACTCCGCGATGGAGACATGGGAGCAGATGCTCCCGCCGCAGGGCGGCACGGACGAAGACGGAGGGCTTGTGAACGGGCTGCTGTATGAGCAGTATGACCTCATTTACGGCGCGTGGCCGCAAAGCTACGACGAGGTCGTGCTGATCGTCAACAAGGACAATGAGATCTCCGACCTTGTCATTTACTCCCTCGGCCTCGGCGCGGAGGACGATGTGATCGACACGATGCAGCGCATCATGGACGGCACGGAGCTGGCTGACCGCGACATCGAAAGCTGGAGCTATGAGGAGCTGTGCGATCTGAGCTTTAAGATCCTGCTGCCCGCCGAGCGCTACCAGTACGATTCCGCGAGCGGCACGTATACCGACGTGAGCAAGACGGATACGGGGCTTGACTTCCTCTATAATTCCGACGACGTCGGCACGCGCGTGAAGATCGTGGGCATCCTGCGGCCGAACGATAACGCGGTCTCCTCCATGCTCTCCGGCGCCGTCGGCTACACCGCCGCGCTGACGGATCACCTCGTCGAAAAGGCGGGGCAGACCGGGATCCTGCAAAAGCAGAAGGCCGACCCCGCGACCGACGTGATCCTGGGTCTGCCGTTTCTCACCGACGACTACAGCGTGAGCGACGAGCAGAAGGAGACGGACGTGACGGCCTACCTTGAGACGCTTTCCGTCACCGAGCGCGCCGCGGCCTACACCGCCATGATGAGCGAGCCGGGCGAGGAGTACCTTACCGCCGTCGTTGAGCAGCAGATGGGCTCGCTCGACCGCGCGGGCATCGAGCAGATGGTCGTTTCCGCCTATGCCGCCGAGATGGGCGTGGACGAGGCGACGGTCAAGTCCTATATCGCGCAGATGGATGACGAGACGCTTTTCGGCTATGTCGAGCAGTCCATCCGCGAGCAGGTGCGCGAGCAGTACGCCGCGGGCGTGCAGCGCCGCCTTGCCAACATGACGAGCGAGCAGCTCGCCATGGCGTTCGATCTGGCGCTGGAAAAGTCCCCCGCCGTGACGCCGCTCACGACCGAGCAGTACAACTGGCTCTACGACAATTATATGCCCGCGACCGTTTCGACCGGCACATATGAGGACAATTTGAAGCTGCTGGGCGACGTGGATCATGCAAGCCCCAAGACCATCAACATCTATGCCTCGACCTTTGCCGATAAGGACGCCATCGCCGACGCGATCGAGCAGTACAATAGCAGCGTTTCCGAGGATGACCAGATCGAGTATACCGACTATGTGGCGCTTTTGATGAGCTCGGTCACGACGATCATCAACGCCATCAGCTATGTGCTCATCGCGTTCGTCGCCATCTCGCTCGTCGTATCGAGCATCATGATCGGCATCATCACCTATATCTCCGTGCTTGAGCGCACGAAGGAGATCGGCATTCTGCGCGCCATCGGCGCAAGCAAGCGCGACATCTCGCGCGTTTTCAACGCGGAGACGCTCATCGAGGGCTTCTGCTCGGGCGCAATCGGCATCGGCGTGACGCTGCTGCTCATCATCCCGATCAACCTCGTCGTGCACCACCTGACGGGCATCGAGAGCCTGAACGCCATCCTGCCGCCCGTCGGCGGCGCGGCGCTCGTCGCCATCAGCATGGCGCTCACGTTCATCGCCGGTCTCATTCCCTCCGGCATCGCCGCGCGCAAGGACCCCGTCGAGGCGCTGCGCACCGAATAACGCGATATCACCGTTCAGGAAGGACGTTTTCCGTTGGAAAACGTCCTTCTTTCTCTTTTACTTTGATTTTACAAAAGGAGACTTTCTGATTTTACGTGCGGCGGTTATTCTGATGACTGTAGGCAGAAAGAAACATCTGTAGAAAAAATGAAAGGAAGTCTTTCAAAATGAAGAAGATCATTGCTCTTGCGCTGACCGTTGTGATGGCGCTCTCCATCCTGACCGCCTGCGGCAGCAAGAACGACACCCCCGCTGATACCAACGCGGACAACAACGCCCCCACCGAAACGACCCTCTCCGGCACCGTCTCCACCGACGGCTCGACCTCAATGGAAAAGGTCATCAACTCCCTCGGCGAGTCCTTTACCGCGGTGAACACGGGCGTAAAGTTCACCTATAACCCCACCGGCTCCGGCTCCGGTATCCAGGCCGTCAGCGAGGGGCGCTGCGACATCGGCCTTTCGAGCCGCGCGCTCAAGGACAGCGAAAAGTCCTCCGGCCTGACCGAGACCGTCGTGGCGCTCGACGGCATCGCCATCGTCGTGAATCTGGAGAACCCCGTCTCCGATCTGGACATTGAGACCATCGCCAAGATCTACACCGGCGAGATCACGAACTGGAAGGACGTCGGCGGCGATGATGCTGAGATCGTGCTCATCGGCCGCGAGGCCGGCTCCGGCACGCGCGACGGCTTCGAGTCCATCACCGGCACCAGCGACGCTTGCCAGTACCGTCAGGAGCTGACCTCCACGGGCGACGTCATCAACACCGTCTCCAAGAACCCCAACGCCATCGGCTACGCCTCCCTCTCTGCGGTCGGCGACAGCATCAAGGCGCTGACGGTCGGCGGCGTGGCGGCGACCGAGGAGACCGTCAAGGACGGCAGCTATGTTGTTCAGCGTCCGTTCGTGCTCGTCACGAAGGAGGGTGCGACGCTCTCCGCCGCGGCGCAGGCCTTCTTTGACTACGCGCTGTCTCCGGACGCGGCAAGCGTCATCTCCGCCGCCGGTGCGGTCGCGGTCCACTGATAAAGCAGCTTATCCAGCGGGAGACGGCACGAGCCGTCTCCCGTATGGGCGCAGAAAGGGAAACAACTATGGCGCAGAAGAAACAACGGCTTGAGACATTCGTACACGGCATCTTCCTCCTTCTCGGCCTGATCACGGTCGGCTGCGTGCTGCTCATCACGGTGTATCTCGTGCTTTCGGGCATCCCTGCCATCCGGAAGATCGGCCTTGTGCCGTTTTTGACCGGCAGGGTCTGGGAATCCACGGCAGCCGAGCCGAAATACGGCATTTTACCATTCATCCTTACAAGCGTATACGGCACGGCGGGCGCGATCGTCCTCGGCGTGCCAGTGGGCTTTTTAACGGCGGTGTATCTTTCCAAGGTCGCGCCGAAGCACGTGCGCACGGCGCTGCAATCTGCCGTCAGCCTGCTTGCGGGCATCCCGTCGGTCGTTTACGGCCTTGTCGGTATGCTCGTGCTCGTGCCCGCCATCCGCAAGGTGTTCCACCTGCCCGACGGCGCGAGCCTGTTCGCAGCCATCCTCGTGCTGGCTGTGATGATCCTGCCGTCGATCATCAAGGTGAGCGTCACGGCGCTCGAGGCGGTGCCGCGCGAATACGAGGACGCCTCGCTTGCGCTGGGCGCGACGGAGGTCGAGACCTATTTCCGCGTGTCCGTTCCAGCGGCAAAGAGCGGCATCGCCGCCTCGGTCGTGCTGGGCGTGGGCCGCGCCATCGGTGAAGCGATGGCGGTGATGATGGTCTCGGGCAACGCGTCGAATATGCCGAGCATCTTTGAAAGCGTCCGCTTTCTTACAACGGCCGTTGCGAGCGAGATGTCGTACTCCGAGGGGCTCCAGCGTCAGGCGCTCTTTTCCATCGCGCTGGTGCTCTACCTTTTCATCCTGCTCATCAACGCGGCGCTGAACTTTTTCTTAAAGCGCGATAAGGAGGGAGCCTGATGCTGAAAATGCAGTCCTCGGCCCGCCGCAGGGCCTATATCACGCTCATGAAGCTGCTGATGGGCATTGCCGCAGTATTGACTTGCGGGCTCGTTGTGTTTATGATTGGATATATACTCGGCAACGGCATCCCGCACATCACATGGGAGCTGCTCTCCACCGCGCCGAGCTATCTTGCCAACCGCGTCGGCATCCTGCCGGATATCCTGAGCACGCTCTACATCGTCATCGCAACGCTGCTGATCGTGCTGCCGCTCGGCGTGGGCGCGGCGATCTACCTCAACGAGTACGCCGCGAACAAGAAGCTCGTTTCCGTCATCGAATACGCGGCTGAGACGCTTTCCGGCATCCCGTCGATCATCTACGGCCTTGTCGGCATGCTGATCTTCTGCAAAAACGGCACGTCGCTGCTTGCGGGCGCGCTGACGCTGACGATCATGAACCTGCCGACCATCATGCGCACGACGCAGGAGAGTCTCAAGACCGTGCCGCAGAGCTACCGCGAGGGCGCGTTCGCGCTGGGCGCGGGCAAGTGGCGCGCCATCCGCACGGTGGTGCTGCCCAGCTGCGTGGACGGAGTCGTCACGGGCTGCATCCTCTCGATCGGGCGCATCCTCGGCGAGTCGGCGGCGCTGCTCTTCACGGCGGGCTGCGCCCACACGCTCTACGGCTTTTTCGAGGGCTTGCAGAATGCGGGCGCAACGCTCACGGTGGCGCTCTACTTCTACGCGAAGGAGTCGAGCGACACGGGCGTGGTGTTTGCCATCGCGGCCATTTTGATGCTGCTGACCATGCTCATTGATCTGGCGGCGAGCCTTGTCGGGCGCTATTTCAGGAGGAAACAGGAATGAACCGGTCTGTGAACGGAAGCGGCATGAGGCGCATGGCGCTCATCAACGATCTCTCGTGCTTCGGCAAGTGCTCGCTGAGCGTGGAGGCGCCCATCCTCTCCGCCTATGGCGTGGAGGCTGTGCCGCTGCCAACGGCTGTTTTGTCCACCCACACGGCCGAGGGCTTCGGCAGCTATGTCCTGCGCGACATGACAGACGAGATGGAAGCCTTCGCCGCGCACTGGAAGCAGCTGGGCGTCCGCTTTGACGGCGTGTGCACCGGCTTTTTCGCTTCCGTTCCACAGCTTACCTTCGCGCGGCGCTTCCTGCGCGATTTTGCAGATCCCTCGACCCTTGTGGTCGTCGATCCCGTGCTCGGCGACAACGGCGCGCTGTACGGCTGCTTCACGGAAGGATCCGTGACCGCCATGCGCGCGCTGTGCAGCGACGCGCGGCTCATCACCCCCAACCGCACCGAGGCCGCGCTGCTCGCGGGCTGTGCGATGGACGCGGGCGTCGAGGAGCTGCTTGAGAAAATAACGGCGCCGAACGTCATCATCACCGGCGTGCGCCGAGAGGATACGATCGGCTACTGTGCGCGCCTGGACGGCGCTTATATGGAGCTATTCAAGCCCTGCCTTCCCGGAACGCTGCACGGCACGGGAGACGTGTTCGTCTCCGCGCTCTGCGGCGAGCTGATGAACGGGCGGGACATGCCGGACGCGCTGACGCGCGCCGCGGATTTCTGTGACCGATGCGTGCGGAAAACAGCCGCGCGCGGCGAGGCGCACTGGTACGGCCTTGCCTTTGAAGACGTATTGAAAGAGGAACGAGAATGATGAACAGCATCCTTTCTGTCAAGGATCTGTGCCTGTGGTACGGGAGCCATCAGGCACTCAAGGATATCAGCATCGACATTCCCGAAAAGAGCATCACGGCCCTCATCGGGCCGAGCGGCTGCGGCAAGTCGACGTTTTTGAAGACGCTCGACCGCATGAACGATCTTGTCCCCGACGTGAAGATCACCGGCAGCGTCAGGTATAAGGGAGATGATATCTTCGATCCGTCCGTCGACGTAAGCGAGCTTCGCCGTCAGGTGGGTATGGTCTTCCAGAAGCCGAACCCCTTCCCGATGAGCATTTATGACAACATCGCCTACGGCCCGCGCACGCACGGCATGAAGAACAAGGCAAAGCTCGACGAGATCGTTGAAAGATCCCTGCGCGGCGCGGCCATCTGGGACGAGGTCAAGGACCGGCTGAAGAAAAACGCCCTCGGCCTTTCCGGCGGACAGCAGCAGAGGCTGTGCATTGCCCGCGCGCTGGCCGTCGAGCCGGAGGTGCTGCTGATGGACGAGCCGACGAGCGCGCTCGACCCCATCTCCACCTCGAAGATCGAGGAGCTTGCGATGGAGCTGAAGGAAAAATACACCATCGTCATCGTTACGCACAACATGCAGCAGGCAGTGCGTATTTCTGACCATACGGCCTTCTTCCTGCTCGGCGAGCTCGTGGAGTACGGCGAGACGGAGAAGCTTTTTGCCCAGCCGCAGGATAAGCGGACGGAGGACTACATCACGGGGAGGTTTGGCTAAGATGAGAAGCCGGTTTGACGAGCAGCTTGCGCTGCTCAACCGCGAGCTGATCGAGATGGGCTCGCTGTGCGAGGAGGTCATCGCGCTGGCGGCGCAGTCGCTCACGGAGGGAAACGCGGCGCTGGCCG
The DNA here is from genome assembly GCA_934572465.1 of uncultured Oscillospiraceae bacterium. GTDB lineage: Bacteria > Bacillota > Clostridia > Oscillospirales > Oscillospiraceae > Hominicoprocola. Next base: position 6,973 of record CAKTLG010000037.1, read on the forward strand.
CGCGCGTTTCCCCGCTGGATGCGGAGATCGACCGCAAGGAGCGCGAGATCGAGTCGCTGTGCCTGAAGCTCCTGTTGCAGCAGCAGCCTGTGGCGCGCGATCTGCGCCAGATCTCGGCGGCGCTGAAAATGATCACGGATATGGAGCGCATCGGCGATCAGGCCGAGGACATCGCCGAGATCGTCAGCTTTCTGGGCGGACGCGGCGCGGAGAACAGCGACCTGCTGCGCGGCATGGCGCGCTCGACGATCAAGATGGTCACGGAGAGCGTGGACGCCTACGTCGGCCATGATGTGGCGCTGGCGGAAAAGGTCATCGCCGAGGATGACGTGGTGGACGATTACTTCGCGCGCGTGAAGCACGCGCTGATCGAGCGCATCGCACGCGATCCCGCCGACGGCGAGTTTGCGCTTGATCTTCTCATGATCGCCAAGTATTTCGAGCGCATCGGAGACCATGCGACCAACATCGCCGAATGGGTTATTTTCTCTGTGACCGGCGAGCACAAAAGCGAGGAGGGATGAGCTATGATCTGGTGCGTGGAGGACGACGCCAGCATCCGCGATATCGAGGTATACGCCCTGCGCTCCACCGGCTTTGAGGCCGAGGGCTTTGCCGACGGCACGAGCTTTTGGGAGGCGCTGAAGTCGCAGCAGCCGGAGCTTGTCGTGCTTGACGTGATGCTCCCGGGGATCGACGGGCTTGAGCTGCTGCGCCGGATGCGCGCGGACAGCAGGCTTGCCGGTATCCCCATCGTCATGGCCACGGCCAAGGGCGCGGAGTATGACAAGATCCGCGGGCTCGATCTCGGTGCGGACTACTATCTCGTCAAGCCCTTCGGCGTGATGGAGCTGGTATCCTGCGTCAAGGCGGTGTTGCGCCGCTGCGGGACGAAGACGGTCGAGACCGTGCTGCGCACGGACGGCCTTGCGCTCGATGAGGACAGCCGCACCGTTACGGTGGACGGCGCGCGCACGGCGCTCACTTATAAGGAATTTGAGCTGCTCAAGCTCTTTCTCGCGCACCAGGGCACGGCCTTTTCGCGCGACCAGCTCATGGCCGCCGTGTGGGGCACGGATTACTGCGGCGAAACGCGCACGGTCGATATGCACATCCGCACGCTGCGCCAGAAGCTTGGCTCCTACGGCGACAGGATCGTGACGGTGCGCGGCGTGGGCTATCGAATGGAGGGGAAGGCATGACAAAAAAGATATTTCATTCCATCCTGCTCGTTGCGGGCGCGGTGCTGCTTGCAAGCCTGCTCGTCATCATGGGCTGTCTGTATGAGTACTTTGGCAGCGTGGAGAAAAACCAGCTGCGCGACGAGCTTTCGCTCGCCGCCGCCGCGGTGGAGCGGGACGGCGCGGATTATCTCGCGCAGGTCTCGTCCGACCGCTGCCGCATCACGTGGATCGCGCCGGACGGCACGGTGCTCGCCGATACCGTGACCGACGCGGAGAGCCTTGAGAACCACGCAGGGCGCGAGGAAGTGCGCCAGGCGCTCACAAGCGGCGCGGGCGAGAGCACGCGCTATTCCTCGACGCTGCTGCAAAAGACGATGTACTGCGCGCGCAGGCTTTCCGACGGGAGCGTGCTGCGCGTCTCGGTCAGCCGTGCGACGGCGGGCGTGCTGCTCGTCGGCATGGTGCAGCCCATCCTTGTGGTGCTGATCGTGGCGTTCATTTTGTCGGCGGTGCTGGCAAAGCGCATCTCGCGGCGCATCGTGCAGCCGCTCAACGAGCTGGATCTGGAGCATCCGCTCGACAACGACGCCTATGAGGAGCTTTCGCCGCTGCTGGGGCGCATCAACCGCCAGCACCGGCAGATCCGCGAGCAGCTTGATGAGCTGGCGCGGCAGAAGAACGAGTTTGCACAGGTCACGGCCAGTATGCGCGAGGGACTTGTCTTGCTGGACGAAAAGGGAAGGGTGCTGAGCATCAATCCCGCGGCGGAGTCGCTGTTCGGCACGGACGAGCGCTGCGTCGGGCAGGATTTCCTTGCCGTCGACCGCAGCCACGATACGAGCCTTGCCATTGAGCACGCCATGTCCGGCGGCCACAGCGAGGTGCGCGCGGAGCGCGCGGGCCGCGTATGGCAGTTTGACATCAGCCGCATCGAAAACGGCGGCGCGCCGGTCGGCGCGGTGCTGCTGGCCTTTGATATCACCGAGCACGAGACCGCCGAGCAGACTCGCCGCGAATTTACGGCCAATGTGTCCCACGAGCTGAAAACGCCGCTCCAGGGCATCATCGGCAGCGCGGAGCTGCTGGAAAACGGCATGGTGCGGCCCGAGGATGTGCCGCGCTTCGTCGGCCACATCCGCAAGGAGTCCCAGCGGCTCGTCACGCTCATCGGCGATATCATCCGCCTTTCCCAGCTCGACGAGGGCGACGAGATGCCGATGACCTCCGTTGATCTGCTGGCACTTTCGCAGGAGGCGGCGGCGGACCTTACCGGCGCGGCGGCGGAAAAGCGCATTGCGTTCACGGTACAGGGCGAGGCCGTGCGGGTGCACGGCGTCAAGCGCCTTTTGTACGAGGTCGTCTATAACCTCTGCGACAATGCCATCAAGTATAACGTTGAGGGCGGCAGCGTCACAGTCAGCACCGGCACGGAGGGGGACAGAGCGTTCGTTTCCGTGGCCGATACCGGCATCGGCATCGCGCCGGAGCATCAGGGCCGCGTCTTCGAGCGCTTTTACCGCGTGGACAAGAGCCACTCGAAGGAGAGCGGCGGCACGGGACTTGGTCTTTCCATCGTCAAGCACGCCATACAGTATCATCACGGTACGATCGAGCTGCAAAGCGAGGTGGGCAAGGGCACGACGATCCGCATCCTGCTGCCGAAGGAATGAGCACGGCGAAAAAGTGATGGCAGGAGGGCCTTCCGGCCCTCCTGCTTTTTTGCTTCTTCCGGCAGATGGACATAAAAAAGCGGGAGCTTCATAGCTCCCGCTTTTTGCGCTGTTTTATGAGAAGGCCTTCCGCGCTCAGCCGACGAGGGCCTCGGTGTCCATGGCGATCATCAGCTCTTCGTTGGTGGGGATGAGCAGAACGGTGACCTTGGAATCGGGCGCGGAGATCACGCGCTCCTCGCCGCGCACCTTGTTCGCGTCCTCGTCCATCTTCACGCCCATGAACTCAAGGCCGCTGGCGATCTCCATGCGCTCGAGCGCATCGTTTTCGCCGACGCCGGCGGTAAAGATGATAGCGTCCACGCCGCCCATCGCGGCGGCATACGCGCCGATGAGCTTCTTGACCTCGTAGGCGAACTTGTCGCGGGCGAGCGCGCAGCGCGCGTTGCCCTGCTCCGCGCCCAGCTCGAGATCGCGGAAGTCGGAGCTGACGCCGCTGATGCCCTGCATGCCGGACTTCTTGTTGAGCACGGTGAGCATCTGCTTGATGTCCATGCCGTATTTGTTCATCAGGAATTCGAGGATGCCGGCGTCCAGATCGCCTGCGCGGGTGCCCATCGGCAGACCGGCGAGCGGGGTGAAGCCCATGGAGGTATCAACGCTCTTGCCGCCGTCGACCGCGGTGACGGACGAGCCGTTGCCGAGGTGGCAGGAGATCAGCTTGAGCTGCTCGATGGGCTTGCCGAGCATGTCGGCCGCACGGGAGGCAACATACTTGTGAGAAGTGCCGTGGAAGCCGTAGCGGCGGACCTTGTCCTTTTCATAATACTCGTAGGGGATGGCATAGGTATAGGCCACGGGCGGCATGGTCTGATGGAAGGCAGTGTCGAACACAGCGACCATGGGAACGCCGGGCATGAGCTCCTGACAGGCCTTGATGCCGATGATGTTGGCGGGGTTGTGCAGCGGGGCGAGGGGATTGCACTCCTCGATGGCCTGCATGACCTCGTCGGTGATGACGACGGACTTGGCAAACTTTTCGCCGCCATGGACGACGCGGTGACCGACGGCGTCGATCTCCTTCATCGAGCCGATGACGCCGTTCTTCTCGTCGACCAGCGCGTCGAGCACGGCCTGAATGGCCTCGCTGTGCGTCGGCATGGAGACGGCGGCCTCCTTGGTGGCTTCCTTGCCGGGCAGCTGGGGCTTGTAGGTGAAGCGGCCGTCGATGCCGATGCGCTCGCAAAGGCCCTTGGCGAGCAGCTCGCCCGTGGTGGGGTTGAGCAGCTGATACTTCAGGGAGGAAGAACCTGCGTTGATGACCAAAACGTTCATAAATGTACTCCTTTTTCCGAGGGCGGCTTGCATTACGCCCGAATTTCCGATAAAATAAGAAAAAATGATCCGCCGTAGATTTCAATACAGCGTCTATTATAGCAAAATTTTTTCCAAACACAAGTAAATTTAACAAAACGTAACTCTTTTGTAACCGCTTTGAGAGGACTTCCATGAAAACTGCTGGTATAATATGCGAATATAACCCGTTTCATCGCGGCCATGCCTGGCAGATCGGCGAGGCGCGCCGCCTGCTCGGCGCGGAAACGGCGATCGTATGCGCCATGAGCGGGGACTTTGTCCAGCGGGGCGATTTTGCCGTTATGCGCGCCCATGCGCGGGCGGAGGCCGCCGTGCGCGGCGGCGCGGATCTCGTTCTCGAGCTGCCGCTGCCGTGGGCGATCTCGTCGGCGGAGGGCTTTGCGCGCGGCGGCACTGCGGTGCTGGAGGATACGGGCCTTGTTGATACGCTTGTATTCGGCAGCGAGTGCGGCGATACGATGAGGCTGCGGCGCATGGCAGAGGCGCTGCTGAGCGGGGACTTTTCCGAAAAGCTCCGCGAAAGGCTCGCGGAGGGCACATCGTTTGCGGCGGCAAGGGAGGCCGCGGCACGCGCGCTGGTCGGCGCCGACGCAGACGTGCTGCGCCAGCCGAACGATATCCTCGGCGTTGAGTACTGCAAGGCGCTCCTTCAGAGCGGGAGCGCGATCGAGCCGCTCGCGCTTCCGCGCAGGGCTGTCGGCCACAACGACGGTGCGGCGGCGGGCTTCGCCTCGGCGAGCCACATCCGCGAGCTGCTTGTGCGCGGGGAGGACGCCTCCTCCTTCCTGACGGAAGAGAGCGCGGCTGTCTATGCACGCGAGCGCGCGGCGGGCCGCGCGCCGGTGACGATGGCGAACGCGGAGCGCGCGATGCTCTCGCGCCTGCGCATGATGGACGAGGCGGATTTTGCACGCTACGACGGCGGGAACGAGGGGCTGTACCGCCGCTTTGCCGACGCGGCGCGCACGGCGCCGTCGATCGACGCGCTGCTCTCTGCGGTGAAGACGAAGCGCTACGCCTACGCGCGGCTGCGGCGGCTGCTGTTCGCGGCGTATCTCGGCGCGGCGGAGGAGGATGTGCCGCAGCGTATGCCGTACCTCAGGGTGCTGGCCTTCAACGAGCGCGGGCGCGCGCTGCTGAAGCGAATGAAACAAACGGCGCGCGTGCCGGTGCTCATCAGGAGCGCCGACGTGCGCACACTGGACGCGTCCGCCCAAAGGCTCTTTGCCCTTACGGCGCGCGCGGAGGATCAATATGCGCTGGCTTATCCGGCGCTTGCCGCCGCTGCGGGCGGCAGCGCATGGACGAGCGGACCGGTGATCGTGTAAGTGCGGTCACATTCCCCGGAAAGGAGAATAACGATGAAAAAATGGATGACGCTGCTGCTTGCTGCGGCGATACTGCTGGGACTCGCCGCCTGCGGCGCGGGAGCGCCGGAGGACGATGCGCCGTCGGAAAGCGGGCTGCATTTTGCGGCGGCGACGAGCGTCTATGAAAACGAGTACAAGGCCGACGACGGCACGCTGCTGCTCTCCGAGCACTATGAGCTGCCGCGGCTCGAGCTGCGCACGGCAGACGGCACGCTCTATACGGCGGCGGAAAACCTGACGGCGAACACGGCGTCCAGCGGTGCAGCCGCCGCGCAGGTCATGGCGCAGAGCGTGTTCAACAACGAGATGGACAGCGTGCTCGCGGGGCTGAAGGCGGAGGCGGGGCAGATGGCCGCAGAGGCGAAAAAGCTTTACGCATCGGACGGCGGCGATTCGCTCTTTGCGCTGGGCGGCCACTGGGCCAGCGAGCTGACGGTCGGGAGCGTTTATCAGACCGGCGGCGGGCTTGTGAGCGTCCGTGCCGAGGGCTATACCTATTACGGCGGCAGCCACCCCAACGGCAGCACCCGCGCGTGGAACTTTGACCTGACGACGGGAGGATTCCTGACGGCGGACGATCTGGCGGAGCAAAACGGCGCGTATTCCGACTATCCGTTCCGGCGGGCCATCTATTGGGGAATGCTCGATGAGATCGAAGCAAAAGGCCTGGCGGAAGGATATTTCGACGATTACGATTCCTACCTTTGGGACTTTTCCTCCTTTGCGGCGATAAACTTTACGGCGGACGGGCTGACCGTCACGTTCGATCCCTACATCATCGCGCCGTATGCGGCGGGGGCGCAGATCTTCGAGATCCCGTATGAGAAGTTCTTCTACACGCTCGACCGGCATACGCAGGCGCTGTTCGATATGCCGCAGGAGAAGATCGTGGAAGCGGATTATCACGTGACGCAGAGCATGTGGACATGGTTCCACATGACCACGCCGCCCATCGACGAGAGCATGCCGTCGATCGAGGACGAAAACGGCTACACCTATTATCACTTCGGCATCAAGGGCGTGGACACGATGGAGCAGCTGCGCGCGCTGCTGGAGGAGCACGTGACAGGCGAGGTGGTGGACGAATGGCTGGCCTACTCGCCGGATCGCTTTAAGGAAGTGGACGGCCGGCTCTATGTGCTCTCCGCCGATCGCGGCGGCGACGACAGCTACGGCAGCCAATCGCTCAGCGTGGATCTTGAAAGGGGCGTCCTGACGCAGACGGTCGAGCGGCTGGACTACACGGATGAAGGCTATGTGCCGAATGGCGAGGAGGTCTTTGAGTATCCCTTCACGCTTGTGGACGGCCATGCGGTGTTCTCCGCGTTCCCGTGCCCGTACTGAACGGAATAAAGCGAAAAACGCTGACCCGTTGCTCGGTGGTCGTAAAACAGTAATATGCGAATTTCTTGGAACAGGCATGATTTCGGTCATGCCTGTTCCGCTTTTATCAGTTCATCCACGGGAATGTAGCCAACGA
>CAKTLG010000038.1 GCA_934572465.1 uncultured Oscillospiraceae bacterium
CCGGCGACCTTGAAGTCCATCTCGCCGTGGAAGTCCTCAACGCCCTGAATGTCGATGAAGGTGGTGAAATCGTCGCCGTCCTGAATAAGACCGCAGGAGATACCGGCGACGGGCGCCTTGATGGGCACGCCCGCGTCCATCAGCGCCAGCGTGGAGCCGCAGATGGAGCCCTGAGAGGTCGAGCCGTTGGAGGAGACGACCTCGCTCACGACGCGGATGGCATACGGGAACTCCTCCACCGGCGGGATGACCGGCAGCAGCGCGCGCTCAGCGAGCGCGCCGTGGCCGATCTCGCGGCGGCCGGGGCTGCGGGCGGGCTTGGCCTCGCCGACGGAGTAGCCGGGGAAGTTATAGTGGTGCATATAGCGCTTTTCGGTCTCCTCCCAGATGGTGTCGAGCTTCTGGTTGGCGGAAAGCGTATCGAGCGTGGCGACGGAGAGCACCTGCGTCTGGCCGCGGGTGAAAAGGCCCGAGCCGTGGACGCGGGGCAGCACGCCGACCTCGGCAGCAAGAGGACGGATCTCGTTCTTCGCGCGGCCATCCACGCGGTGGCCCTCAAGCAGCCATGCCTTGACGATCTTCTTCTGGAACTTGTAGGTGATCTCGTCGAGGAACTGATCCATGTCGGGATACTCCTCGAGGTACTTCTCGTGCCAGTGCTCGATCATCTCGTTCCAGCGGGCCTCGCGGACGTTCTTGTCGTCGGTGTCCATCGCGGCCTTGGCCTCGTCCATGAAGTTTTCGACGAGCTTGTCGAACAGCTCCTGATTGAAGTTGGCGTGCGGATAGTCGAACTTGGGCTTGCCGATCTCGGCGACCATGCGGTTGATGAGCTCGATCTGCTTCTGGTTCTCGTTGTGGGCAAGCTCGATGGCCTTGTACATGGTGTCGTTGTCGACCTCGTTCGCACCGGCCTCGATCATGACGACCTTCTTGCCGGTGGAGACGACCGTAACGTCAAGATCGCTGACCTTGCGCTGCTCACTCGTGGGGTTGAGCACCAGCTCGCCGTTCACAAGGCCGACCTTGAGCGCGCCGACGGGGCCGTTCCAGGGGATATCGGAGATGGCGAGCGCGGCGGAGGTGCCGATCAGGGCCGCGATCTCGGGAGAGCAGTCGTGATCGACGCTCATGACCGTCGCCATGATGGACACGTCGTTGCGGAAGTCATAGGGGAAGAGCGGGCGGATGGGGCGGTCGATGACGCGGGCGGTCAGGATGCCCTTTTCGCCGGGACGGCCCTCGCGGCGGTTGAACGAGCCGGGGATGCGGCCGACGGAGTAAAGCTTCTCCTCAAAGTCGACGGAGAGGGGGAAGAAGTCGATGCCGTCGCGCGGACGGGCGGAGGCGGTGGCGCAGACCAGCACGCGGGTATCGCCGTAGCCGACCATGACGGCGGCGTTGGCAAGCTCGGCGAGCTTGCCGACCTCGAGCGTGAGGGGGCGGCCGGCGAGATCCATCTCGTACTTGTGGTAGTGGGGGAACTGTCTCTTGGTGATGATGGTAGACATTGTCGATCTCCTTTTTTGTAAAAATTCCGTATGGGAGCCGACCGTTTAGCACTTGAAAAAACGTCGGGCGCGCCGCCGCTTTTTCAACTGCTAAAGCATAGCAGGCTCTCATACGCGCGGGGGGAATTGGGACCCAGAGTAAGAAAAGAAGGGTGATGCGCGCGCATCACCCTGTTTTCAAACTTACTTGCGGATACCCAGCTTGGCGATCAGGGTACGATAGCGCTCGATGTCCTTCTTCATGAGGTAGTCGAGAAGGCTGCGGCGCTTACCGATCATCTTGTACAGGCCGCGGCGGGAGTGATTGTCCTGCGGGTGCTGCTTGAGGTGCTCGGTGAGCTGCGCGATGCGCTCGGTCAGGATGGCGACCTGGACCTCCGGCGAGCCGGTGTCGGTCTCGTGGGTGCGGTTGGCTTCGATGATAGCGGTTTTCTGGTCTTTGAGCATCATAGTGTTTGTTCCACCTTTCATAAATTCTCCCAACACTGAGCGGCGGGTCGGTGAATCCTCCACGTCCTAAGTGCGGGAACCTGCGCGCTATGCACGCTCAGACATCATAGCACAGCTTTTTTCTATTGTAAAGCAAAACCTTTGATTTGATACGATTTTCTGCGGAATTTCTTTCCCAGGGGAAAAAGGAGGGGCGGGCCGGCGGCCCGCCCCTCCTTTTCAGAAGGCGAATTGCGCTCTCTTTACTTCTTCAGGCCGGCGAAGTGCTCCTTCGTCAGCTTGATGACCACGGGGCTGAGCAGCAGCACCGCGATGAGGTTCGGGATAGCCATGAGGCCGTTGAGCGTATCGGAGATATCCCACACCAGCTTGAGATCGGCGGCGGAGCCGGCGATGACGACCAGGCAGAAAATGACCTGATAGGGGCGGATGATCTTGCTGCCGAAGAGGAACTCCGCGCAGCGCGTGCCGTAGAGCGCCCAGCCGAGGATGGTGGAGGTGGCGAACAGGAGCAGACCGACGGCGAGGATCAGGGAGCCCGCCTTCGCGCCGAAGACCGTGGAGAAGCCCGCGACAGCCGTGGGAACGCCCGCGAGGTCATTGTTGCCGTAATTGCCGGTGGCCGCGCCGGAGCAGAGAACGACAAGAGCGGTCAGCGTGCAGATGACGATGGTGTCCATGAAGACTTCGAAGATGCCGTAGAGGCCCTGCTTGACGGGGTTCTTTTCCGAGGTGGCGGCGTGCGCGATCGGCGCGGAGCCGAGACCGGCCTCATTGGAGAAGACGCCGCGGCCGACGCCCTTGGTGATGGCGAGCTTCATCGTCACGCCCACAGCGCCGCCGACGACAGCGGAGGGATTGAACGCGCCCTTGAAGATGGAGGCGAACACGCTGGGGATCGCGCCTGCATGTGCGATCACGACGATCAGCGCGCAGATGATGTAGATGGCAGCCATGCCGGGGACGAGCTTTTCGGTGACCTGACCGATGCGCTTGACGCCGCCGATGAGCACGAGCGCCACAAAGATGGCGATGATGATGCCGGTGACAAGGCCGATGATCTTATCGAATTCCGCGGCGTTCTCGTTGAAGGCCACCGCGACGGAGTTGACGGAGGAGGCGATGGAGTTGATCTGGGAGATGTTGCCGATGCCGAACGCGGCCAGCGTGCCGAAGATGGAGAAGATAACGCCCAGCCACTTCCACTTGGGGCCGAGGCCGTTTTTGATGTAGTACATCGGGCCGCCGCACCAGTCGCCCTTGTCGTTGCGCTCACGGTACTTGACGGCGAGCGTGACTTCGGAGAACTTGGTGACCATGCCGAACAGCGCCGAGACCCACATCCAGAACACGGCGCCGGGGCCGCCGAGGATGATCGCGCCGGTGACGCCGGCGATGTTGCCCGTACCGACGGTGGAGGCAAGCGCCGTGGAGACCGCCTGCATCGGCGTGATCTCGCCCTCGCCCGCTTCGCTCTTCGTGAAGATCTTGCCGATGGTGTTCTTCCACCAGTAGCCGATCTTGGAGAACTGGATGAAGCCGACGCGAATGCTGAGGTAGATGCCCGAGCCGACCAGCAGTGCCAGCATGATCGGGCCCCATACGAAGCCGTTTATCGCACTGTTGATTTCTATGATTTTATCCATGTGTTTTCCCCTCTCTGAATTCACATTTTATGAAACATCTCTTGAAAATATTTCATATGGAAAGCATACCAAATTTCGTTCCGCCTGTCAACGGCCAAAGTGCAGTTTCTTGCGTCCAAAATTTGTGAATGTTGTACATCTTGCCCATGTTATTTTTTTAACATCATCTCTTTTTGTGCAAAACATCCTTAACGAATTGTTAACAGCGCTTTTTGTACCATTTCTTGACAAGCGGCGCGGCGCATGCTATCTTATCTGTACTAACACGCTTAATACAGTTGTTATTCATCCGGAGGTACGCCATGCTCACAGGAACGCTCTTGCTCCCCACCGCCGCGCTGCTCGTGCTGGGGCTGCTGGTCATCGCCGCGCTCGCCGCCGCGCTGCGCTGACGGGGGACGCGCCATGATCACCCTGAACTATCGAGACGCCCGCCCGATCTACGAGCAGGTGTGCGACGGGCTGCGGCGGCTGATCGTCTCCGGCGCGATCGCCGACGGGGAAAAGCTCCCCTCGGTGCGCGCGCTGGCGGGCCAGCTCGCCATCAACCCCAACACCATCCAGCGCGCCTATAACGAGCTGGAGGCGAGCGGCTACTGCTGCTCGGTACACGGGAAGGGCTGCTTTGCGGTGCACACCTACCGCGAGCGCGACGACAGACGCCGCCGCGCGCTGGAGGAACAGGTAAGAGAGCTTTTGCAGGAGCTGCGCGCCATGGGCGCGAGCGAGGAGGAGCTTGCGGAGCTGTGCAAGAAGGAGGGAGAAAACGCATGATCGAGGTACGCGGTCTTACAAAGAGCTTTGACGGCTTTGCCGCGCTCAGCGGCGCGGACCTGACCGTGCCGACAGGGGCGGTCTGCGGGCTGGTTGGCCCGAACGGCGCGGGCAAATCGACGCTGCTGCGGCACCTGACGGGCGTATACCGCCAGGACGGCGGCAGCGTGCGCTTCGACGGCGAGGACGTGTGGGAAAATCCCGCCGTCAAGGCGCGCATCGCCTCCATCCCCGACGACTGGTTCTTTTTTATGCAGGCGAGCCTTGGCGATATGCTGCGCTTTTACCGCCGGTTCTGCCCCGCGTTCAGCATGGAGCGCTACGACGCGCTGCGCGGCGTCTTCGCGCTTGATGAAAAGCGGGCGCTGCGCCGCATGAGCAAGGGCCAGCAAAGGCAGGCGGCGTTCTATCTCGCGCTGTGCGCCATGCCGGACTATCTCATCCTCGACGAGCCGGTGGACGGACTCGATCCCGTGATGCGCCGCCAGCTCTGGAGCCTTGTGATGCAGGATGTGGCCGAGCGCGGCACGACAGTGCTCGTCTCGTCGCACAACCTGCGCGAGCTGGAGGACGTGTGCGACTATGTCGGCGTGATGGATCACGGAAGGCTCATTCTGGAGCAGCCGCTCAGCGACCTGCAGGCGCACACCGTCAAGCTGCAGCTCGCCTTTGAGGACGCGGCGCTGCCGCCGCTGCCGCAGGACATCGCCGTGCTGCACCACGCGCAGACCGGACGTGTCCACACGCTCATCGTGCGCGCGGACGCGGAGACGCTGCGGCAGAGGCTCATGCCGCTGCACCCCGTTTTTCTCGATGTGACGCCGCTGTCGCTCGAGGAGATCTTTATCTATGAGCTGGGAGGTGAGGATCATGCGATCCGCGACATCGTTCTTTGATATGCCGCTGATGCGGATGCAGCTGCGCCGCGCGTGGCCGCTGCTCGCAGCCGAAACGCTCCTCTGGATCTTTCTGCTGCCCGCCCCGCTCCCGGGCTTTCTCTCCGGCGATACCGGCTATTGGATCTATGAGCAGCACATTCTGGAAAGCGCCCTCAAGGGCGGGGTCTATATGGCCGCGGTCTTCGGGCTTTTCTTCGCCATACTGTCGTTCTTCTATCTTTTCAACACCCGCGCGACAAACTGCTGTCACGCGCTCCCCCTGCGCCGCGAGACGCTTTTCATGACCTCGTACCTCACGGGGCTTTTCTGCCAGCTTGCCGCGCTGCTTCCCGCCTTTGCGCTCACGGCCTATTGGTTCCTGCCGTCCTCCCCCTACACGTTTCCTCACTGGGACGTGCTGGGCAGGGCGCTCGGCGGCGCGGCGATGGAGATCGTCTTTTTCTATTCCTTCGCCGTCTTCTGCGCGATGTTTTCCGGTCAGGCGCTCTCCGCTGCCGTGTTCTACCTCGTCGGCAATTCGCTCATCGCCGGCATCGAGCTGATGCTGCGCAACTTTGCCGGAGAGTACCTCTACGGCTACGTCAACGGTGGGCTGAAGCTCGGACCGTTCTCGCCGTTTTTCTTCCTTGTGCGCCGGATGAACGTTTATATTAATCATGAGTGGGTCGAGGCCAGCCAGAGCCTGATTCCGGTCGGCAGCTTCGTGAGCGGCTACTCCTATCTCTATGTCTACGCCGCCGCCGGACTTGTCTTCGCCGCGCTTGCGCTCGCGCTCTACCGCAGGCGTAAAAGCGAGATGTCCGGCTCGGTCGTCGCCATTTCGTGGGCGGTGCCCGTCTTCCAGTACGGCGTGGCGTTCTGCGCGGCGCTCGTGCTCGGACAGGTAAGCTACATCCTGCTGTTCGGCCAGTACCGCACCAACGGCGTCCATTCCTTCTCCGGCACGATCATGTGTATGCTCGTCTCGGGGCTGCTCGGCTACTACATCTCCGAGGCGCTGGTGAAAAAGAGCCTTCGCGTCCTGCACTCGGGCGCGCGCGGCGCGTGCATCGTCGCGCTCGTGCTCACGCTGACCAGCGTAACGCTGACGTTCGACCTCACGGGCTATGAGGGCCGCGTGCCGGACGTTCGGGATATCGAGACCGCCTATGTCAGCTTCGGCGGGCAGACCCGCTTCGATACTACCGACGCCGCCACGCTCAGCCTTATCACCGAGGCGCACCGCGCCATCGTTGCCGATAAGAGCTACCAGCAGGCGCAGGCCTCCTCCCACACGTCCGAGGACGATGATGAGAGCCGCATTTACTGCCTCTCGTTCGACTACACGCTCAAAAGCGGCGTGCACATCCTGCGCGACTACCGCGTCACGCTGCCGCTCGCCGACCTTGGCGTGTCCGGCACGACGACCGAGGCGCTCAACGCGCTCTACACCTGCCCCACGGCGGTCTATTCCCGCGAGCTGCACGTCCGTTTTCCCGACGCGCTGCCCGACAATCCAAACCAGAACTTCACCAACACCGGCTATTATATCCACGACGCCTATTCCCCCGACGGCGACAGCTCGCTGACCTATACGCTCACCGCGCGCCAGGCAGAGGCCGTCTGCCGCGCGGCGATGGAGGACTGTGCGCACCCCGCCGTCGCGCAGGATATCTTCTCGGCGCAGGAGAATCCCTCCACCGCCGACACCTCCGGCATCTCCCACTACCGCTATGTCGAGCTGTACGCCAATGTCGTCACGTTCCATGACGACGGCTCGTCCTCCCGCTCGGTCGATACCATCGGCTTTGAGGTCACGCCCGCCATGACCTCCACGCTCGCCGTGCTCGAGGAGATCGAGCGCACATGCGAGCCGGACGCATCGCCGGTCTCCGCAGAGGAGGCGATCCCGTGAGCAGACGCAGACCCCGCCGCGCGGCGCGCATCCTGTGCATTCTCGGCGCGCTCGCGCTCACGCTTGCGCTCGTGCTCGGCGTCCGCGCGCTGCGCTACCGGCTCGCGCATGAAAACCTCCCCGGCTCGGACGTCGCCGCGCCGGACTTCGTCACGGTCGACTATCTCCCGATAAACGAATACTCCCGCCCCGGCACGCCGCTTGAGGAAATCTCCGGCGTGGTGGTGCACTATGTCGGCAACCCCGGCACATCGGCGGCAAACAACCGGAGCTTTTTTGCCAATCTCGCGCTGACGCACGAGACCTACGCCAGCGCGCACTATCTTGTCGGTCTGGAGGGCGAGATCCTGCAATGCGTCCCGCTGACGGAGATCGCCTACTGCTCGAATACCGCCAATGACTATACCGTTTCCGTCGAGGTGTGCCACGGCGACGAAACGGGGGAGTTCAGCGACGCGACGATGGAGAGCCTGCAAAAGCTCGTTGCGTGGCTGTGCGAGACGTTTTCCCTCGACCCCGATGAGGACGTCATCCGGCACTACGACGTGACGGGCAAGATCTGCCCGAAGTATTACGTCGAAAACGAGGACGCGTGGGAAGCGTTCAGGCAGGACGTGAGCGCGCGCATCGAAGAAGCCAAGACCGCAGACAGTGAAGCCAGCTGACCGATATCGGGAGGGATCTCATGCACGACTTTGTTTCCTACCTTTTCCATCTTTTGCAGCGCGGCATGCGCTTTGCCGTGCCCGCCGCGCTCGTCTGCGGTGCGATCCTCGCCGCCTGCTATGTTGTCTGCCGCCGAAAAGGCCGCCCGTTCCCGTGGAAGCGCGCCCTCTGCGCGCTGCTGCTCGCCATCTGGGCGGCGGTCACGGTCTTCGTCACGCTGCTGCGCAGCGAGTCGGGCGAATTTGCCGTGCGGCAGTGGAACTTACAGCTCTTTCTCGCCTGGCGCGAGGCGTACCAGCGCTTTACGCTGCAGATCTGGCTGAACGTGCTGCTCAACATCGCGCTCTTTGTCCCGCTCGGCGTGCTGCTGCCGCTTTTGTGGAAGCCGTTTCGCAGGTGGCACGCTGCGCTGGGCGCGGGCTTCGGCGCTTCGCTCCTGATCGAGCTGACGCAGCTTTTCACCGGACGCGGCATGTGCGATGTGGACGATCTTTTTACCAACACCTTGGGCGCTATGCTCGGCTGGTGCGCGGCGATGCTCGCGCTCGCGCTCATCGAACGGCGCAAGGCGTGGAAGCGCTATCTGCTGCTGCCCGCCGCGTTCGCGCTGGCGCTCAGCGCCATTTTCATCTCCTATGCCGCGCAGCCCTACGGCAACCTGCGCGACGCGTCCGTCGCCGCGGGCGATACGCGCGGCGTTGCATGGACGGTCTGCTTCACGCCGTCCGCCGAAGCGGACAGCGCATTCGTCTACCGGACGCAGGCGCTTGCGAACACCACCGCCGACGCCCTTGCAGAAGCGTTCGCCGGGCAGCTGGACATCACATTTCCCGACGTCTATTATTACGACGATCTTGTGATCTACGCCAACCACTCCACGGGCGATTTTCTCAACGTCACGCTGCACGACGGCACGTGGGAATACAGCTTCGGGCGCGATCATGCCCCTGTCTTCGACGCGCCCGCGTCCGGCGTCACGGAGGACATGCTGCGCCAAACGCTGGATGATCTCGGCTTCCCCGTTCCTTCCGGCGCTTCGTTCACGCTTGAGCCGTATGACAAAACCTCCTATCGCGCGGTATTCGCCGCCGCGCTCCTTCCGGCGGGGGACGGCTTTGTCCACGGCACGCTCGCCTGCACGCTCTGCGCGCAGGAAGAAGGCAAAGCGTCGCTCGACGATTTGGAAAACCGCATGACCGCGCTCACGCCCGTGCGCGAGGAACCGATCCTCTCGCCCGCGCAGGCGGTCGATGCGCTGCAGGCGGGCAAAAGCTTCGACGGCGCATGGCTCTTCTCCGGCGCCGAGCACGCCGCCGTCCTCTCCTGCACGCTCGACTATCTCTCCGACTCCAAGGGCTTCTATCAGCCGGTCTACCGCTTTGAGCTTGCCCTTTCCGGTCAGGCGGACGGCATCGCCTCCGCGGTCGACTATGTTCCCGCGCTCTTCTGAGCGCGGGTATACAGGGAGGTTCCGATGAAACGCTTTTTCGCCGCGCTGTCCAGCCTTGCGCTGGTCGCCGCGCTGTATCTGGTTGTCCAAAACGCCGCCGATACGCCGCTCGTACATGTCATTTTGCAGCCGCGCGGCGACAAAAACGCGCCCTGTGTCTACGAGACCGTTTACCGGAGCGGCAAGAGCCGCCCGAGCGGCGTCTTCGTTCCCGACCACACCGCCCTTTACACCGCGGACTACGCGGACTTCGACTTTACGCACGCCCGCCCCGGCAGAGTCAACACGCTCGCCGGCACCGTGCTCTACAACGCGCAGGGGCTTGCGATCCATCCGGACCGGACGATGCTCGCCATGCTGGAGGCCGCGGCGCGGCAGATCGACCACGCCATTTTCACTTTTGAGATCGCCGTGGTGAACGGCGAGCGCTATTACGCCTTTGCCGTGCTGAACGTCAACTGGTGGGACCCCTGCGTGCTCTACGAATTCGACCTCTCCACCGGTGAACTCAGGGAGCTGCACACCTGGAACAGCATGGATCTTATCGGCCTTGCGCCGGAATCATAAGAAAAAAGCGTGCGAAGGGATCGCCCTCGCACGCTTTCCTTATTTCTTTTCCAGACTGTAGGGGTCGCGGCCCGCCGCAAACTCGGCGATCATCTCCGCCGTCAGGGCGACGCCGTTGTTGACGAACGTTTCCTGAAGCTCCTTCCGGCTGACCCACGCGCCGTCCGCCAGCTCGAAGTTGTCGAGCCGGATGGTATCGTCGTCGCCGTCGAGCCGGCACCAGAAGCCCATCATGATGTTGCCGCTGATGCCCCAGGGCTGGCAGCGGTAATAGCGCAGATCCCTGACCTTTAATCCGACCTCCTCCATCACCTCGCGGTGCACGGTCTGCTCAAAGCTCTCGGCAAACTCGGTGAAGCCCGCGATCAGCGCCGTGCGCTGCGCGCCGGGGCGGTTGGCATACTTCGTGAGCAGCAGGTAGTCCCCGTGCGTCACGGCCACGATGACCGACGGGTTGATGCGTGGGAAGATCATGTTGCCGCACTTGGGACAATGCATCATGCGCTCGTTCACGTCATGAACGAGCTTTTCTCCGCAGCGGCCGCAGTAGCGCGCGTCGCGGTACCACGAGCACAGGTGCCACGCGCTCACCGCCGCGTAGGCAAGCTCCTTCGGCTTTTCCGTGCGGAAGAGCACGATGTCGCGGTAGGAATAGCCGTCGAGCGCGCGCTCGGTCTCGTCGAAAAGGAGGTAATACTCCCGCCCGTCGAGCTCAAAGAGGTAGGTAAACGCCTCGTCGGGCTCAGAAAACTGGGCGCGCGACGGAAACTTCAGTCCGTTGTCGTCGATGCGGCACAAAAGATCCCGCCCGCGGAACTGCACCACGGCGCTGCTCCTTTTCGGCACGGCGTTCTTTTTCCACTCGTTATAAAGGTGCTTCGGCTCGATATCCTGGATCATGTCGGCTTTCCTCCCGCGTGTTTGTTCTTTCGCAGGGCTATTCTACAACGCGCAGCGGCATTTTGCAAGATGCGTGTCACTCCTGAATCACGCGCTCGGCTTCGAGCGCCGCGATCTTCTTTTTCGCGCGGCGCAGGCCGATTGGGCAGTCGACAAGCCCCACGATGCACACGAGCAGAAGCAGTGAGGCCGCCACAAGCATCAGCACCCTCGCTGTACTAAAGTCTATCGCAGCCACGCCCGCGTACCGACCGATCACGTTTGCATTCATCAGCGTCGTCAACACATTCATCAGCATCATACTTCCCCAGAAGAAGCTCATAATCAGGCCTTTGCGCAGATAACGCACGGCTTTTTTCTGCTGGGCAATGCGGGAGTCCAGATCGGAGTACAGCTCGAACGGCGTGCCGTCCGAGCTTTTGCGCAGGACGAGCAGGTCTCCCACGCCGCCGACCTCTTCAATGCCAAACTCCGCAAGCTCCGCCGTGTAGACAAGGCGGTCCATGCCTGCCTCCTTCACCTGCACGCGATATTCGTACTCGCCCGCATTTCCGCGTCGATAGGTGGAAAACAGCGAGCCGAACTTTTCAAGAATCCAGCCCTCTTTTGCCATCCGGTTTGCCTGCTCCTCGATCCGATCTGGATCGTTGGCATAGCTTGACAAATGCGGCAGTACCTTCTTGTCCTTGGCCATGGCGATTCTCCTTTCACTCCTGAATGACGCGCTCAGCTTCGAGCGCCGCGAGCCTCTTTTTCGCGCGGCGCAGGCGTCTCTCTCACTCATAACTGACAAAATTCTGCTCAACCAGCGCATAATCAACCGATGATTGAAGCCGGCCGAGCTGGTCTTTCCAGGAATCGATATTGGTTCGCACCCTGCGGAATCCAAGTGATTCGTAAACGTGCTGCGCTCTTGTGTTCGTCAAGTTCGTATCGAGGATGATTTTGGCATAGCCGTTTCTGAACAGCCAACCGATCAGCATACTCAAAACCTTTCTGCCGACACCACGGTTCTGACAATCGGTTTCGCAGATCTTAATGCCGATTGCCGCAACTCCATCTGACACATTGCGGTAATTGCACTCGCCAATCAGGCGGTCGTTTTCCTCAACGACCAGAAGGCCGTTTCCAAGTCCTTTTACAACTTCTTCCTCGGTCGTTCCCAAGCCGTTGGGAAAGCCTGCGTGTGCCATCACGGCACCATCATTCCACCAAGCGGCAAGCTGCTTCGCATCGGCAGCCTCGGCTTGGCGGATCGTTAGATCCTTATGTTGTATTCTCACCCGATTACTCCTTGTAAACAAAGTACATGATCTCACAGCACTGCCGGCCCTTGCCCGACTCGCGGTTGAGCATTTCCTCGATTTTTTCCAGGTCATAGGCATATGGAGATGCGCGGCATGATCTTTTCAAACATATCCGTGCCCCTTTCACTCTTCGATCAGGCGTTTTCGCTTCAATTCGCCGTACCTTTTCCCCGTACGGACGCTCTGCGCCGCGAGCCGGAGCGTCAAAGCCGTGCCCGCCGCGCCCAGCACCGCGTACCGGACAATGTGCCTGCCCCACAGCCGCAGCGACAGGAAGCTTGGCTGGCGATACATCTCTCTCAGCTCGGCGTACATCTCGTCGAAGCCGACGGCCAGATCGTACCACACCCATGTGCTATAGAACCAGTCCGCCGCCAGCAGCGCAAATACGACCGCCAGAATGATCTTCATCCGCATCAGCCGCCGCGCATCCCCGATCTGTGCGTCAAGGTCGGAGTAGAGCGTGAACGGCGCGCCGTCCGATTTTTTGCGCACCACAAGAAACGAGCCCATGTCGCCGACCTTCTCGACGTCCATGTCCGCAAGCGTTTTCACATAGTCGCTGCGCTGGCCGTCGCGCGATTCGTAGATGTACTGCACGCGGTATTCGTATGCATTCGGCTCGCCGCGGCGGTAGGTGTAGGTGCCGTAGGTACACTTTTCCAGCAGCCAGCCCTGCGCCGCCATGCGCGCAAATCTGCGCTCCAGCTCCTCCGGCTCCAAAAAGCAGTACGGAAGGTGCAGGGCCCGTTTTATTTCCTTTGCCATCGTGCGTCCTCCTCTCAGCGCCAATTCTCCGTCAGCGCGTCGCCGTTTTGCGTCAGCTCGTGCAGCCGGCGCAGCTCCGCGCGCACGGCCTCGCGCCCCTCGGGCGTGATCTGGTATTCCTTCTTGCGCCCCTCGCTCTCGTCGCCGAGCGAGACGATCCAGCCGCGCTCGGCAAGCGTGACGAGCGCGCCGTAGAGCGTACCCGCCGCCAGGTGCACGCGCCCGCCGCTCAGGCGCTCCACGTTCTGCATGATGCCGTAGCCGTGCAGGGGCGTGTCCAGCGAAAGCAGAATGTAAAAGACCGCCTCGGTCAGCGCCGTCGTTCCCATGAGCATCTCTCCTTTTCGGCAGCCGTTATAACGTCTTCCGATATATCGTCTACCGATAAGTTATCACACTTTCCTTTCTCTGTCAACAGAAAAGGCAGGAAATGCGAAAGTTCGCATTTCCTGCCCCAAAAATTCAAATCCCGGCGCCAGCAGACATCAAAACGTCCCGCAAGAGTCACGCAGTATCTGCGCATCCCAAAGGCGTTGCAGACTTTTACCCGCAAGGAGTATGCGGCATCCGTAAAGCAGCAAAGCCGTTAACGGCTGCCCAAGCCTCCGCGCACGGCGGCAAATAAATTTGAATCCGTTTTTTCTGACGTCACCGTCGCGGCATTACGATTCCCGCGCCTGTTTGGCGCGCCAATCGTGCCGCTTCCTCGAAACCGGCTCGCTTCATCCGCCACTGGCGGCGCTTCGCCGATTTCCATGTGCGTGACAATTTACACTTC
>CAKTLG010000039.1 GCA_934572465.1 uncultured Oscillospiraceae bacterium
GCCTTTTCCTCGTCGATGCTCTGCTCGGCGCGCTCGATGAAGGACAGCACGTCGCCCATGCCGAGGATGCGCTGGGCCATGCGGTCAGGGTGGAAGGGCTCGATCATGTCGAGCTTTTCGCCCGTGCCGATGAATTTGATGGGCTTGCCGGTCGCCGCGCGGATCGAAAGGGCTGCGCCGCCGCGCGCGTCGCCGTCGAGCTTCGTGAGCACAACGCCGTCGATGCCGAGCGCCTCGTCAAAGGCGGTGGCGGCGTTGACCGCGTCCTGACCGGTCATCGCGTCGACGACGAGCAGGATCTCGGTCGGCTTGACGGCGGCTTTGATGCGCTTCAGCTCGTCCATCAGCGCCTCGTCGATGTGCAGACGGCCCGCAGTGTCGAGGAAGACGATGTCGTTGCCGTGGTCGCCGGCGTACTTGACGGCCTCCTGCGCGATGGTCACGGGATCGCCCTGTCCCATCTCGAAGACGGGGATATTCAGCTGTCTGCCGACGACCTGCAGCTGCGTGATGGCGGCGGGACGGTACACGTCGCACGCTGTGAGCAGCGGACGGTGGCCCTGCTTGCGGAGGTAGCCGGCGAGCTTGGCGACGTTCGTCGTCTTGCCGGCGCCCTGCAAGCCGACCATCATCACGACCGTCGGCGGTCTGGAGGCGAAGGTGAGCTTGGCGTTTGCACCGCCCATCAGATTCGTCAGCTCCTCGTTGACGATCTTGATGACCTGCTGGGCGGGGGTCAGGCTGTCGAGCACTTCGACGCCGACGGCGCGCTCGGACACGGTCTTGACAAAGTCCTTGACGACCTTGTAGCTCACGTCCGCTTCGAGCAGCGCAAGGCGCACCTCGCGCATTGCGAGCTTGATGTCCTCCTCGCTCAGCCGTCCCTTGCCGCGTAAATTTTTGAATGTGGCGTTGAGCTTTTCGCTCAGTCCTTCAAAGGCCATGTGCGTATTACTCCTTGAGTGCGGCCGCCTCGGTCTCGATCACGCCGGTCAGCTCGTCGAGCTGGCGGTCCTCATACCGGCGGAGGTTGAGCTGTCTGATCTGCGCCGCCGCGTCGGCGATCCGTTCCGCGTGGGGCCGGAGCTGCATAAAGCGCTTGATGAGGCCCGTTTTGTCCTCGATCTCGGTCATGTAGCGCTCCGCGCGCACGATCACGTCGCGCACGCCCTGGCGGGTGATGCCGTAATTCTCGGCGATCTCGGACAGCGAGAGATCCTCGTTGTAGTAGAGATCGTAGAATTCCTTCTGGCGGTCGGTGAGGAGCTCCCCGTAAAAATCGAAGAGCATCGTCATGCGAAAGGTCTGGTTTTTCATGGGGAACCTCCTTGTGCAGATTCTTGTGTAAAGTTATAACGCTTTACAACAGGAACTAGTTTACATGATTTTATCAGAAATGTCAAGGAAAATCGCGCGAAAAATGTCGACTCGTCGGGAAAATTTCGACTTTTTGCGCCGCCGCCGCTTTCCGGGGAGAAAATGGTGGAATTGTTCACGGTTTCGTGGTATCCTAAAGGAAACTTTCCACGGGAGGTACGGGAATGGGACCGATCAGACGCGCGCTCGCACCGGAGACCTATCTTAACTATGTCCATTCGGAAAAATTCAAGACCGGCACGCTGAGCGTGCAGCTCATCACGCCGCTCGAGGAGACCACGGCGGGCTTTGCCGCGCTGCTGCCGAGCGTGCTGCGGCGCGGCACGATGGCGCATCCGGATATGCGCTCGCTTTCTACGGCGCTCGACCGGCTCTACGGCGCGTCCATCGGCTGCACGGTGCGCAAAAAGGGCGAGAATCAGTGCGTCGGCTTTGTCGCGGGCTTTATCGACGAGGCGTTTGTCCCGAACGGGGAAAAGCTGCTCGAGCCGGTGTGCGATCTGCTCGGAGAGCTTCTGTTCGACCCCGTGACGCGCAACGGCCGCTTTTTGAGCGGCTATGTCGACAGCGAGAAGCAGAACCTGATCGACCTTATCCGCAGCGTCGTCAACGACAAGCGCGACTATGCCGACCTGCGCTTATTGCAGGAGATGTGCCGCGGCGAGCGCTACGGCGTGGACCGCTTCGGCTCGATCGCGCGCGTGCGCAAGATCACGAACCAGACGCTTTTCCGCTATTACCAGCAGCTGCTTGCCACGGCGCGCGTGGAGCTGTTCTACTGCGGCAGCGCGGAGCTCGCGCGCGTGGAGGGGGCGCTGGAGCGTATGCTCGCGCCGCTGCAGCGCAGCGCGCCCGTGCCGCCTGTGATCGCCGAAAAATACGCCGCGCCCGCCAGGGTGCGCGAGATCACCGAGCGCATGGACGTGACGCAGGGCAAGCTCTCGATGGGCTGGCGCGTTTCGAGCGCCGACGCGCCCGCCATGCTGATCGCAAATCTCGTCTTCGGCGGCTACAGCAATTCAAAGCTCTTTCTCAACGTGCGCGAGAAGCTCTCGCTCTGCTACTATGCCTCGTCCTCCTATCACCGCTCCAAGGGCATCGTCACCGTGTCGTCCGGCATCGAGACGAAGGACTATGACACGGCGCGCGCCGAGATCCTTGCCCAGCTCGAGGCGGTGCAGCGCGGCGAATTTGAGCCGTGGGAGCTCGAGGGCGCCCGCGCGTGCCTGATCTCGTCGCTCCGCTCGCGCGGCGACAGCGCGGGGCGCATGGAGGAAAACGCGCTCGGCCAGGCGGCGACCGGCATCCGCGAGACGGAGGAGGAGCTGATCGCAGCGCTCAGAGACGTGACGGGCGAGCGCGTTGCCGCCGCCGCGCGGAGCATGACGCTCGACACCGTATATTTTCTGACGGGGGAGGAACAGGACGATGAATGAAACGCGCTATCCCCGCGTGGGGGAGACCGTGCTGGCGCACACGCTGCCCAACGGCCTGCGGCTTTACGTCGTGCCGAAGCCTCAATACCGGCGCAAATACGCCTTTTTTGCCGCGCGCTACGGCGGCATGGACATGCAGTTCATCCGGAACGGCGAGCGGTGCGACACGCCCGCGGGCATCGCGCACTATCTTGAGCACAAGATGTTCGACACGAAGGACGGCAGCGCCATGATCGCGCTCTCGCGCGGCGGCGCGGAGCCGAACGCCTTCACCTCCAACGCCATGACGGGCTACTACTTTGACTGTACCGAGCATTTTGAGGAAAACCTGCGCATCCTGCTCTCGTTTGTCTCCGTGCCGTACTTTACGGATGAGAGCGTGGAAAAGGAGCGCGGCATCATCTCTCAGGAGATCCGCATGGTCGAGGATTCGCCCGACTGGCAGGTCTACGAGCGGCTTCTCGCCTGCCTGTACCGCACCTCGCCCGCGCGCGTACCGATCGCCGGCACAGTCGAGAGCATCGCAGACATCACCGCGCAGACGCTGTACGACTGCCACAAGGCGTTCTACTGCCCGTCGAATATGGCGCTGTGCGTCGTGGGCGATGTGGACGCGGACGCGGTGTGCGCGCTGGCAGGGGAGCTTCTGCCGCGCGAGCGCGGCGAGGAGATCGCGCGCTGCTACGGACAGGAGGACGGCGCGGCGGCGCAGAAGGAGACGGTCGCGCAGATGGAGGTCTCGCTGCCGCAGTTTCTGGTCGGCTTCAAGTGTGAGACGAACGAAAAGGATCTTCTGCGCCAGTCGCTCATCGGCGAGATGGCCAGCGACATCCTGCTGGGCGATTCCTCGCCGCTCTACCAGCGCCTTTACGACGAGGGGTTCATCAATTCAAGCTTCGGCGGAGGCTTCGACCAGCTGCCCGGCGTCGCGGTCCTGTGCGCCGGCGGCGAGAGCGAGCAGCCGCGAAAGGTCAGCGACGCCATTCTGGAAGAGGCGCGCCGCCTTGCGCGCGAGGGCGTCGACCCCGCCTTTTTCGAGCAGATCCGCCGCGCGAGCTTCGGTGCGACGCTGCGCGCGATGAACTCGTTTGAAAATATTGCCGTCTCGCTCGTGGACGGCTATTTCCGCGGCTTTGACGCCTTCCGCTTCCCCGAGGCCTACGAGAGCATCGGCAAGGCGGACGTCGAGCGCTTCCTGCGCGAAAATCTGACGGAGGAGCGCCGCGCGCTTTCCATCATCGAAGCAAAGAAAGAAGGATAACACCCCTATGAATTTTACCGACGTGCCCATCAGCTTCCCAGGACTTTTCGGCGACTGGCAGTTCACCGCGCCGTCCAAGGCCATCGACATCGGCGGCGGCATCTACTGGTACGGCATCATCATCGCCGCGGGTATGCTGCTCGCGCTGTGGTTCTGCATGAAGCAGGCGCCGAAATACGGTCTGACGGAGGACGATATCATCGACACCATCCTCTGGGTCATCCCGTTTTCCATTCTCGGCGCGCGCATCTACTATGTGCTCTTTTACCTCGACCTGTTCCGTCGGGCCGACGGTTCGATCAACTGGTCGGAGACATACCGCATCTGGGACGGCGGCCTCGCCATCTACGGCGGCGTGATCGCGGGCTTTCTCGTGGCGTTTCTCTGCTGCCGGAAAAAGAAGCTCTCGCTCTGGGCGCTCACAGACTGCTGCGTGCTGGGGCTTTTCATCGGGCAGGCCGTCGGCCGCTGGGGCAACTTCATGAACCGCGAGGCCTTCGGCGCGGCGACGACGCTGCCGTGGCGGATGCGCCTGTGGACCTCCGCCACGACCTATGTGGACGTACACCCGACGTTCCTCTATGAGAGCCTGTGGAATATCATCGGCTTCCTGCTGCTCTATTTCCTCGTCTCCCGCGCCCGCCGCTTCGACGGTGAGAACACCTGCTTCTACCTCCTCTGGTACGGCCTTGGCCGCTTCTGGATCGAGGGGCTGCGGACGGACAGTCTGTACCTTTTCGGCTGGACGATCTTCGGCGAGCCGATCCGCGTATCGCAGGCGCTGTCGCTTGTGATGGTGCTCGTGAGCGCGGGGATCCTCTTCTATATGCTCAGAGTCAAAAAGACCGACGGCTCGGCGCTCTATGTCCGGCGGCGCGCCGCCGCGGACGCGGAGGGGGAGCGGCCGTCTGACGATACGCCCGCGCAGGAGCACGAGTGATGCGCTACCACATCGACAAAGCGGCCGCGGAAAGCGTCTATCTGCAGCTCTACCACCAGCTCCGGCGCGACATCGTGAGCGGCATCTACCCGCTGGGAACAAAGCTGCCGAGCAAGCGCCTGATCGCCGGCGAAACGGGCGTGAGCGTCATCACGGTCGAGCACGCGCTGGCGATCCTGTGCGACGAGGGATACCTTGAATCGCGCGAGCGCAGCGGCTTTTTCGTGAGCTTTGCCGCGCGCGACTGCTTCCCCGTCTCCGAGACGGAGACCGTGCGCCGCCAGAGCGCCGCGCACGGCACGGAGGACGAATTTTCCTTCCCCTCGCTCGCCAGAACGATGCGCCGCGTGCTCACGGAATACGGCGAGAGCATCCTCGTCAAGTCGCCGAACAACGGCTGCGCCGAGCTGCGCGGCGCGATCGCGGCATATCTGTCCCGCTCGCGCGGCATCAGCGTTCAGCCGGGGCAGATCGTTATCGGCTCGGGCGCGGAATACCTCTACGGGCTGATCGTGCAGCTTTTGGGACGCGAGCGCGTCTTCGCGCTCGAGGACCCGTCGTACGACAAGATCCGCCGCGTCTATCAGGCCAGCGGCGTCACGTGCGAGCTGCTGCGCCTCGGCAGCGACGGCATCCGCTCGGACGAGCTGGGGCGCACCGCGGCGACCGTGCTGCACGTCACGCCGTTCCACAGCTACCCCAGCCTTGTCACGGCGAGCGCGGGCAAGCGGCGGGAGTACCTCCGCTGGGCGGAGGAGCGCGGCGGCTACATCGTCGAGGACGACTTCGACTCGGAGTTCAGCGTGTCGAGCAAGAGTGAGGATACGCTCTTTTCCCTCGCGCCCGATCGTGCGGTCATTTATCTCAACACCTTTTCCAAGACCATCGCGCCGTCGATGCGCGTGGGCTACATGGTGCTGCCGCCCGCGCTGTTGGAGCGCTTTTCGCGCGAGGTCGGCTTCTATTCCTGCACCGTGCCGGTCTTCGAGCAGTACGTGCTCGCCGAGCTGATCGGCAGCGGCGATTTTGAGCGGCACATCAACCGCATCCGCCGCCGGCGCAGACGGCAGTAGCGGATCAAAAAGCGGCGGAGCGCTCCGCCGCTTTTCTTCTTGCCATCGCCCGCAAATTCCGCTATACTGGGAAAAACGACAAAAGGAGCATGATACATGGGTCTCTTTTCCAAAAAGGACGCGCCGCAGCCCAGTGCGCGTCCGGAATATATCGAGGTCGGCCAGATCGTCAACACGCACGGCGTGCGCGGCGAGGTCAAGGTGCAGCCGTGGGATGTGACGCCGGAGCAGCTGTGCGGCTTCAAGACGTTCTACATGGACGGCGCGCCCTTCCGTCCGACGGGCAAGCGCGTGCAGGGCGACATGGTGCTCATGAAGCTGCCGGAGATCGACGACATGGACGCCGCCGAGGCGCTCAAGCGCAAGGTGCTCTCCATCCGCCGTGCGGACGTGCAGCTGAAAAACGGCGAGCATTTCGACGCCGAGCTTGTCGGCATGAACGTCTGCAACTATTTCCCCCACACCTACATCGGCACGGTGACGGAGGTTTTGACCTATCCCGCCCACAAGCTCTACAAGGTCAAGGGGCCGGAGAAAAGCTATCTCATCCCCGCCGTGCAGGACATTTTCATCACCGATATCGACGAGGAAAAGCGCGAGATCACCGTGCGCATGATGGAGGGGCTGGAGACCGATGAGGATTGACATTCTGACGCTCTTTCCCGCCTCGGTGGACGCGATGCTGAACGTGAGCATCCTCGGCCGCGCGCAGGAGCGCGGGTACATCACGATCAGGACGCACCAGATCCGCGACTACACGACCAACAAGCAGATGCAGGTGGACGATTACCCTTACGGCGGCGGGCGAGGCGCGGTGATGCAGGCCGACCCTCTGTACCGCTGCTGGGCGCACGTGTGCGAGGAGGCCGGCAGCCGCGGCCATACGATCTATCTCTCCCCCTGCGGCCGCACGTTCACGCAGGCGGTCGCGCGCGAGCTGAAAGACCGCTATGACCACATCATTTTGGTCTGCGGCCACTACGAGGGCATTGACCAGCGCTTCATTGACGAGTGCGTGGACGAGGAGCTCTCGATGGGCGACTTTGTCGTCACCGGCGGCGAGATCCCCGCCATGGCCGTGACGGACGCGATCTGCCGCATGGTGCCCGGGGTGCTGCCCGAGGAGGAATGCTTCACCGAGGAATCGCATTGGAACGGCCTTCTCGAGTATCCGCAGTACTCCCGCCCCGACGAGTGGCACGGCCGCCGTGTGCCGGACGTACTGCTCTCCGGCCACCACGAGAACGTGGCCAAGTGGCGCAGAAAGGAGAGCTACAAGCGCACGATGCTGCGCCGTCCCGATATGTGGGCGCAGTTCGACGAGAGCCAGCTCAAAACGAAGGGCGAGAAGAAGCTGCTCGCCGAGGCAAAGGCCGAGGCCGAAGCCCTCCGCGCCGCCGAGGCAGAGAAGGCCGGGGGAAGCGCAGATCTGCCGGTCGAATAAAAAGCCTCGCAGCGTTTCGTGCTGCGCACAGCACGAAATAAAATCAAATTCGTTTTCTGCCGCGACAGAAGGTGAATTGCCGCAAAGCGGCAAGAGAAGCCGCTCTGGGGTGTGTGCGCGGCAGAAAACACTTTGCGCGAAGTGGAAAACGGTGAAGCGCTGCCCGTGGCGGAAGCAGCGAACCGTTTTCGAGGAAGCGGCACGATCAGCGCGCCAAAAGGCGCGGTGATCGTAATGCCGCAGCGGTGCTTCGTCGAATTGTCCGCTTTTTAAGCGGACGACCGAGGCACAGAACGCAGCGAAACTCTCTCAAAAAAGGGGCAAGGCCACTTTTTTGAATCCATAAAGAAAGCGGAACAGCAGCGCTGTTCCGCTCTTTTTATGTACTTATCGCAGACTTCACACGATGCGCTTCGCACCGACGTAGCGGTTGGTGTAATAGCTGGTGGACAGGCTGTCGATCGTCACCTTGCCGACGCTGTAGCGCGCGTGGATGATCTGGCCGTCGCCGATGTAGATGCCGACATGTCCGATGGCATGGGAGGAATCCGAGAAGAACACCAGATCGCCGGGCTGAAGCTCGGACTTGGAGACGGCGTAGCCGCAGTTCTTATATTGCGCGGTCGCCGAGTGGGGCAGGGAATAGCCAAGCTTTGCGTAAAGATACAGCGTAAAGCCCGAGCAGTCGAAGCCGTTGGGGGACGAGCCGCCGGAGCGGTAGCGCGTGCCGAGGTACTGCCGCGCCATCTCCACGATCTGCGCGCCGGCGGAGCCGTCGGCGTCCGAGGGATCGCGGAGATAGTCGCCCAGCATCCAGCCGACGGTGGAATCGAACGAGACCTGATACCAGCCGTTCGACTCGCCGAGGACTTCGACCTGTTTGCCGCTGTAGACCTGCGTGATCCGGTCATAGCCCGTGCCGGGGCCGGTGCGCACGTTGATCGTGCCGCCCGTGACGGTCATCACGACCGTTTCGGTCACGGCGGCGTTATCCTCCGCGTCCGCCGCTTCCTCAAGCGAGGCCTGCATCTCGTCGAGCGCCTCGAGCGCGGCGCTGTCGGCATTTTCGGCCTGCACCGTTTCGGTCAGCACCGTCACGCGGTCGACCAGCTCGCGGATCGAGCCGTCCGACGCTGCCTTTGCCGGCGTCATCGGCGCGAGAAGGCTGGCGGACAGCGCGCAGGAGAGCAGCGCGGAAAGGCATCTTGAATGTATCCTCATCGTGTGGGTCATTTCCTTTCGTGAAAAGTTCAGGCGGCCTGACGGCCCTTGTCTTACATCTTGCCGCTGAGCGCGCGCTCGAGCCAGATGGAGGCGAACTCCATCGCTTCGCCGAGGCTGCCCTTTTCCGTCGAGCGGACCACGCGGTCGCGCGAGCGGAGGTTGGCGTCCGTCAGCTGCAATTGAATGGAGACGCGCTTGGCAAGCGTAATGTCCTTGAGCGGCTCGGTGTCGAGCACCTGCATCATCACGATATATTTATCCGCCATCGAGCCGTAGTAGATGAGGTTATCCACGCGGCGCAGCGGGTGGTCGCGGTACGTCAGTCCCTGGGTTGCTTCTGCCATTTGATCCACTCCTAACTTCATAAGCCTGTAACCGATCTGTAACATTGTAACCGTTTTGTAACTTTTTGCAGTATAGCATCTTTCGCCCGCCTTGTCAACCGATGGCGGGGGAAAAGCAAAAAAGATCCCCCAAGGGCCTTTTTTCGGCCCTCAGGGGATCGTGAAACGTCGGTTTTGCCCGATTATTTCCCGAGATAGCTGCGCACGAGCGTTTGCAGCAGCTCGTCGCGGTCGAGCTTGCGGATCAGGGTGCGCGCGCTGTTGTGGTTGGTGATATAGGTGGGGTCCTCGGAGAGAATGTAGCCGACGATCTGGTTGATGGGATTATAGCCCTTATCCTCCAGCGCGGCGTAAACGGTGGTCAGGATGTGGCGGATCTCCGCGTCCTTCTCCTGCGCTACGTTGAACTTTCTGGTGAATTCCTCCATTTTTGGGATCCCCCCTTTCCATGTGCCCAGTATAGCAACGCGCTTACAAAAAGTAAAGGGAAGCGGGGCAACTGTAACAGAATCGTAATCTTCCCTTAACGCAGCGCCGCGCCGCAGTCCGCCTCGAGCGCGGAAAGGATGGACTGCACGTCCGCGTCCGCCTCCTCGCCGGTGAGGCTGCGGTCGTCCGCGCGCAGCACGAGGCTGAACGCCACGCTCTTTTTGCCGGCGGGGACGCCGGGGCCGCGGTAGATGTCGAACAGCGTCACATCCTTCAAAAGCCCCTTTGCGCCGCGGCGGATGCTCTCCTCCAGCGCGCCGACGGTCACGTCCTCGCCGCACACGACCGCGATGTCGCGCGTGACGGCGGGGAACTTCGGCAGCGGCTGATAGACGGGGATGCCGCCGCGCTTTTCATACAGCGCCTCGAAGCTCAGCTCCGCGGCATAGATATCCGTGTCGACGCCGTAGTTCGCCGCGACGAGCGGGTGGATCTGGCCGAACACGCCGAGATACGTCCCGCCCGCGTACACCTTCGCGCAGCGGCCCGGGTGATAGGATGCGTTGTCCGTGCAGGCCTCATACCTCACGTCCGCGATGCGCAGCTCGTGCAGCAGCGTCTCGATGCCGCCCTTGAACGAGAAGAAGTCCGCGCCGTCGCCGTAGGCGCCGAGCGAGAGGTACTTCGGCTCGTCGGCAAGGCCGTCCGCGCGCGGCAGGTAGATCTTGCCGAGCTCATAGAGCCGCGCCGCCTTGTTGCGGTAGCTGTAGTTGCGCGCCACGATCTCCAGCATGCTCGGCAGGATCGTCGTGCGCATGATGGAGGTGTCCTCGCCCAGAGGGTTCAGGATCTTCAGGGAATTGCGCAGCGGGGAGTCCGCCGGCATACGGATCTTGTCGTAATACGTCGGGCTGATGAAGGAATACGTGATGATCTCGTCGTAGCCCAGCGCGCGCACCGCCGCGCCGATGGCGCGGTCGAAGCGCTGCTGCTCGGAAAAGCCGCCGCGCGTGGTCTCGCCGCGCATGAGCGTGCAGGGGATCTTGTTGTAGCCGTAGAAGCGCGCGACCTCCTCGGCGATGTCGCTGTAATGCTCGACGTCGCCGCGCCAGGAGGGGACATAGATATCGTCGCCGTTCAGGATGAAGCCGAGGGAAACGAGGATCTCGCGCATGGTCTGCTCGTCCAGCTCCGTGCCGAGCAGGGCGTTGATCTTGTCGGGCTCGAGCTTGACGACGGTGGGGGCCTTTTCCTTGGCGACCACGTCCATCACGCCGTCGACGACCTCGCCGCAGCCGAGCAGCTCCACAAGCTCGCAGGCGCGCTCGACGGCCTTGATGGTGTTCATCATGTCAAGGCCCTTTTCATAGCGGGAGGAGGCGTCGGTGCGCATGCCGAGGGCGCTGGCCGTGCGGCGCACGGAAACGCCGTTGAAGTTGGCGGACTCAAAGAGCACCATCGCCGTATCGCCGACGATCTCGCTGTTCGCGCCGCCCATCACGCCCGCAACGCACACGGGCCTGTGCTCGTCGCAGATGCAGAGCATATTCGGCGTCAGCTTACGCTCGTTGCCGTCGAGCGTCTGGATGGTCTCGCCCTCGCGCGCGGTGCGCACGATGATGTGCCCGCCCTCAACGCAGCTGAAGTCGAACGCGTGCATCGGCTGGCCGTATTCGAGCATGACATAGTTCGTGATATCGACGATGTTGTTGATCGGGCGCACGCCGCTCGCGCGCAGCCGCTCGCGCATCCACAGCGGGGACGGCGCGATCCTGACGTTTTTCACCATGCGCGCGGTGTAGCGCGGGCAGAGGTCGCCGTCCTCAATGTCGATGTCGACGAGCTCGGCGATGCTGCCGCCGCAGCCGTGCGGCTCGGGCGTGTGCAGCTTGAGGGGGCGCTTGAACGTCGCGCTCGCCTCGCGCGCAAGGCCGATGACGCTCAGGCAGTCGGGGCGGTTGGGCGTGATCTCAAACTCGACAATGGAGTCGTTGGTGCCGAGGAAGCGGTTGATATCGTCGCCGGGCATGGGCTTCTGCGCCATGAGATCCGGGTCGGAGTTGAGGATGAACAGGCCGTCCGCATAGCTGTGGGGCCAGTCGTGCTCGGTCATGCCGAGCTCCTTGTACGAGCAGCACATGCCGTCGGACTCGACGCCGCGCAGCTTGCCGCGCTCGATCTTCACGCCGCCGGGCAGCGTGGAGCCGGAGAGCGCGCACACGACAAGGTCGCCGACCTTCTGGTTCTGCGCGCCGGTGACGATCTGCAGCGGCGCGGTGCCGCCCACGTCGATCTGGCAGACCCACATATGGTCGGAATTTTCGTGGCGCTCCATCTCCACGATCTGGCCGACGACGACGTTTTTGATCTCGTCGCACCTGCGCTCGATCGTCTCGACCTTCGAGCCGGAGAGCGTCATCTCGTCGTTGAATTGCTTGTCGGTGATATCCTTGAGGTCAACGAATTCGTTGAGCCAATTACGGGATAGGATCATATTTGTATCCTCCTAAGAAGT
>CAKTLG010000040.1 GCA_934572465.1 uncultured Oscillospiraceae bacterium
AGGGAGTACAACATTGAGGTAAAATCGCGCTGTTTTGAGGCTCACAGGCTGGTACAAGTACAAGAAATGTACAAGCTTCCGAGCAAAAAAGCGCAAAAAAGAGGAAGCTGATTTCTCAGCTTCCTCTCGAAAATCGCTTGATTTTTAAGGGTTTTCTGCTTACTTGAAGTAGCGCTCCAGCGCGTCCTCACAAGCTACATATCCCTCGCTTCGGCATAAATGCCAAAGCTCAGTCATTTCGCTGCTCGTCCTTCTCCCATCAAACCCGCTTCGCTGGGCTTTGATGGGAACCCTGGTTTACTTGAAATATCTTTCCAGCAGGCCCTTGAGGGCGCGGCCGTGACGGGCCTCGTCGCGGGCCATCTCGTGGACGGTGTCGTGAATGGCGTCGAGGCCGTTCTTCTTCGCGCACAGGGCGAGGTCGAACTTGCCGCTCGTCGCGCCGAACTCGCAGTCCACACGCCAGGCGAGGTTGTCCTTCGTCGTCGCCTTCATGTTCGGCTCAAGGTCGGAGCCGAGCATCTCGGCGAATTTTGCGGCGTGCTCGGCCTCCTCGTAGGCGGCCTTTTCCCAGTACAGGCCGATCTCGGGATAGCCCTCGCGGTGCGCAACGCGCGCCATGCAGAGGTACATGCCGACCTCGCTGCACTCGCCGTTGAAGTTGGCCATCAGCTGCTCGAAGATATACTTCTTGTCTTCCTCGGAGATGTCGGGGTTGTTCTTCACGGTCTTGCCGTAAACGCCGAACTCGTGCTCGGCGGCAAGCTTCAGCTCACCCTTGACTTCCTCGAACATATTGCTCTTGGCATGGCACACGGGGCACTCCGCGGGCGCCTCAGGGCCTTCATAGATATAACCGCAAACCTTGCAAAGCCACTTCTTCATAATTCCTTACCTCCACG
Source organism: uncultured Oscillospiraceae bacterium (assembly GCA_934572465.1). Classification (GTDB taxonomy): domain Bacteria; phylum Bacillota; class Clostridia; order Oscillospirales; family Oscillospiraceae; genus Hominicoprocola. The sequence goes on from CAKTLG010000040.1 coordinate 903, forward strand.
TAAAGTTTTTTATTTGAATTTTTGTTGGGTCGTTTGCTTTACTGGCGTTAGTTTACCACGTTTGCAAGGGCTTATTGAAGTTGCAATTGCAACATTTTAGAAAATTTTTTATGAATTCCTTTCCATTGCCCGCAAAATGCGCGGCGCAAGGATCACGCTGACCGCGATCTTCAGGCAGTCGCCGGGAAGATAGGGCAGCATATAGGCCGTGGCCAGCTTCATCGCGCCGACCGCGCCGCCCTTATACACGTTGACGATCAGCGCGATATACGGCAGCCCCACGAGATACAGCACCGCAAGTCCCGCAAAGCACGCCAACAGCAGCCGCGGCACGGAGCGATCCTTCTCGGCGAGCTTGCCGATGACCCACGCCGTCGGGATCAGGCCCAGCAGAAAGCCGAACGTGGGGTTGAAGATATAGCCGAAGCCGCCGCCCGCCGCGAAGATCGGCACGCCGACAAGGCCGAGCGCCACATAGAGGAGCTGCGACAGCGCGCCCAGACGCGCGCCCAGCAGCAGTCCCGCCATCGCCGTGAAGAAGAATTGCAGCGTGATGGTCGCCTGAAGGAGCTGGAAGTGGATGAACGCGCCGATAGCCGTCAGCGCGGCGAACAGCGCGCAGTAGATGAGGTCGCGTGTGGATATCTTTTTCATGGCGGGAATGCTCCTTTTTCAAAAACTGGGGCCATCATAGCACGCTCCCGCCCGATTGTCAACCAAATAATTAAAATAGGTTTACATTCAGCGCAGCAACCGCCCAGTCCAAAAAAGAAGCCCCGCCGTTTTTGCAAACGGCGGGACTCCTTTTCGATTTTCCGGTTCCGCCGAAGCGGCGCTTACTTTTTTGCCGCGCGCGCCGCCGCTTCGACAACGTGGCTTGCCAAAATGGTGCTCGTCACGGTGCCGACGCCGCCCGGCACGGGCGTGATGGCGGCGACGACAGGCTCGACCTCGGCAAAGCGTGTGTCGCCGCAGAGGCTGCCATCCTCGCCGACGTGGATGCCGACGTCCAGCACGATCTGTCCCTCGCGCACGCTCTCCGCGCCGACCATGCCGGCCTTGCCGGCGGCGACGACGAGAATATCGGCCTCGCGGCAGATCGCGGGCAGATTCTCGCTGCGGCTGTGGCAGATGGTCACGGTCGCGTGCTCGGCGAGCAGCAGGAGCGACACGGGCTTGCCGATGACCAGGCTGCGGCCGATAACGACCACGCGCTTGCCCTTGATGGGGATGTCATAGTGCTTGAGCAGCGCAACACAGGCCGCGGCGGTGCAGGGCGGATAGCCGCCCTTCGTACCGGCGTACACGGCGGTCATGGAGCCGTCGGTGATGCCGTCCATATCCTTTTTCGGATCGAGCGCCGCGCGCGCCGCCTCGTCGTCGAGATGCTTGGGCAGCGGGCGGAACATCAGAACGCCGTGGACGGCGTCATCCTCGTTGAGCGACTGGATGTTGTCCATCAGCTCCTTCTGCGAAACGTCCTCCGGCAGAATGACCTGACGCACCAGCACGCCGACCTTCTCGCAGCGCTTGAGCGCGCCGCGCTCATAGGCCAGATCGTCCTCGCGCGCGCCCACGCGCAGGATCGCAAGGCACGGCTCCGTGCCATTTGCCTTCAGTTCCTCTGTTTTTGCATGGAGCTCCTCGGTCAGCGCCTTGGCGACCTCAGCTCCCTTGAGCAGCATTGCCATGTTCGGTTCCTCCTCCAGTCGGCGCGTCGCTGCGCGCCCCTTTTGCTCCAGCATAGCAAAATAAGAAACTGCTGTCAATTTCTTTTCCAAAGCACAGCAAAGGAAGCCTTTTCCTTTTTTCGCCGTCTTGCTTTCCGCCGCGCTTTTTGCTACGATAGGGGCAGAATTTTTACGCATCGGGAGGGACTACCCATGTCTGTCATCGAAGAAAAGAAGGCGCTGCGCACATTCATCCGCAAAAAAGAGCGCACGCTCGACCCCGCCTACAGGGCCGAAAGCGCCGAGGCCATCTGCCGCCATATCCTTGCGCTGGACGAGTACAAAGGAGCCAAAACCGTTTTCGCGTTCGCGGGCACGGAGAAGGAGATCGACACCTCGCTGCTCATGAGCGAGACCATCGCCGCAGGCAAGACGCTCATCCTGCCGCGCTGCGCGGCGGAGCACGCGATCGACCTGTGCGTCGTGCGCTCGATGGCCGACCTTGAGACCGGCGCCTACGGCATTCAGGAGCCGAAGCAGTCCTGCGCGCTCGTCGCGGCAGCGGACATCGACTTCGCCGTCGTGCCCTGCCTGTCGTTCGACCGCGCGGGCCGCCGTCTCGGTCAGGGCGGCGGGTACTATGACCGTCTGCTGCCGCAGCTGCGCTGTCCCACGGCGCTCATCTGCCGCGAGCAGCTGCTCCTGCCCGCCGTCCCCGTAGAGGAGCACGATATGCGCTGCACGATGCTCATTACGGAAAACGGCGTCCTCACGCCGGAGGAATGAGCGCCGCCTTCCGTCTCTGTCTCCATTTTACGGGGCGGCACACTTTTCCAGCAGCCCCGGGATCTGTACCGGCGGTTTTCCGCACAATACCAATGCTGCCTTGTCAAAAGGACGCCGTCTCCCGCGGGAGACGGCGTCCTTCTTCATTCGATCGATCCCGTTACTGCTGCAGGACCTTCTTGTTGCCGTGCGTGGCCTTCATGCGAAGCTCCTTGTTGAGTATCGTCTTGCGGATGCGGAGATTCTTGGGCGTGACCTCAAGCAGTTCGTCGTCGGCGAGGAACTCAAGGCACTGCTCCAAACTCATCTGCTTGGGCGGGACAAGACGCAGCGCATCGTCCGAGCCGGAGGCGCGCATATTGGTGAGCTGCTTTTTCTTGCAGACGTTGACCGTAATGTCCTCCTGCTTGGGGGACTGGCCGACGACCATGCCCTCATACACGTCGACGCCCGCGCCGATAAACAGCACGCCGCGCTCCTGCGCGTTGAAAAGGCCGTAGGTGATGGAGGTGCCGGTCTCAGATGCGACGAGGGAGCCGGTATTGCGGCGGGCCAGCTCGCCCTTGTAGGGCGCGTAGGAGTCAAACACGCTCGCCATGATGCCCTCGCCCTTGGTATCGGTGAGGAATTCGTTGCGGTAGCCGAACAGGCCGCGCGCGGGGATCAGGAATTCAAGCTTCATGCGGCTGCCCATCGGCGTCATCTCGGCGAGGTCGCCCTTGCGGGAGCCGAGCTTTTCGATGACCGCGCCGACATAGTCCTGCGGCACGTCGCACACGAGTCTTTCGATCGGCTCGCACTTCTTGCCGTCGATCGTCTGATACAGCACGCGCGGGGGCGAGACCTGGAACTCATAGCCCTCGCGGCGCATCGTCTCGATGAGGATGGAGAGCGACATTTCGCCGCGTCCCGCGACGTTGAACGCGTCCATCGAGCCCTCGAGCTCGGTCACGCGGAGGGACACGTCCTTGAGCGTTTCGCGGTAAAGCCGCTCGCGCAGCTGGCGGGAAGTGACGTACTTGCCCTCGCGGCCGGCGAAGGGGGAATCGTTGATGGAGAAGGTCATCTCCATCGTGGGCGCCGAGATCTTGACGAACGGCAGCGGCTCGACGCAGTCGGGCGCGCAGATGGTATCGCCGATGGTGATATCGCCAATGCCGGAGAGGCAGATGATGTTGCCCGCGGTGGATTCGGTGACGGGATTCTTGGCAAGGCCCTCGAACTCGTACATCGAGACGGCCTTTGCCTTCTTGGGCGCGGCGTCGGGCGCGTGGTAGTTGCACACGGCGATCTCCTGATTCTGCCGGAGCGTGCCGCGCTCGATGCGGCCGATGGCCATGCGGCCGACATACTCGTTATAGTCGATGGACGAGACGAGCATCTGGAACGGCGCGTCCACATCCGCCTCGGGCGCGGGGATATATTCAAGGATCGTATCGAACAGGGGCTTTAAGTCCGTGCCGGCGACGTCGGGCGAGTAGGACGCCGTGCCGTTGCGGCCGGAGCAGAACAGCATCGGGGAGTCGAGCTGCTCGGGCGTGGCGTCGAGATCCATCAGAAGCTCAAGCACCTCGTCCACGACCTCGTGGATGCGCTGGTCGGGACGGTCGATCTTGTTGACGACGACGATGACGCGGTGGCCCAGCTCCAGCGCGCGGGAGAGGACGAAGCGCGTCTGCGGCATGGGGCCCTCGGCGGCGTCGACGAGCAGGATGACGCCGTTGACCATCTTGAGGATGCGCTCGACCTCGCCGCCGAAGTCGGCGTGGCCCGGCGTGTCGACAATGTTGATCTTGGTGTCGCCGTAGCGGATGGCGGTGTTCTTGGCAAGGATGGTGATGCCGCGCTCGCGCTCCAGATCGCCGGAGTCCATCACGCGGTCGACGACCTCCTGATTTTCGCGGTAGACGCCGCCCTGCTTGAGCATCTCGTCGACGAGCGTGGTCTTGCCGTGGTCGACGTGGGCAATGATGGCGACGTTGCGAAGCTTGTTGTTCTGCATAGGTGATCTCTCCTTCCTGCCGCAGAGGCAGGGATATCGTCGGTTTCAGGCGTAAATTTTGAACTGTAATAGTATATTCTGCTTTTGCGCCGTTTGCAAGGTTTTTTCAAAGTTTTTTTGGATCGCAGGGCGATAAGGCGCACAAAGACCGGCGGAGCTGATCTCCGCCGGTCTTTTCTGTGACATATCCGCTCATCTGCTGCTGATGTAGCGCTGCTCGGCGCGGTACAGGTGCTCGGCGATCAGCCGCTGCGCCTCCTCGCTCTCGCCGCGCTCCATGGCGCGGTACAGCGCGCTGTGCTCCTGATGCATCTCCCTGAACTGCGCGAGCTCGGACACCCCGAGGGCATTGAGGAACGAAAGGATCTTGCGGCAGGTATAGAGCAGGTCGGTCAGTATCCCGTTGCCGGCGCAGTAGGCGATGCTCATGTGGAACTCCGTGTCGCACCGATAAAGCTCGTCGTAATCCTCTCTTTCCAGCAGCTCCTCCTCGCGCTCGATCACCGCGCCGATCCTGCCGAACAGCTCCGTGCCGCGCCGCTCCGTAGCCAGACGCACCATCTCGCGCTCAAGCAGCATCCGCAGCTGATAGACGTTCCGGTTGTCATCGCTGCTCAGAAGGATGGTCCAGGAAAAGGGCAGCGTGAAGATCTCGCGCGTGTTCTTCGCCAGATATACGCCGCTGCCGGGCAGGATGCTGACCACGCCGACGGCGCTGAGCACCTTGAGCGCCTCGCGCACAGCCGAACGGGAAACGCCCGTCAGCTCGGCAAGGGTGCGGTCGCTCGGAAGCCGGTCGCCCGCGTGGAGGGCGCCGAAGGTGATATTCTCGGCCAAATAGTCGCTCAGCGCCTCGAGCGTGCTGCCGCTGTAGGACTGACGATTGGTCGAGGACTCCTCCTGATGCGGCAGCGTCAGCGCGTTCTCCGTATCGGTGTGGTCAAGAAATCCGTCGATGCTCTTTTCAAATTCCTCAGGCGCGAGCTGAAAAACCGTTGAACGGATGCCAAGCCCCTCCGACACGATCTCCGCTACGCGCTCAGCGTCATTATTGCCCTTGGTCTCGATGTTGGAGAGCTTCGCCACGCTGAACATCGGCGTGCCGTCCTCCTTTTCGAGAAACCTGCTGATGAACTCCGCCTGCGTCATCTTTAGACGGTGCCGGAGGATCAGGAGGTTTCTCCCTATGCAGCCAACTTCTTTTCCTGCCGTCATCTCTATCTATCTTCCTTCTCTGGTATATTTGCCGGTCATGCCGGTCACCATCCGCTGGGATGGATCATTACAAGCTTTACGCTCCCGCCCGCGCAAGAGGATGCGGGCAGGCTCGTCCGGCGGCGCCGCCGAAGACGGGGGGATTGGCCGCGGCGCAGAAATGCCGGAAAAAGGATCGTAAGCGGAAACGTTCCCGCCGCGCGGCAAAGGCCCTCCCCGACCAAAAGCGCCGCCGTGGGTATACCGGAATGCAGCAATGCTCCGCCCCGAACGATCACAACAAATACAATATGGATTTTAACACAGTTTAAGCAGCTTTTCCATAGTACTTTCGCAAGATTTTTGCGTCCGAATTTTGTATTACCGGTCAATTCCGGCGCGATATAATGCCGGTCAGCAGATTTTTCAGCACTTTTCCGTCTGTTTTGCGAGAAGTGACCCTGTGCGGATACGCTGCGCACGGCGCAGCGAATAAACGGCCGCCCGCGCATCCTGCGCAGGCGGCCGTGCCGTATAAAAATGGATAAGGCTCCGTCACCGCTCCTCGGGCACGAGCCAGAGCTTCTTTGCGGCGGTCTTCGCCTCGCTGCGGCGGTTCACGCCGAGCTTGTCGAGGATGTGGCTCACGTGCGTCTTGACCGTAGGGAGCTTGATGTCCATGATCTGTCCGATCTCGGCGTTGCTCTTGTCGGCGCAGACAAGGCGCAGCACCTGAAGCTCCGTCTCCGTCAGCGCCTCGCCATGGCTCAGGCGCGGCTGGAGGAAGGCGGGATAACAGGCCGCCTGCGCGCGCACGTCGCCCATCAGCCGCCTGAACCACGCGGGCGAGGCGGTGAAGCAGCACTCCTCCAGCAGCGGCAGGAGCGCCGTGCCGTAAACGCTGACGGTGCGGATAAAGCCGTAGCCCGCCGCCTCGGTCAGCGCATCCATGAGGTATGCTTCCCATGCCGCGTCCTTTTTGCGGTAGAGCGCGATGGCGCGCAGCAGCGCAAGATGGATGCCGTCGATATGGCGCGCGCAGGAGATGCAGTACGGCTCCACGGGCGCGAGCGTCAGAAGCGCCTCATCCAGCCGGCCGTTGGTGATCTCGACCATCGCCTGAGTAAGATACTGGTACCGGCGCATGATGTTGATATGCATCGGGTCGCGCGGCGCTTTCTCCCGATACCAGATGTCCGTACTGTCCAGATCGCCGGTGTGCAGCGCGACGCGGCAGAGCATCGCGTCCATATTGGGCAGGAAGCGCGTCAGGCCGTCGTCGGCAAAGCGGTCGCGCAGCGACTGCACCGTATGGCGGGCGTCGTCCGCCTGTCCGGCGGCGAGCTGGCTGCGCGCCAGCAGCCCCGTGGCGGCAAGCTCGATGTCCGGCGTGCCGCTGCGGCGGATATCATTCATGCGCTGGATGAGCGCGAGCATGCGGACGGAGATGTCCTCGCCCTTTTCAAACTTGCTCTCGGCGATGGCACAGTCTGCAAGTCCCACGCCGTCGCGGCCAAGGATGGTCTCGGCAGGAATGCGCAGCGTATGGTAGAGCATATCGTCCCGCTTGCTCCACTCGGAAAAATCCTTCCCGCCGTTCATGATGCTCGGCAGGGCGCTGGTGACGGAAAACGGCGGGAGCACGACCTCCTTGCTGACCATCAGGCGGAAGGCGGCAGGGATACTCTCCGTCAGTCCCTCCACGCCGCGCTGGGGCAGCGAGATATCGAGCCAGGCAAGGCGGCTGCGTGCCTGCCTGCCGGCGGCGTCGCCTCTGCCGCGGCGCTGGGAGAACTGGCGCAGCTCCTCATACCAGCGCTCCGAGCCGGCATAATCCGAGGCGAGCGCGCAGAGCATACTCATCCCCTGCATCAGCGAGGGCGAGGCGAGGATCTCCTGCTCCGGCAGCGCGCGGTAGTATTTCTCCATCTCATGGTAGTGGCCCATACCGGGGTGCAGCTCGGCGTTGCGGATCAGAAGCTCGGAGACCTTGGAGTGGTCCCCGCCCTTGGAATAGCAGTCCAGCGCGCGGGGATAGTCCTCCTTCAGCTCATAGTAGAGCCCGCCGCGGCTGAAAAGCGCGCGGCGCTTTTCATCGGTATATTCCCGATCCATCTCCCAGAGGAGGAAGGCACGGAACTGCGGCCAGAAATAAAAGTGCCGGATGCCGTCGCAGCGGAGCATGGAGGTATGGCGCTGGAGCCAGTCCAGCAGCTCACCCGCGTGCGGGTCGCCGCTGACCATGCGCGCCATCTCCGGATCAAAGCTCTCAAACGAGGCAAGCTCGAGCAGAAAGCGGCGGACAGGCAGGTCAAAGCGCTGGTAGATGGCCGCCTCAAAATAGAAGAACACCTCGTGGAACGTCTGCGCGACCAGCTCGGGGCCGAAGGGCTTGCCCTCGGCCATGCTGCGCGCGGTGATCGCCACGCCCAGCGGATGCCCGCTGGATTCCTTCAAAATGCCGGTGATCTCGCTCTCCGTCACCTCCACGCCGGAGGCCTGAAAGAGCTTGCGCACGTCCTCGCGGTCGAACAGCAGCCCGTCTCCATCCACCACGGTCATCAGCCCCGTGTACTGGAAGGCCATCAGACAGCCCGGCGGCGCTGCGCGCGAGAGCAGCACGAAGCGGCGCTGCGGACTGCTGCGGATCAGCTCGCACAGCGCCTGCCAATCGCTCTCCTCCTGCATCAGCTGCAGATCGTCCAGCAGCAGCGTGCTCCACTCCTCCTCCGCGCGCGGAAGGGAAAAATCGGCGTCGCTCACGCTGCGCCGGACGACCGGCCTGCCGGCCAGCAGCGCCTCGGCCAGCGTGCTCTTCCCAAAGCCGCACGGCGCGCCGAAAAAGAAGACGCGCCCCTGCCTCAAGAATGTTTCAAACCGCTCCGCCAGCGCGGGCTTTACCACGATGCTGCCATTCATACCGTTTTCCCTCCGATCCTGTCCGGCGGTGCGGGACGCTTCCCGCGCTGCGCCGGATATTGCTCGTTATTCTTTTGTCATACTACCAGATTGCTGCGGCAAATGCAAACTTTTTCGCTCTTTTGCGCGCAAAAGCGGCAAAAGAGCGCGGAACAGGCACACCCTGTCCCGCGCTCTTTCCTTTTTCCCGTTCAGATCTGCGGCAGCTCCGCATAGTCCCGCAGCGCCGGGCTCCGATCGCCCACATACCAGTAATCGCAGCACGTGCCGCCGAGCGCCTCGGTCTGCGTCCGGATAAGGCGCGCGTGCAGGATCTCCGCAAGGAAATGGTCTGTCCTGCACAGATACGGCAGCATCTCCGCGTAGCCGTGTAGCCGTGCTCTCTGGCGTGCTTTGCGATGGGGCAGCCGACAAGATGAAAGCAAAACCCCTCCGTGCGGTGGTCGGGGTTGATCTCCACCCGCCAGCTGTCCATCCACTCGCCTCTGGCCTGATGCTTCTTCTGCATTTTACGAAAGCGCACGTAGGTCTTTTCAAACAGCCGGTACAGCCACCGGCTTTTGTTGCCGTCCACGAGCCTTCCCAAAAAGCGCAGCCGCTCCACAGCGAGGCGCTTGATCTCCAGCAGCGTCTCTCCGTCCATCCGCCGGTCGCTCGCCTCGTAAAAAGCGAGGATCGTGAACCAGTCCAGCATATTTTTTGCCATCATATTCTCGCCAAGGTCGGGCATATCCCGCATAAAATCCCGATAATAGTCCTCCGCTCTCCGGAGGATCGCTTCGGCCTCGTCCGGATAGTGCTTTCTGCAATATGCCTCGCAGGGCTTTGTGTACTTTGATGCCGCATAGGCTCTTTTCATCGCCGTCTCCCCCTTCTCCCCGCATCATTTCTCCGCGCCGCGCGCGGGATATCTGATCAGATCGTACATCGTGCCGTACCGGCCGACATCGCGCGTACCGGCCAGCTCCATGCCAAGATGCACGTACTTGTCGCATTTGCTTTTTGCGTCTGTCTCAAGAACGACCGGCACGCCGAGCCGGTCCCCCTCGGCAAAGGCGAGATCCATCACGGCGCGCATATGGCCGCGCCCCTGATACACCTCCCGCACGCAGACCATGCCGACGAAGATATAGGGCTTTTTCTCCCTGTCCAGCCTGTCGCGCAGGCCCGGCCCGCCGCGCTTAATGGCCGCGCCGTAGCGCAGAGCCTCTCCCAGCTTCATCGAGCGGAATACGCCCTGAAGCAGCGGCAGCAGCGTGCGGAGACCGAAGCTCTCCTTTGGCAGCTTGTAGGCGATGTAGCCCTCGCCGCGCTCGCTCGTGGTATGCAGAAAGCCGCCGCGCAGCATCCCGCGCACATAGCTGCAGATATACTCCTCCACCGCCTCTTTGCTGGGGAACGCGGCGGCCATGCCGCGCTCCGCGCCGTAATCGTAATAGGCAAAGGCGTGGCCGATATCATGGATGATGCGCTCATCCAGCGTTCTGACGATCATGACGCTTCCCTCCCGTTCTTCTTTTTCAGCACCGCCACCGCACAGGGGATCCTTCCCGCGCAGAGCGTATAGTCCGCGTCCGGATAACCGGCAGCTGCAAAGAAGGCCTTGTAGGTCTCCAGCGTGAACTCGCGCTTGAAATCCGCGCCCGCCTTGCCGATAACCTCTGAAACGCCGTTGGTCGTGCCCCGCTCCGTCCCGTTCATATATGTGGGAATGATGAGCCGGCCGTCCGGTCTGCACACGCGCTCCAGCTCGCGCAGCGCGCAGTACGGCTCGTCAAGCAGATGGATCACGTTCGCAGCGACGACCGCGTCGAAGCTTTCGTCCGGAAAGGGAAGGTGCAGAATATCCGCCTGTTCGAAGCGCACATTGCCGTATTTTCCACATTTTTTCCGCGCCCGCTTGAGCATGTTCGCGGAAAAGTCCGTTGCGGTCAGGCTTCTGCACCGTCCCGCGATCACGCCGCTGAGCAGCCCCGTGCCGCAGGCGCACTCAAGCACCTCGTCAGAGGGTGCGATCAGCCCCTCCGTCACGGCGCACAGCCTTTTGTTCGCCTTGCGGTTGATGATATCCGCAAAAATATCATATACCCATGCAGCCCTGTCCCAAAACATCCATCCACCTCCCGCAGCAGCTCCGCCTTCCTTCGGCAGTATTCAAGTTAGATGCGACTAACTCCGCTGTATTTGAAGCGCCGCCCGCAAGGCGGCGCCCTTTGGCACCCCCGACGCGATTCGAACGCGTGGCCTTTCGCTTAGGAGGCGAACGCTCTATCCAGCTGAGCTACGGGGGCATATCCGTTTGCTATTCTACCCTCATTGCCCGCTGGCTGTATTTGAAGCGCCGCCCGCAAGGCGGCGCCCTTTGGCACCCCCGACGCGATTCGAACGCGTGGCCTTTCGCTT
>CAKTLG010000041.1 GCA_934572465.1 uncultured Oscillospiraceae bacterium
TAAATACCTCTTGCCGACTGCCAGCAAACCGTTGATATATCTGTGTTTTCTGAAATCCTATAATTACACTCCGACCAGGAAAAACCTCGAAACCGTTGCGGTTTCGAGGTTTTTTCATATCTTGGACTTTTAAAAAAACTGAGAAAAAGCGAAAAATCCTTTTCTGTTACCGACTCCGTTACCCCCCCCCCCCGCAGACTTATCATTTCTATCGAGAGCATTCCATGACAGATAAGCGCAAGGATGGGAAAAACTGCCCGTCCTTGCTCTTTTATTTGCAGCCTTGTAATTCTATGGAACAAAATTGCAGGAAAATCGTCTAAATATTTACAACCTGCCACAAACGAACGAGAAGGAGGATCTCCTGTGAAAAAAAGTCGCATTTTCATTGCTATAATCTCGCTTCTGTTCATCGCAGCGGGGTGCGGCACAGTTGAGCAAGCACCGCTGGAACCGACTCCCGCCCCCGCCGGACTAAGTGTATCCGACCTGTATGATATTCTCGGCACCTTGGACTTAGCTTCCTCAAGCCTAGCCTACCACAGCAAAGCAGATGACGCATACCCCGCCGATGCCGCGATCTGTGCTGAAAGCTATCGGGAAGAATTAAAGGACTTCACTTGGGAAGCATATTCCCCTCCCTTCGAATTGGACGAAACCGACGCCAAGTTCTATCGACTGGCTGCTCCCAATGCGACCATTACCACATTTCTCGGCAGGTATGACGGCAGCCATCCGATCCACCTGACGACCGATGATGGGGATGGCTGGTTTGTTTTGTCGCAAACTGAAGCTGACACAGCCGCACAGGCAGGCGAGATCATTTATACGATCTTCTCGTCTTGGTATAATGAAGCAAAAACCGCTTCGCTCTGCGGCGAAAATGGAATTCCTCTCACGACAGAAGAGATCGAATATTTCCGGCAGTACACTGAGTCCATATGGACAGAGTATGATGCCGAATGGGATGGATACTATAGCGGTTCTACGGAGATCAGCTGCTTTTTCACCTCCTTCTATGACGACGTGCGGAAGCTGAACTTTGAGGAGTTTATGCAGTATTTCCCCGGCGACAGAAACGACCCCGCTCAGACAACAGAGGCGGAATTTGAGGCGCTGAAGCAGGCAAAGGACTGGCCGTTTACAGAAGTGGAAAGCCTTGACAGAATGCCCGTTCCCATCCATAAATACCCCCGCAGCCGAATAGATGCGGTGCTGACGAAATATGCCGGCATTACCACAGCGGAACTCGATACAACAGGCGTTGCCTATCTGGCAGAATATGATGCTTTCTACACTTGTACCTCCGACTTTGGCCCCGGTTGTTTTATTCCTTGCTACGGCGAAAAAAACAACGACACCGTTACGCTCTGGGGAACTCCTGCCGGAGAAAATATGAGCGCTGATATGCTGGTATTGCAAAAGAGCAGTGAAAACTGGCATATCCTCTGCCACCGCCCCGATACTATCTCATAAAAGCTTTCCATCCCCTCGCAAGGCGGAAGCGCTGATCGGAATACTCCGCCTTTGTTCCGTCTCGTTCTCCCTGTCCGGCCTGCCGCGTCCGCTTTTTCCCCAGCGTATTTCCGCTCTCAAAAAAGGCGGGGGGCTCGTCCTTGTCTTAGTTGATCTGGTATGATATACTTAAATATAAATAAAAAGCATCACTTGAGGAGGCGCTGCCGGCAATGAAGAAAAGGCTCTTTTGCATTTTGGGCTTAATACTGATCGCCCTGGCGATAGTCTGGTTTTACCGCGATCGCAGCGCGCTTCCGCTCAACGCCGAAAATGCAACCTATATCGTTTTTAAGGTTTACCCGCAGGACGATCCAAATTATGCCGTGACGAATGATGGCAGAGTCAAAGAAATCGCGCGCGCTGTCAATGAGCTGGATGTGCAGGAAGGAACTCGTCAAGTAAACAGGATGTCAGATAATTTCTATTATTTTCTGGTTCAAATACAGGACGAGGAAATACCGGTCGAACTGGACGAAGATACAGTTTCGATAAACAACGAACGCTATCAAGCGGACACATCGGGCTTGCGCGAGCTTTTGGATAAAACCTATCATGACGTTATGAGCGGCGTGATCGATTGAGATAATAACTTCATTTGTCAGGCAGGCAAAACAAGGCGGGAGCATCTTGACTGATGCTCCCGCCTTTATCGCGTTTGTTTTGCCGCTTTGCCTTCCCGCGGCATTACCTGTTGTAAGCCCTCCACAGGAACGTCACGATCTCCGCGCGCGTGCAGGACTGGTTCGGCGCGAACAGACCGCCGCCGACGCCGTTGGTCACGCCGTTCTCCACCGCCCACGCGACGGCAGAGGCATAGTAGCTGTCAACGGGCACATCGGAGAAGTCCGCGCTGCCGGCAGCCTTCGCGTTCAGCGCGCGGCAGAGGAACGTGACCGCCTGCGCTCTCGTGCAGACCGCATGGGGGGAGAATTCCGTCTCGCTCGTGCCGGTCGTGATGCCCTCGCTGAGCGCCCAGCGCACAGCCTCGGCATAATATGCGTCCGCGGGCACATCGCTCATGTTCATGGCGTAGTTCACCACGGGAGAGCCCGCCGCGCGCCACAGGAACGTCACGATCTCCGCGCGCGTGCAAGGCCGGTTCGGCGCAAACAGACCACCGCCGACGCCGCCGGTGATGTTCTTTTCGACCGCCCACTTGACGGCCTCGCAGTAGTAGGCGCTGCCCGACACGTCATAGAAAATGCGCGAAGCGCCGGTATCCTCCACAAAGGTGGCCCTGACCTCGACCTTGCCGGACGGCATGGTGAAGGTGAAGCTGCTGCCGCTGCCGCTGAGCGCAAGCTCGTTGCCCTTGCTGTCGGTGACCGTCAGGGAGCCGAGCACATAGCCCGCGTCCGGCGTAACGGTGACGGTGACGGACGAACCGCTGGGCGCGTAGCGCGGGTTCACGGTCACGGTGCCGTTCGCCGCGTCGGCCTCGACGACCTCATGGAGCGTGACGTCGATGACCTTGGGGATCACGGTATCCTTCAGCGTGATCTCGATCTTAGCGGCGCCGTCCCTGTAATACCTGCCGCAGCCGCTGCAGTACCAGTATTCAATGTTGCCCTCTTCTCCGATGGTGGGGGCCTTGGCGGGGACTTTCACCAGATCGGTGTGGTCCGCGGGAGCCAGCTCGCCGTAGGGCTGTCCGCACACGGTGCACTCAGCCTTATCCTTGCAGGTGGCCGTGCCGCCCTCATGCGGCGCTTTGTCAAGCACGGCCGCGCATCCGTCTCTGCCGCAGACCTTCCAGTGGTCGGTCTCGTCGTACTGGTAGTCTCCGGGCTGGTGGCCCAGCGCGGCGATCGTCCCGCCGCAGAGGGTGCAGACGGCGGTCTCCGTGCAGGTGGGCTTATTCGTGCTGGCGGCATGGTCACAGAGCGTCCACACGGGGTAAAGCGTCAGCGCCTCGTTGCCGCTGTAGATGCCGCCGAGGTCATAGGCCTTTTCGCCGCCATCCGCTTCTGCCCAGCCGGTCTGCACGTAACCCACGCGGGTAAAGAGCGCGCCGGCAAGTTCAAAGTCCTCGCCGTAGGTCTTGCTCTCTTGGGACTCCGTTCCCGTGCCGTTTGCGCCCGGGGCGTAGGTGATGGGAATATTCTTGGCAAGGATCTTGACGTACTTTGCCGAGCTGATCTTAGCTTCATCAGTTTGGGCGGTCACGGCGGCGCCCGTGCCGTCATAGTTTTTACTGGTGAGCATGACGCCGTATGTGCCGAGCTCAACGATGGGCTCGCCAAATCCGAAAATCGCTGCCACGCTGCCCTTCAGCGTCAGCGTGCCGCCGTTGACGGTGATAGGATCAAACTCGACAGCGAAAGCATACCCTGCCGTCGCTTCAATATTTCCACCCCTAACAACGACAGTTCCGTCGCAACATTCGACCGCACGAGAATTCGATGCGCTTGCATTGATCTCAACACTGCCCTCGCCGCTGAAGATCAGATTTTTTGCGGCAATGCAGCAATCCTTCGCGCTCAGCGCGTTTTTGCCCACAAGGACGATCTCAAGCGTATCAAGATCCGAATCGATCGCTTTGTCATCGCCGCCGTTGATCTCCGCGTTCGTCAGCGTCAGCGTGCCCTTGCCAGTGGCTTCGTCGTACTCGAATTTTACCTTTCCGTCGCCCAGAACATCACCCTGATTACTTTCCGTAACCTTGATCCCCCTGACCTTCAGGTCGTACTGCCGCTCCCATACGGGATAGAGGGTGATCGGCTCGTCCTCGCTGTAGACCGCGCCGAGGTCATAAACCTTTTCGCCGCCGTCAATGGCCGCCCAGCCGATCTGCTCGTAGCCGGCACGGGTGAACTTCTCGCTGGAAAGTTTGCAGGGAAAGCCCTGAATCTTGGTTCCCTCGGGCACTGTTCCCGTGCCGTTCTCGCCGGGAGCATAGGTGATGGTGTAGGTCTCAGCTCTCTCCACGGTCAGCTGAATACCCTTGAGCTCGCTGGCGAGGTCGGTCTTTTTATCGCCGTTGTACTGCTCGTTATACACATAAAGGGTGTAAGTGCCCGCAGTAAGCCCCTCGGCGACGGGGATGGTCGCCGTGCCGCTTGCCGTGCTGAGACTGTCGGTGCTGCGGCCGTACCAGATCGGGGCGCCGGCATCATCCTTAAGCATGACGGAGATGTACTCGTTGGGTCCCGTCATTGCGCCGGAATATTCGATCTTGATGTCGCCGCCGTGGTCCGTCGTCGAAGCGGCGGCGCTTTCCACATTAAAGCCGCTGCGGCTGCTGTCCAGCAGCGTCAGCTTCCATTCGCTGCCGGTGTAATTGGTGGAAATGGGTTTCAGCCCGCCCGCGGGCTTGCCGCCCTCAGCGGCGGAGATAAAGAGAATGTTGTTTCCTGCGGTCGAAAGGTTCATCGCAGGACGAACCGCAGACGGGTTATCACCCCAATCACCCATCAGGCTGGCATTTTCGCCAACCATAAACGGTAGCATTTCGCTGGGCTCGGATGAGCGAAGCCAATACCGCGTACCACCGGTACCCGTAGAATTGCTCGGCCCCGCGATACGCGACGCTGGATCGGTAAACCCATAGTTTTCATTCATTATATCCTGAATGGAAGGAGCAAACACATATTCCGCTTCCAGAGCGCATATTTGGAGTCTCATGGGAGGGAAATACGAGGGATCATTCGGCGACTTGTATTCATACACGCTGCTTGCCTGCGTTGTCGCAGGGATCAGCGCGCGCTCGGCGGAGGTAAAGGCGCTGCTTTCGCCGCTGTAAAAGGTGTTTTTGAACCAGTCTTGCAGCGTACTGTCCTTCCAAAGGTGTCTGTTGGGTTTATCCGCCGGATTGAATTGAATATAACAGGCATACAAGTCGCCGGGAAGCGGGTACAGGCATTCGTCCGTCAGCAAAAACAGTGCGTCCGCTGCGCCGGTGTTCGCCTTGGTATCGAGAACGCGCCATTTGATGGGGCTGTCGCGCCATGTGCCATAATAGATGTAGCTGTAGCCATTCTCGGCGCTGTAGCCCGTGATGCTGCCGAGGCTCGTCTGGATCGCGGACTGCCCGTCCGCCGCTCGCGCCGCCGCGGGCAGCAGTGTCAGGCTGAGCGCCAGCGCCGTCAGGATGCTGAAAAAGCGTCTTTTCATCATGATACCTCCGTAATGAAAGTGGTATGGTTCCTCCTCTGGAGGAACCACAAGGGGATATCCCCTTGTGCGCGGTCTGCGCAGGCGGCGGAGCGGGGCCGCCGTCTCTCTCCCGCGTGACCTTATTCGTAACTGCTTTTACATCTTACCACATCCCGCGCCGCCTTGCAAGGGAAAGCCGCGCAAATGCGCGCGCAAAAAAAAGCGGACGCCGCCGCGTCCGCTTTTTTGCCATATGCCGTTCAATCCTCCCCCACGGCGCGCTCCGGCTCGTCCGACGCCTCCGGCGCGCCGTTTTCCAGCAGCTCCGGATGGCGCAGATAGCGCCGCAGCGTCGCCCAGAAGAGCGCGTATTCGTGTCCCGTGCAGATGCGCTCGTCCATCACGACGGAGAGCGGGATGAGCTTTTTGCGGTATTCGCCGCTGATGTAGTTCGCCACGGGCTTGCCCATGCAGACGAACACGCCCGTCGTGCCGAACTCGTAGCAGTGGTGGTAGATGGCGCTCGTGTTGATCGAGGCGAGGTTCGTGATGAAAAGGCTCGTGTGGAAGGGGCTTAAATCGATGATCCTGCGCGGCAGCAGCCCGCAGTGGTCGAGCAGGTTGACAAGGCCCATCACGAGCGTCGGCAGCACCGGCAGCGAGAACATGAAGTTTGCGAACTTATCGGTATTGTTGTTGTGCGCAGACACCTGATTCTTCGCCACCGCCTCCTCGATCTTGCGGTTGATGGAGAAGATATCGTCCCCGTCCTCGAAAAAGAGCTTGACGGTCGTCTCGTCGGGCGTGCCGTCGGCGCGCGTCTTGAGAATGACGAAGCTCACGCAGAAATGGTTGCGCTGGTAGATGCGGCGGTTCATGATGAAGCGGTTGATCTTCGGGTGCTGCTGGTAGGCCTTGAAGTAGGCCGCGAGGATCAGCGCCATATAGGGGATGCGGATGCCCGCGCGGCGCTTTTCGTGGATGTAGCGGCGCAGGATCTCCATATCCGCATATTCGGTGATGTAATTCTGCGCATCGTAGCGCTTTGGCATGATATAAGGGATCGCCGAGACGATCGCCGTCGTATCCTTGACTCGTACTCCGTCAGCGCGCATTGGGGTCAGCCTCCCTTTCGTTTTCTTGCTGTTACTTTCCCCATTCTACACGCAAATCCGGCATTTTGCAACGTTTTCTTAGCGTCTTCTTTATTAAGATATGATTAAGCGCCGGTATCGCCCCAGTCGAGCGCGATAACGCGGCGGGCAAGCAGCCCCTCGAGCGGCGAGGGCACGAGCAGCCGGACACGCGCGTCCTCGTCGGACGGGGTGTGTACCTCACGCGCGGTCGACGGCGCTCCGTCCGCGCCGCGCAGCGTTTTCGTCACGACCAGCAGCGCCGCGCCCTCCGGCGCGGTCAGCGTCCCGGGCAGATCGCCGGCGGCATATTCCTCGCGCGCGAGGACGTTTTTCTCGCCGTCCATCCAGACAAACCTTCCCTCTTCCATCGCTATGCTCTCGACAAGCGAGACGCTCACCTTGACCGACTGGCTCTGCTCTTTCCCGTTCACCGTCCACCTGTCCGACAGCTCGACCGACCGCGTCTGGCTCAGGCCAAAGCCCGGCCCGCTGTAAGCCGACTTCATACCATTGACCGTTCTGCATTCGGCGTAGTACGCTCCCGCGCCCGTTCGGTAGACATAACACTCGTACAGTAGTGCCACCCGCTTTTGCGCATCGAGGTTAATATCGCCGTCGATCTCATAGCAGCTGCCGTCATCGTTGGCGTAGACGTGCATACCGCGGCTGTCCACCTCATCGGAAGCCGCCTCGCCGACAACGTAGTTGAACTCCGAGCCCTCCGTATAGCCCGACTCGCCGGGCCTGATCTCCGTGACCGTCAGGAACAGCGGCACGCCGGGGACGCCGAAATCATAGCCGTCATCGGTCTTTTCCGCCCACAGCCGCCCCTCGAACGGCGCAAGCGAGAAGAAATAGCCGACCCACACGCCGTCCGCGCTGTCGCCTGCCGCATCCGTCCTCTCCGGTTCATAGAGCGCGAGGCCCGCGCCGAAGACCAGCACGAGCGCCAGCGCAAAGGCCATCCACCGCTTCATGCCGCCGCCTCCTTCCAGTCAAGCTTTACATAATACGGCACCATGCCGCCGTTTTCCATGCGGAACGTCCGGATCCAGCACGTATCGCCGCTGCGCTCGATCAGCGCGCAGTCCGCCGTCTCCTGTCCGCTGCCGTGGTTTTCCGCGAGCACATAGGCCGTCCCTTCGACCGGCGTGATGCACTCCGGCAGCGCGCCGGATGCGAATTCCTCGCGCGCAAGAACGTTGTCCGCTTCGTCCATGTACAGCACGACGAGGCTTTCCGGCCGCAGCCGCGTGACGGACGTGATCTCCGCCCTGACGCGGTAGGTCTCCGTCCGGCTGCCCTCCGTCTGTGTGACCTCGCCGCTGAGCGTCATGGTCATGCGCTCGCCCGCACTGTCGCCCGCGCTGGACATTCCCTGCCCCGACGTGAGGTATATCCTGCCGTCGGGCAGCTGGTAGACGGGGTTGCAGTACAGGCGCTGCGGTTCGCCCTCGCAGGCGTATACCTCGCCGGAGAGCACAGCGTCCACCACGCGCACACCGTCTTCGTCGCTGACGTGGACGTCGCTTTTCACCTCGCCAAGCTCGCCGATGTTGACGACCTGCGGCATCCGTTCGCCCGCAAGCACGCCCTCCTCCACATCGGTCATGGCGCAGAAGACGCCCGCGCCGCCAAGATCGTCGGGAAAGCGCCAGCTCTTCTCCGTCTGCTCGGCGTAAATGCGGCCCTGCCGCCACCCGAACTGCCCCGTCGGGCTGACGGTCAGATCGCCGAGGTCGAGATGGTCGCGCGTGACGTACACGCCGATGAGCAGCCCCTGCTCCTCGTCCGCGGCGGCGCTCTGTATGCCGCTGCCGTCGAGCAGCGCGACGAGAAAGACCGCCGCGAGGATCGCAAGGAAAATGAGCGGGGTTTTCATTTCATTCTTCATGTTCTGCCTCCAGTTCTCCGTCGCATTTGAGGATATCGCCTACCTCGCACCCCAGCGCGCAGCAGATGCGGTTCAGGGTGGCAAAGCGCACGCCCCTGGCCTTGCCGCTGCGCAGGATGGAAAGGTTGGCCTCCGTGATGCCGACGATGGCGCAAAGCTCTTTGCTCGTCATGCCGCGCGCTTTCAGCGCCTCGTCCAGATGTACCGTGATCGCCATGGCCGCGCCCTCATATAATGAGGTCGCTCTCACTCTTGAGCGCGACGTTCGCGGCGATGAGCCGCGCGCCCAGCAGCGACGCGAGCACGAAGCACAGCTCGAAAAGCGGCAGCTTGATCGAGATGCTGACATTCAGCAGCCATGTGCGGCACACGGCCTGCAAAACGTTGACCGCGAGCGAGGCGAGCACCGTGAGCCTGAGCGCGCGCACGCACCAGTCCGCAAGCTTCGGCGCATCCTCCGCGCTTCGGGCCGTGAAGTGCCCGTCCTCCATCGAGTCCAGCAGATCGCGCGCGAGCAGCGCCGTCGCCGCCGCGAGCAGCGCGGGAACGGATCCGACGATATAGCGCAGCGCGAGGAAGGCATAGCTCAGCGGCAGCGAGCCGGAGATGTCGGTGTCTGCACCGGTATCAAAAATCCCGCCGCCGGTGAGCGCGGTGTTGCCGCCGGCGAGCCGGTCGACCGCCGTAAGCAGCCCCGCAAGGCCGGAAAAGCACACCGAGAACACGAAGTATGCCGCCGCCGCGCCGAGCAGCACGCGCAGCAGCCGCAGCAGTTTCTCCGTCTGTCCCTCGCTGAAGCGGCGCAGCAGCCGCAGCACCACCCAGCCCGCAAGCAGCGCGAACGCGAGCCACTGCCAGGAAAGGCGCGTGAAAAGCTGCTGCGTCTCCGTGCTCCAGTAGCGCAGGAGCCCCGCCGGAAGCAGCGCCGCCGCGGCGGCGAGAGACGTGCCGCCGAGCAGCGCGTCCTCCGCCCTGAGTGCGCGGCGCGCGGCGATGCGCGTGAGCGCGTAGACAGGCAGCAGCACAAGGGCTGCGTACAGCGTGAGCGCGAGGGCAAAGCCGAGCCGCCCCGTTCCCGCCAGCGCCGTCAGCCCCCTGCCGAGCGCGCCGGCAGGCAGCTCATAGAGCGAAAAGGCCGCGCCCTCGATCATATGCAGCGCCGCCACCGCCGCCGCGCAGACGGCAGCCTCGGCCGCCAGCAGACGTCTGAGTCGTTTGTCTTCCATGTTGCACCTCCGAAATTATCGTTTTTCGATAATCTTGTATGCACAGCATAGCAGCAGAATTATCGTTTGTCAATAATTTTTTAGATACCCGCTTTGCTTTTTTTCGTCTTTTTCCGAAAAGCTAACTTTTTGTTTACTTGCCTGAAAATAATTAAGGGATTTCCTTTTTTCTATTGATTATCTGCACGCGATAGACTATACTGTATTTGTCATATCATGAGTTTTCTGTCAAAATTGTTCAAAAAATAACATTCAGGAGGAACACACGATGAAGTACAACCGCACTTACAATTTCTCCGCCGGTCCCGCGATGATGCCGGAGCCCGTGCTGGAGGAGATCCGTGACGAGATGATGAACTACCGCGGCAGCGGCATGTGCGTCATGGAGATGAGCCACCGCTCCAAGGTCTTCCAGCAGATCATCGACGAGGCCGAGGCCGATCTGCGCGAGCTGATGGGCATTCCCGACAATTACAAGGTCCTGTTCATCCAGGGCGGCGCTACGCTCCAGTTCGCGGCTGTGGCCTGGAACCTGATGAAGAACGGCAAGGCCGTCTACATCGACACCGGCGCATGGTCCAACAAGGCCATCAAGGAGGCCAAGAAGTACGGTGAGGTCATCGTTGCCGCTTCCTCCAAGGATAAGAACTACACCTACATCCCCGACTGCTCCGATCTCGACATCCCCGACGACGCCGACTATGTCTACATCTGCGAGAACGAGACCATCCATGGCGTGACGTGGCAGACGCTGCCCAACACCAAGGGCCACGTCCTCGTCTCCGACCAGAGCTCCATGTTCCTCTCCAAGCCCTGCAATGTCAGCGATTACGGCATGATCTACGCGGGCGTGCAGAAGAACGTCGGCCCCGCCGGCATGGTCGTCGTCATCATCCGCGAGGATCTCATCCGTGAGGATCTCGATCCCAAAATGCCCATCTACATGCGCTATGACACCCACGCCAAGAACGGCTCGATGTACAACACCCCCAACTGCTGGGCGATCTACTGCTGCGGCAAGGTGTTCAAGTATCTCAAGAGCATCGGCGGCCTCGAGGTCATGCATCAGCGCAACATCGAGAAGGCCAAGGTTATCTACGACTTCCTCGATTCCTCCAAGATGTTCCACGGCACGGTCGAGCCGGAGTTCCGCTCTCTCATGAACATCCCCTTCGTCACCGACTCCGCCGAGCTCGACGCTGAAGTCGTCGCCGCGACCAAGGCCGCCGGCTACGATAACCTCAAGGGCCACAAGAGCGTCGGCGGTCTGCGCGCGAGCGTTTACAACGCCATGCCCAAGGAGGGCGCGGAGGCGCTGGTCGAGTTCCTGAAGAAGTTCGAGGCCGAGCACAAGTAAACCTATTCTAAAAAAATACAAGGAGAAAGTTATCATGCGTATTCTTGTTACCGACGGTATGGATAAGACCGCCATGGCCGAGCTGAAGGCTCAGGGCCACGAAGTTGTAGAGCAGTTCTATGAGCCCGCCGAGCTCGGCAAGGCTCTGCGCGACTTCGACGTCGTCGTCGTCCGCTCCAAGACCAAGGTCCGCGCCGCGCAGATCGACGAGGCCAAGGGCAGCAATCTCAAGCTCATCATCCGCGGCGGCGTGGGCGTTGACAACATCGACGTCGACTATGCCAAGGCCGCCGGCATCGACGTGAAGAACACCCCGCGCGCCTCCTCCGAGTCCGTCGCCGAGCTTGCTATGGCGCATATGTTCTCCTGCGCGCGCTTCATCTCCCACGCGGGCTACACCATGCGCAACGACCAGTGGGAAAAGAAGGCCTACGGCAAGGGCATCGAGCTCTCCGGCAAGACGCTCGGCGTCGTCGGCTTCGGCCGCATCGGCCAGAAGCTCGGCGTGATGGCCAAGGCCATCGGCATGAACGTCATCGCCTTCGATATCTTCCACATCCCCGGCATCGAGGAGCAGCT
>CAKTLG010000042.1 GCA_934572465.1 uncultured Oscillospiraceae bacterium
CATCGGCACCATTGGTCACATCGACCATGGCAAGACCACCCTGACCGCTGCCATCACGAAGTACCTGTCGTTCTTCGGCGATGCTTCCTTCACCGATTATGCCAACATCGATAAGGCTCCGGAAGAGAAGGCTCGCGGTATCACAATCAACACCGCTCACGTCGAGTATGAGACCGCAAAGCGTCACTATGCTCACGTTGACTGCCCGGGCCACGCCGACTATATCAAGAACATGATCACCGGCGCTGCGCAGATGGACGGCGCGATCCTCGTTATCGCCGCCTCCGACGGCCCCATGGCTCAGACCCGCGAGCACCTGCTGCTCGCCCGTCAGGTCAACGTGCCCTCCGTTCTCGTTTTCCTGAACAAGTGCGATCAGGTCGACGATGAAGAGCTGCTCGAGCTGGTCGAGATGGAAGTCCGCGAGATGCTCGACTTCTATGGCTTCCCCGGCGACGACACCCCGATCATCCGCGGCAGCGCTCTGAACGCGCTGATCTCCGAGTCCACCGACCCCAACGCGCCCGAGTATCAGTGCATCAAGGAACTGATGGACGCTGTTGACACGTGGATCCCGACGCCCGACCGTAAGGCCGACATGCCCTTCCTGATGCCCGTTGAGGACGTCTTCACGATCTCCGGCCGCGGCACCGTCGCTACCGGCCGTGTTGAGCGTGGTCAGCTGAAGCTCGGCGAGGAAGTCGAGATCGTTGGTCTGTCCGACGAGAAGCGCAAGACCGTCGTTACCGGTATCGAGATGTTCCACAAGCTGCTCGACTACGCCGAGGCTGGCGATAACATCGGTACCCTGCTCCGCGGTGTTGCCAAGAACGAGATCGAGCGCGGCCAGGTTCTGGCTAAGCCCGGCTCCATCCACCCCCTCACCAAGTTCGTTGGTCAGGTCTACGTTCTGACCAAGGACGAGGGCGGCCGTCACACCCCGTTCTTCAACAACTATCGTCCCCAGTTCTATTTCCGCACCACCGACGTTACCGGCGTCATCACCCTGCCCGAAGGCACTGAGATGTGCATGCCCGGCGATAACGTCGACATGAAGGTCGAGCTGATCACCCCGATCGCCATCGAGAAGGGCCTCCGCTTCGCCATTCGTGAGGGCGGCCGTACCGTCGGTTCCGGCGTCGTCATCGAGACTGAGGCCTAATTGAACCGCTGAGGGTCATCCAAAGGATCATAAAAGCAGCAGGCCATTTGGCCTGCTGCTTTTTTTGCTTCGATGCTGGAACGGAAAGAGAGGCGCTCTCTCTTCGCGTCGGCTGAAAAGAGACAGAAGCAGCGCCCCGCGCATCCGCGCGGGGCGCTGCACGTCATATCAGGGACTTTCATAGACCGCCTGTACCCAGCGGTCAAAGCCGTCGGCGCGGAAGGCGGCGAGCTGCGCGGCGTAGGTCGCGCTGAGCGCGGTATAGCGGCGAAGGCCGCTGCCCGTCCGCACCAGCGGGTCGATGCTGCGCTTTTTGGCGGCGACACGGACGGCATAGACGCCCTCCGGTCTGTGCGCCGTGCTGACCGTGCCGGTGATGCGGCGGTAGTCCTGCCAGCGCGCGGCGAGCGCGGGAACGGCAAGGAGGCGGGTGATGACGGTCTCTTCGTCGGTATAGAGGTCGTCGATCGTCAGCGCGCCGGCATTCAGCGCATCGCGCAGCAGGTCGGCGAGATACTGCATACTGAAGCGGTCGTCGTCGGAGACGAACCATTGCGATTGCCGCAGCGCAAGACGCGTGAAGGCATCGGCCTGCGCCGCGTGCGCAAAGCACAGCTCGTCCGCGCCATCCTCATTCTGCCCGACAAAGAGATCGCCGCAGATGGCGCGGATCATCGTGTCCGGCGCGTGGAAGACGAGGCGCGCATTGCCGAGCGTATATTCGAGCCGGTCGGCGGAGAGGCGGGGCGAGTCGTTGTCGGCGATGGGGTAGCGGTGGTAGTCGTCCACATCGGCGACCGTCAGGCCGCTGCGCGCCAGCAGCGCCGTCAGCTCCGGCGAGGAGGCGATCATCGCGTGCGTGCGGCGCTCGGTGGACTCCTGCATCATATGATCGCCATTCAGAAAGTCTATCACGTGGGCAAAGGCGGGCGTCGCAATGTCGTGCAGCAGTCCGGCGGCGGCTTGAGCCAGATCGTGCGTAAAGCGCCAGACGAGCGCCGCCGTGCCAAGCGAGTGGAGGCAGCGGGAGTAGGGGGCGAGGGCGGCGCGGTAGAGGGGGTAGGCCGTGTATTCGCAGCCGCAGTGCATCCCGACGCGGCGGAGCCGCTGCATTGCGGGCGTTTCCGCCATGGCGCACAGCGCGGGCGGCAGCGCGGGGAGGTAAAGGTCGGTATATGCCATGAAAATCGCTCCTTTTGCAGCAAAAAAGCGCCTTTGCCAGCGGCAAAGGCGCTTATCCGGTTGGGTCAGCCGATCTGCCGAACGTCGGACGGTTCCTCCGTTTCGACGCATTCGAGCTTTGCGCCGAGCGCACGGAGCTTGCCGATGATATCCTCGTAGCCGCGCTCAATGTAATGGACGTTAGTGATCTCGCTCACGCCCTCGGCGGCGAGCGCCGCAATGACCATTGCGGCTCCGGCACGGAGATCGTAGGCCTGTACGCTGGCGGCGGTCAGATGGTCAACACCCTCGACCACGGCGGTGCGGCCCTCGACGCGGATCTGCGCGCCCATGCGCGTCAGCTCGCCGACGTAGCGGTAGCGATTGTCCCACACGCCCTCGGTGACGACGCTCGTCCCTTCGGCAAGGCAAAGCGCCACGGTGATCTGCGGCTGCATATCGGTGGGGAAGCCGGGGTAGGGCAGCGTCTTGACGTTGGTGCGGCGCAGACGATCCGCACGGCGCACGAGCAGCGTATCATCCTGCTCCTCGACCTGCACGCCCATCTCCTGCAGCTTGGCGGTGATGCAGTCCATGTGCTTGGGAATGATGCCGCGCACGAGCACCTGCCCGCCGCAGGCGGCGACGGCCGCCATGTAGGTGCCGGCCTCGATCTGGTCGGGAATGATGGCGTAGGTGCCGCCGTGGAGCCTGTCCACGCCGAAAATACGGATGGTGTCGGTGCCTGCGCCCTTGATGTTCGCACCCATGGAGTTGAGGAAGTTCGCAAGGTCGACGATGTGCGGCTCCTTGGCGGCGTTTTCGATGACAGTGGTGCCGTCGGCCAGCGCCGCGGCCATCATGATGTTCATCGTCGCGCCGACGGAGACGACGTCGAGATAGATATTCGCGCCCTTCATGCGCCCGCCGGACGCCTTCGCGCAGATGAAGTCACCCTCGCGCACCTCGGCGCCCATGGCGGCGAAGCCCTTGACGTGCTGGTCGATGGGGCGCACGCCGCCGAAGTTGCAGCCGCCGGGCATGGAGACCTCGGCCTCGCCGAAGCGGCCGAGCAGCGCGCCGATGAGGTAGTAGGAGGCGCGGATCTTGTGCGCCAGCTCCTGCGAGACCTGCGTGGTGACGATGCGGCGGCAGTCGATCTCCACGTCGCTGCGGTTGAGGAAGCGGACGCTCGCGCCGAGCTGCTCAAGGATCTTGAGCAGCGCCGTCACGTCGGAGATCTGGGGGATGTTTTCGATGCGGCAGACGCCGTCGACCAGAAGGGCGGCGGGAATGATGGCGACGGCGGCGTTCTTTGCGCCGCTGATGCGCACTTCACCAAAGAGCGGATGACCGCCCTCCACGATATATTTCGTCATAAAAACTCCTTAAAAAGAGACGATGGCTATTTGAGAAATGGCAGGAGAAAGGCTCGCCTGTCCATGGTATTCACATAATACATCAACAGTATACCAAAAAAAACGGAAAAAGCAATCCCGCGAGGAAAAAATTTCCGAAGCGGGGGAAAATAGCTCATTCCCGCGTGATCTCGCCGGTTTTATAGTTGACATAATAATTGTTAACATCCGTGACGATGCGCCATACGGGGAGCAGACGCAGCGGCGCCGCGGCAGAGGATTGGAGAAGATAGCCGCTCTCGACGGACAGGATCTCGGTGCAGACAAGGCCGGAGGCCGTGCGATAGTCGAGAAAGCGCACGAGCGCGGTGACGGCGTCGACGCCATCGGCGCTGCGGCCTTCGCTCAGGCTGGAGAGGAAGACGCCGGAAACGGAGATGAGACGGCTGCCAGAGAAGCTGAGCGTCAGCGCGGCGTTGAAAACGGGGGAGGAGCCGGTCGTGCGCACGCCGGTGACGCTGCCGCTGCCGTCCGTCAGCTGCGTGACAGTGCGCTCATAGCCGAAGGACTTGAAGAGGTCGCGGCAGAAAAGGTCGGGATCCTCCACCGGACGGGAGACGGAGCCCTCCACCGCGCCGCCCGCGCGGATGGAGCACAGGCCGTATTCACCGCTGTAAAGGCACACGCCGCCGCCGGAGTCGGACACGCTGGCCGTACCGAGCAGCGCGGCGGCAAAGGCGGTCTCACGCTCCAGATCGCGGTCGAGCGCGGAGGAGAGGAGCGCGTCATCCTGCGGAAGAACGGCGGGCTCGAGCGTGATGCCGCTGGCATCGAACAACGTAACGAGCTGCTCGACGGATCGGTCATAGGCGGCGCGCTGCTCGGCGCGCCGGCTGAGCAGCAGGACAAGCAGAAACGCATTGACCAGCAGCAGTATCACGATCACGATGTTCTTGAGCCGCGAGGTTTTCATGGTGCGCGCTCCTTTCAGTGAGGATGAGGAAGACGATCAGGCGCTGAACCAGCTGACGCCGACAGTGTCCGTGCCGCGGTCGTCGTAGCAGACGCAAAGCTCCGCGCCGGGGTACCGGCTGGCGGCGATGGCCGCCGCCTGACGTGCGGGCAGGAGCAGCGCGGGCGAATCGCTGAGGGCGTAGTTGCGGCAGTGGAGCGTGAAGCTCGTGATGCTTTGCCCCTCGATGGTCACGTATGCGGCGTGGGTGCCGTCGGAAAAGCGAAGGGGCGTGCCGTTTACAGCGTAGTCGAACGTGATGGTGCAGAGCTTGGAGCTGCCCTCGTAGCCGCTTAGATACAGCTCCGCGTCGCCGCAGAGATCGCGCAGCAGCGTAAAGACCAGACGCTGCGCGGCGGCGGCCGATTCGATCAGGGTGGGCCTGCCGGCATCGGCGGCGGAGACATAATAAAGCGAGCCGGCCTCGGCGCTGTCGCCCTGATAGGAGACGACGCCATCGGATTGGAGGCGCAGCGTGCCGTAGACCTCCTGAATGACGGTGGTGCCGGAGGAATCGGTGTAGCCGCTGGTGTGGGGGTTGAACTCGGCAAGGCGCAGGAACGTGGGCAGATCGGTCAGCGCGTTCGCGGCGGAAAGCGTGCAGCGCGCCGCAGGCTCGCTGAAAATGAGCGTGTAGGGCGAGAGCTGCTCGTAGCCGCCGGAGAGGGCGAAGGAAAATTCGGTGCCGTTGCCGTCGAGCGCGGCAAGGCTCTCGGACAGCGCGCTGCTGCTGACGGCCGTGCGGCTGAAAAAGCAGCCCTCGTCGCGGTCCTGCAAGTAGAGGAGCGCGCCGCCGTCCTCGGCTGGGAGCAGCAGCAGCCGGCAGACGCGCAGCAGCGGCGTGTCGGGCGCGGTGACGCCGAGGATGCCGGCAAGGAGCGGGAGCGGCGTGTCGGCGCCGAGCGCAAGGTAAAGCCCGCTTTTGGGCAGCGCGGCAAGCAGCTCATCGTCAGAGCAGGAGGTAAGCGTCTCGGCGGAGCCGAGCGCTTCGCTGAAGAAAACGCCCGCCTGCTCAAATTCCGTATCAAGCGTGGTGATGGCGTCAAGGCCGAAGCGGGCATATTCGCTGGTGAAGACCACGCGCACGGGAAGCGCCAGCTCGGTCGGATCGGCGGTGACGGCGCTCTCCGGCACGGCGTCGTCGGTGAACCAGTCGCGCGCAAGCTCGTAGGGCGTTTTGCCCGCAAGGCCGCCGACGAGCGGCGTCTGCATCAGCAGAAACAGCGCCGAGAGCGTGAGCGCGGCGATGGCAATATTCTGCGCATGGCGAATGAGCGCGGCCTTTTTATCCTTCATGGGACGCCTCCCCGCCGATGGGCTGGGTGATGGGCAGCACGAGCCGCACGGTCGTGCCGGGGCCGGGGCGATCGACGAGCGCGAGCGTGCCGTGGTGGCGCTGGACGATCTCGGTGGCGATGGAAAGGCCGAGGCCTGTGCCGCCGGATTCGCGCGAGCGCGCCTTGTCTACGCGGTAGAAGCGCTCGAAGATGCGGCTGCGGTCGGCCTCGGGGATGCCGATGCCGTCGTCCGCGACCTCCATCCAGACCGTTTCGCCCTCGCTGCCAGCGGTGACGCGGATGTGGCCGCCGTCCGGCGTATACTTCACGGCGTTGCCGAGGACGTTGAGCATGACCTGCTCGATACGGCCGCGGTCGCCCATGATGAGGGGCAGATCCTCGCTGTAGTCGTGCGTCAGCTCGTGGCCGTGGCGGCGGGCCTCCAGCTCGATGGAGCGGAGCACCGCGTCGATGGCGGCGGAGAAGGGGAATCGCGCCATGTTCATCTCGCTGCGGCCGGAATCAAGGCGCGAGAGCGTCAGCAGATCCTGCACGATGTGGGTCATGCGGTCGGTCTCGCTGATGACGACATCGAGGAAGTCATTCTCCGTCTCGCGGCTGAGCTCGCCGCCCGCATCGCGGATGGTCTCGGCATAGGAGCGGACGTTCGTGAGCGGGGTGCGCAGCTCGTGGGAGACGTTGGCGACAAATTCCTTGCGCCGCTCCTCGGTCTTGCGGTGCTCGGTGACATCGTGCAGCACGATGAGGACGCCGCCGCTCTCCTCGTCGGAAAAGGGCGCAAAGTACAGCTCCACGCTGCGCTCGCCGACCGTCAGCTCGGATTCGACGTAATCGCTGCGCTGCATGGAAACGACGTGGGAGAAGGGACAGACGGCTTCAAAAAGCTCGCTGTAGACGCACTCCTCCGCGCTGCGGCCCAGAAGCTCGCAGGCGGCGGGGTTGCAGTGGATGAGCCTGCCCGTGCCGTCGTAGGCGACGACGCCGTCGCTCATGTGGAGAAACAGCGTATCGAGCTTGTTGCGCTCGTTTTCCACGGCTTCAAGCGTGGAGTGGAGCACGGAGGCCATGTCGTTGAACGTGGTGGTCAGCACGCCGATCTCGTCCGTCGATTCGACGGCGAGCGTCTCGTCAAAGTCGCCGGCGGCGACGCGCTCGGCGCCCTCGGTCAGCTTTTCGATGGGGTCGATCATCGTTTTTGCCAGCAGGAACGAGAGCAGGACCGAGACAAGAAGGCCGACGAGCAGCGCCTGCAAAATGATGAACAGCAGCTCGGAATTGAGCGAGGAGACCGTCGTGCGGTTGTCGCGGATGTAGATGATGAAGCTGTTGTCGCCGCCGGAGATGGGGATGGCAACGTCCATATAGCTCGAGGCAAGGTCGCTGTGGTCGCCGACGGCGCCGTTGCGCGCGGTGAGGATGTTCTCCGTCTGCTCCAGCGCGTCGGCGCTGTCGTTGCTCGAGGCGAGCACCGCGCCGCTTTTGGCGTCGAGGATATAGTAGTTGCGGTTGCGCGAGTCGATGCTGAGCGTACCGGAGGAGGCCTCGAGCATCGTTTGCAGCCGCGCGGCACCGTCCTCCTGCGCCGCCTCCTCGCGCAGCGTGTTGACGAAGGCGGCGTTGGACTCGCCGAACATCTCGTTCATCTGCTCGTAGAAGTCGTCGATATAGAAGTTCGTGACGCTGGTCATCAGAAACGCGCCGACCACCGCCATCAGGGAGGTGACGAGCAGCAGCATGATCATCACGAGCTTCATGTGCAGGCTGCGGAACATGGGCGGTACTCCTTTCGCTGAGCGTTGGGGCGTGCGTTACGACTGGGCGGAGAAATAGTAGCCGACGCCGCGGCGCGTGAGGATATAGGCGGGGGAGGCGGGATCGTCCTCGATCTTTTCGCGCAGACGGCGGACGGTGACGTCCACCGTGCGGGCGTCGTCGCCGACGTAGCCGTAGTTCCAGACCTGCTCCATCAGGTCAACGCGCGAGAAGACCTTGCCGGGGTGGCTGGCGAGGAATGTCAACAGCTCGTATTCGCGCTGCGTCAGGTCGATGGGCGCGCCGTTCTTGTAGACCTGGAAGCTGTCGGTGTTGATGGTGATGCCGCCGCCGGCGCTCATGGCGCTCTCCTCGCCCGCGGGGGCGGAGAGCATGGCGGTGCGCCGGATGTTGGCCTTGACGCGCGCGAGCAGCTCACGCATGGAAAAGGGCTTGGTGATGTAATCGTCCGCGCCGATCTCAAGGCCGAGGATCTTGTCCTCCTCTTCCTCGCGTGCGGTGAGGATGATGACGGGGACGTTGTCCCCCTCGCCGCGCAGGGCGCGGCAGACGTCAAAGCCCATCATCTTGGGCATCATCACGTCGAGCAGGATGAGGTCGGGCTTTTTTTCGCGCGCCACGGCGAGGCCCGCCTCGCCGTCGTAGGCTTCGAGCGTATCGTAGCCCGCACGCTGGAGGTTGAAGCGGATGATATCGACGATATTCTTTTCATCCTCGACAATGAGGATCGTTTTTTTCTGTTCCATCAGTTTTCGTTCTCCTGTCTCTCTTTTTGCGCCGTGCGCAGGGCGTGGACCTTCAAAATGCCGCAGACGGTCTTTGCGTCCTCAAGCTCGCCGCGCATCACGCGCGCAAGCATTTCGTCGAACGGCGTGCGGTAAAGCTCCAGAAATTCATCCTCGTCCGGATGCTGCTCGCCGAAGCTGAGACCATCGGCAAGGTAGAGGTGCAGCACCTCGCTGTAGCAGCCGGGGGAGACGAGGAGCGCGCCGAGAGGGATCATGCGCTTCGGCCTCGCGCCGGTCTCCTCCTGCAATTCGCGCAGCGCGGCCACGTCCGGATCCTCGCCGCGCTCGAGCTTTCCCGCGGGAATCTCCTCAAGCACGCGGGAGAAAACGTAGCGGTACTGCTTCACGGTGAGCACGTTGTCATGATCGTCGATGGCCACGATGGCGACGCCGCCGGGGTGGTCGGCGACCTCGCGCGTGCTCTCCCTGCCGTTGGGCAGACGCACGGTGTCGACGTGTACGTCAAGAATGCGGCCGCGGTAGATCTCCTCGCGGCGGAGGAAAGCTTCCTTCAGCTCCATGGATCGTCATCTCCTTGCAGATCGTCGGGGACAAGACAGTCGGTATAGACGGCGCAGACGCCGCGCCCGAGCAGCGACATGGCCTCGTCCGCGTCGTCAACGGTGTGGACATAGCAGCGCACGCCATACGCTTCGGCAATGACGGCGTAATGCTCGCTCCACCAGTGGGCCCACATGGTCATGCCATGGATGCCGTTTTCCTGGCAGAAGGCGAGCTTCTGGCGCAGCGTGTCGTCGGTACGGTCGAAGCCTTCGGCGTAGAGCGTGTAGATGTAGTGCGGGAAGTGGCCGAGGTGATCGACCACGCGGAACATCAGCGGCGAGTAGACCTGAATGACGATGCGGTCGAACAGGTAGGAAAGCCCCAGCGCGTGCGCGTCGGCGAGCATGGCGGAGAACTGCGCGGTCACGATCTCGGCGTCGGTGAACTTCGTGTCGGTGATGATGCAGACATCGGGGTATTCCTCCATCAGAAGCAGCAGGTCGCGGAAGCTCATGGGCGTGTACTCGTTCAGGATGGGCGTTGAAATGAATTTATCGTAGGTCGGGATCATCAGCTCGCTGATGCCGCTCTGCCAGCCGGCGCGCCAGTCGTGCCGCAGCACGACCTGCCCGTCGCTCGTCATGCGCAGGTCGACCTCGAATACGCGCGAGCCCTGCGCGTAATAGCGCTCGAAGCCCTCGCGGCAGTTGAGCACGGTGACGCTGCGAAGCTGGCCCATTCCATGCACGATGGTGCGGGAGGAGGCGAGAATGTCCCCGGCGCTCAGCGCGCCCTCCGGCGGCTCCTTTTCCATCGGCTCCTCCACGGCGGAGAGGCTTGGCTCCGACTCGGCTGCGGACGGGGAGAGCGACACGGTATAGAAACACAGCAGGCTGAGCGCTAAAAGAGCCAGCGCCCGCAGCAGCGGCGCGGGGATCGAGATATGAAGCGTAACGTTGATGCTGTGACACCTCCCGCGGAGCGATATAAAATCAACTTATATAATACCACAAACCGGCGGAGATTGCCACAGGGAAATCGAAATTATTACATTTTGATTACAGCCCTTGTGCGGCGGGTAAAATCATGCTATACTGGCTCTCGCCGAGCGAAGGGAGGTGTGCGCCGTGGCGGAGAAAAAGGGAATCAAGGTCATGGCGCAGAACCGCAAGGCGTTCCATGACTATTTTGTCGAGGATCGCTATGAGGCGGGCATTGAGCTCAAGGGCACGGAGGTCAAGTCTATCCGCGCCGGCACGCTGAATTTGAAGGACAGCTATGTTATCATCAAAAACGGCGAGGCGAACGTCCTTTCAATGCACATCTCTCCCTACGACAAGGGCAACATCTTCAACCACGATCCCGACCGGCCCAAGCGCCTGCTTCTGCACAAGCGGGAGATCAATAAGCTCTACGCGCTCGTCAAGCAGGACGGCTATGCGCTCATCCCGCTGAGCGTCTACTTCAAGGACGCGCGCGTGAAGCTCGAGCTTGGCGTGTGCAAGGGCAAGAAGAACTATGACAAGCGCGAGGACGCCGCACGGCGCGACGCCAAGCGCGAGATCGACCGCGCGATGCGCGCGCGGAGATAAGGAGAGGAATTATGGCAAACCCCATCGTGACCATCGAAATGGAAAGCGGCGCGGTGATGAGCGGCGAGCTCTATCCCGAGATCGCGCCCAACACCGTCAACAACTTCATCGCGCTGGCGAATTCCGGCTTTTATGACGGCGTGGTGTTCCACCGCGTCATCCCCGGCTTCATGATCCAGGGCGGCGACCCGGACGGCAACGGCACGGGCGGCCCCGGCTATGAGATCAAGGGCGAGTTTTCCGCAAACGGCTTCAAAAACGACCTCAAGCACACGCTGGGCGTTCTGTCCATGGCGCGCACGATGATCCCCGACAGCGCGGGCAGCCAGTTCTTTATCATGGTGGCCGACGCGCCGCATCTCGACGGCCAGTACGCCGCCTTCGGCAAGATCACCGAGAACGCGCAGGCCGCGGTCGACATCTCCCGCGTGATGCGCAATATGTACAACGACATGCCGAAAAAGCCGCAGGTCATCAAGTCCATCCGCGTGGATACGCAGGGCGTTGATTATCCTGAGCCGGAGAAGATGTAATTCTATTTTCCTTTTGCTTTCGCGCAACAGACCCTGTTGTTGTTCGCGGCGCACAGGCGTTGCTTTCGTCCTTTTTCAAACGGCAAACCAGCGAAGCGTTTGCCGTTTGAAGAGGAGACATGGCGGAGCGAGCGATACGAAGTCCATGTCGACGATATGGGGGCGTACCGGTTTCGACGGGGGCGTGGAGGCAGGATAAGCGGGCAGAGGCGCCTGACCTCTATAAAACGGGTAACTTATAAATTAAAGAACAACAACGAAGTTGCT
>CAKTLG010000043.1 GCA_934572465.1 uncultured Oscillospiraceae bacterium
GGGCCGACGGCCTCGGCCAGCAGCGCCGCCACGACGGACGAGTCCACGCCGCCGGAGAGCGCCAGCAGCACGCGGCCCGCGCCGACCTTTTCGCGCACGGCGGCGATGGCGGTGTTCTTATAGTCGCCCATCGTCCAGTCGCCCTTCGCGCCGCAGATTTCATAGAGGAAGTTGCGGATCATCGCGGTGCCGAACTCGGTGTGGTTGACCTCGGGGTGGTACTGCACGCCGTAGAACCCGCGCGCCTCGTCGCAGATGGCGACGTTCGGACAGGCGTCGGAGTGCGCGACAAGGGAGAAGCCGTCCGGCACCTTTTCCATATAGTCGCCGTGGCTCATCCACGTGACGCTCTTTTCGGGCAGCCCCTTGAAGAGCCTGCAGCCCGTGTCGAAGAACGTCTCGGTCTTGCCGTATTCGCGCGCGGAGGCGTCGCTCGCGGCGACGACTCTGCCGCCGAGATGGTGCGCGATGAGCTGGCAGCCGTAGCAGATGCCGAGCACGGGGACGCCCGCGTCAAAGAGCGCGGGATCGACGTGCGGCGCGTCCTCGAGGTACACGCTGTTCGGCCCGCCGGTAAAGATGAAGCCGATCGGCTTCATCGCCAGCAGCTCCGCAAGCGGCGTCGTGTAGGGCTTGACCTCGCAGTAAACGCCGCATTCGCGCACGCGGCGGGCGATCAGCTGGTTGTACTGGCCGCCAAAGTCGAGGACGATGATGATTTGATGATCCATGTTCGTTTCTCCTGCCGTATCGTAAACTCAGCGATGGTAGTTTTACCATTCTATCATAGCTTTTCCAACATTTCCAGCGCTATTGTAAACAAATCCGCGCGGTCATATGACCGCGCGGGTGAGGGAAGCGCCGACAAAGCCGCGGAAAAGCGGATGCGGCTTGTTGGGACGGCTCTTGAATTCGGGGTGGAACTGCGCGCCGACGAACCAGGGGTGCTCCGTGTTCTCCACGATCTCCACGAGCGTGCCGTCCGGCGAAAGGCCGGCAAGGCGCAGCCCCGCCGCCTCGAAATCGGCGCGGAAGTCGTTGTTGAACTCGTAGCGGTGGCGGTGGCGCTCCCAGACCTCGTCCGCGCCGTAGAGCGCGCGGGAGACGGAGCCCTCCGCGAGCGCGCAGGGGTATTTGCCAAGGCGCATCGTGCCGCCCTTGGCCGTCACGCCGATCTGCTCGGGCATGAGCGCGATAACGGGATGCGCCGTCGTGGAGGAGAACTCCGCGCTCGTCGCGTCGTCCCATGAGAGCACATGGCGCGCAAACTCGATGACCGCGATCTGCATCCCGAGACAGATGCCGAGATACGGCAGCCTGTGCTCGCGCGCGTACTGCGCGGCCAGGATCATGCCCTCGATGCCGCGGTCGCCGAAGCCGCCGGGGACCAGGACGCCGCTGCATCCGCAGAGCCTCTGGGCGATGTTGTCCGCCGTCAGCGTCTCGGAGTCCACCCACTGGATCTCAACGCTCGCGTCGCAGGCCGTGCCCGCGTGGAAAAGCGACTCGACGACGCTCAGGTACGCGTCGTGCAGCCCCGTGTACTTGCCGACAAGCGCGATGCGCACATGGCGGTGCACGCCGTGGATCCTGCTGACGAGCGCGCGCCACTCGGTCATGTCCGGCTCGCCGCACGCAAGCTTCAGCTTGCGGCACACCACGCGGCACAGGCCCTCGCGCTCGAGCAGCAGCGGGACTTCATAGAGCGTGGAGGCCGTCGCGTTCTGGATGACGCAGTCAGGCTCCACGTTGCAGAACAGCGCGATCTTGCGGCGGATATCGTCGGTGATCGGCTCGTCCGTGCGCACGACGAGCACATCGGGCTGGATGCCCTCGCTGAGCAGTTCCTTGACCGAGTGCTGCGTGGGCTTGCTCTTGAGCTCGCCCGTGCCGGGGATGGAGACGATGAGCGGCACATGGATAAAGAGCACGTTTTCGCGCCCGCGCTCGGCTGCGACCTGACGGATGGCCTCAAGGAACGGCTGGCTCTCGATGTCGCCGACCGTGCCGCCGATCTCAGAGATGACGACGTCCGTTTCACCGTCGTCCATGGCGTAGATGCGGCGCTTGATCTCGTCGGTCACGTGCGGGATGATCTGCACCGTGCCGCCGAGATACCCGCCCTGGCGCTCGCGGTTCAGAACGCTCCAGAAGATCTTGCCCGAGGACACCGAGGACTTTTCATCCAGCGCCTCGTCGACAAAGCGCTCGTAGTGGCCGAGATCCAGGTCGGTCTCCGCGCCGTCGTCGGTGACGAAGACCTCGCCGTGCTGATAGGGGCTCATCGTGCCGGGGTCGACATTGAGATAGGGGTCGAATTTCTGATTCTTGACCTTCAGGCCGCACTGCTTCAAAAGCCGCCCGAGCGAGGCGGCGCAGATGCCCTTGCCAAGACCGGACACCACGCCGCCGGTGACGAAAATGTACTTCATATCTTCTTCCTCCACAGGTTTAGAATACACAGAAAGCGCAGGGCTCACTCAAAAAGGACGCTCTCAAGAGCGTCCTTTTTGAATTAGACGGAGAATAAAAGCTCGCAGAACGTCGGGTACGGCCAGTACTTCGACGCCGTCAGGCCCTCGAGCTTGTCAACGATGCGCCGCACCGCTTCCGTGCGCTGCTCTACCTCATCATGGTAGTAGTGCAGCAGCGCCTCGGGGCTTGCGTCGTCAGAGACCGTTTCCAGCGCCGTCTTGAGCGCGATGGTCTCCTCCAGCAGCTGCTCGTTGAGCGAGCTGACGGCGTTCGCCAGCGACGTTTCAACGTGGCAGGCAAGCTCGCCTGCCGCCGCGCGCTTGCGCGTGATCGTCTCGCACAGCGCGGCTTCATACTCCGAGGCGGCGTTCAGGATGCCGTGCTGCACCATGTCGACGAGCGTGGCGGCCTCGATGCGCACGACCTTGCAGTATTTCTCCATATGAACTTCGTGGCGGGAGAGGATCTCCTCTTTCGTGTAAACGCCCTGACGGGTGAGCATGTCGATGTTTTTGGGCAGGATGTAGGCCGGCAGCGCCTCGGCGGTGTTGCGCAGGTTG
The DNA here is from genome assembly GCA_934572465.1 of uncultured Oscillospiraceae bacterium. Lineage (GTDB taxonomy): Bacteria > Bacillota > Clostridia > Oscillospirales > Oscillospiraceae > Hominicoprocola. Next base: position 3,036 of record CAKTLG010000043.1, read on the forward strand.
GCAAGCCCGCGCCGTTCGGCCTCCTCGACCCACGCGGCCTCGTAGCCGTTGCCGTTGAAGATGATGCGGCGGTGCGCGGCGAAGGTGTCGCGGATGAGGTCGTGCAGCGCGGCGGTGAAGTCCGGCGCGTTCCTGAGCGACTCGTAGAAGGCGTGCAGCTCGTCGGCCATGATCGCGTTGAGGATCGTGGCGGGGCCGGCGATGGACTGGCTGGAGCCGGGCATACGGAACTCGAACTTGTTGCCCGTGAAGGCCAGCGGCGAGGTGCGGTTGCGGTCGGTCGTATCCTGCGGGATGGAGGGGAGAACGTCCACGCCGATGCGCAGCGTCTTGCGCTCGGCGTCGGTATAGTCATTCTCGTCGACGATGGCGTCGATGATGCCCTCCAGCTCCGTGCCGAGGAAGATGGAGATGATGGCCGGCGGCGCCTCCTGCGCGCCGAGACGGTGATCGTTGCCCGCGAAGGCGACCGAGCAGCGCAGCAGCTCCTGATATTCGTCCACGCCCTTGACGAACGCGGCAAGGAAGAGCAGGAACACGGCGTTCTGGCTGGGCGTCTTACCGGGGGAGAAGAGATTTTCGCCCGTGTCGGTCGAGAGCGACCAGTTGACGTGCTTGCCCGAGCCGTTCACGCCCGCAAAGGGCTTTTCATGCAGCAGGCAGACAAGGCCGTGCTTTTCCGCGACCTTTTTCATCGTTTCCATCACGAGCTGGTTCTGGTCGCTCGCGGTGTTGGCGTCGGTGTAGATGGGGGCCATCTCATGCTGGCCGGGGGCGACCTCGTTGTGCTTGGTCTTGGAGAGCACGCCGAGCTTCCACAGTTCCTCGTCCAGCTCCTTCATGTAGGCGGCGACCCGCGGACGGAACGCGCCGAAGTAGTGATCGTCCAGCTCCTGGCCCTTGGGGGGCTTTGCACCGAAGAGCGCGCGCCCGCACAGGCGCAGATCCATGCGCTTCAAAAACAGCGCGCGGTCGATAAGAAAGTACTCCTGCTCCGCGCCGATCTGCGGCGTGACCTTGCGTGCGCCGCTGCCGAAAAGACCCAGCACGCGCACGGCCTCGCGGTTCACGGCCTCCATCGAGCGCAGCAGCGGCGTCTTCTTGTCGAGCGCGTCGCCGCCGTAGGAGCAGAACACCGTCGGGATGCAGAGGCTGCCGTCCTTGATGAAGGCAAAGGCCGTCGGGTCCCACGCGCTGTAGCCGCGCGCCTCGAATGTGGCGCGCAGGCCGCCGGAGGGGAAGCTCGACGCATCCGGCTCGCCGCAGACCAGCTCCTTGCCGGAGAAGTCCATGATGACGCGCCCACCGCCGGCGTCCTTGATGAAGCTGTCGTGCTTTTCGGCGGTGACACCGCTGAGCGGCTGGAACCAGTGGGTAAAATGCGTGGCGCCGCGCTCGAGCGCCCAGGTCTTCATCGCGTCGGCGATCTCGTTGGCTGCGGAAAGAGGCAGGGGCTGCCCGCTTTTCAGGCACTGTCGCCAGATCTCCATCGCACTCTGCGGCACATACTGCTCCATCGCGCGCTCATTGAATACCAGCGAGCCGAAAAGCTCGGGGATACGGGTTTCTTCACTCATGCTCCAGACCTCCTGTTGATAAAAAATACATGAACTATATTACGTCCTGCACCCTCGGCGCGTCAAGCCTTTGTTTTTCCAACTTTTCCGCTGCTTTAGCGTGCTAAACTGTACGGGGTAACGAAATCATGAAAGTCCGCCAACTTTTTCTTGCATCGTGAAAACCGCTGTGCTATCATTAACCTGAACCCACCCTTGCCGGCGGGCTTCTTTTTTTGCAGGCCCGACGGGAGAAAAAAAGACATAAGGAGGAGGCTCCGCCATGCGGCGGAGCCTCCTCCTTTGCAATCACTTGATGGTCGCGCTGTCGTTTAGCACGCTCGTGCTGTAAAGGAACAGCACGTCCTGCGCGTCAAAATCGATGAACCGCCCGAGCACCGCGGGGGAGAGGTAGCGGATGTCGACGAGCGTGATCTCGCTGTAGCCCTCGGCAAGCAGCGGGACGAGGCTTGCGGCAAACGAATCGCGGAAGACGATGAGTCTGCGCTCCGTCTTCGCGTTCGGATTCTCGATGCGCAGCAGCGACTTCGGCCCCGAGAGGAAGATCTCATACGGGTCGCTGCCGTCCGCCTTTTCAAGCGTGTAGACGGGCAGGTATTCGTCGTTCTCGTAGTCGTACACGCGGCAGCCCGCGAGAACATCGTTCGTGAGGTACGTGAGCGCGTCGGGCGCCATCGGCAGCGCCGACTGGCCGCGGTAAACGCCGTAAAACGGCGTGTCGAGCGTGACGGCCGTGAAGTCCTGCGAGACGCTTGCGCCCATCGCGTCCGCAAGCAGCGCGGCGGCGGGGAGCAGCGCCTCCTGCCGCCAGTGCGTGTCGGTGCGGTAGTAGGACGAAAGCGAGAGCGCGCCCGTCAGGTCGATATAGCCGGCATACTCCATTTTTTCGCGCATCAGGGAGAAGAGCCGGTCATAGTCCAGCGAGGGGTAGCCGTTTTGGGCGGCAAGGTAGTAGTTTTTGTCGGGGACGATCGAGAGGTAGACACTCGCGCCCGTATCCTTGAGATAGCTGTCGTACACATAGCGGAAGCGGTCGGCCGCGTGGCCGAGGGAGGCCTCATCGAGCGTATCGTCGAGCTTTGCGGCATAGCCGCCGGCGACGTAGACGCCGTTGTTGTCCTTTTCGCCGAAGAGGTAGCGGACGGACAGCGCCTTGAGCGTGCGGAAGCCGTCGCGCAGCGGGAACTGGTCGAGCGCGTAGTCCTCAAAGTTCGACTGGAAGCGGCCGGAGAGGACGCTTTCCGCGCTCAGCGCGGGGAGCTGCTTGAGCGGACGGCGCTCGCTCTCCGAGATCGTACCGTCGCTTTTGAGGATGCTCCAGAGCGAGAGGACGAGCACGAACAGCGCAAATGTGCCGAGCGTGAGGAGGTCTTTGGTTTTTCTGTTCATTTTGCGGCCTCCTTAAAAGCGGAAGTAGAGGAAGGGGTTGAACGACCCGTCCACGAGGAAGGCAGTGCACAGCGCGAGGGCGGCGAGCAGCAGCAGCGGCTCGAGCACGTCGAGCGCGAGCGCCGCGCCGCGCCGCTCACGCAGCGCCGATACGGCGCGCTTTGGCAGCGGCGTTGCGAAGACGACGCCGAGCAGCAAAAGCGGCGCATAGCTTCTGAGATAGTAGAGCGCCTGCGTGCTCACGGGCGGCAGCCCGCCCGCGCCAAACATCGCGCCGATGCGTGAGACGGCCTGCGCGGCGCTGTCCGCGTCAAAGAGGACGAAGCCGAGCGTGACGAAAAAGAGCGTATAGATATGGGCGAATACGCGGCGCTTTTCCAGCACCGGCAGCAGCCACAGCTTTTCCGCCAGCAGCAAAACGGCGAACCACAGTCCCCAGAGCACGAACGTCCACGCCGCCCCATGCCACAGACCCGTTGCAAGCCAGACGATGAGAATGTTCAGAAGCTGGCGCGCCTTTCCCCTGCGGCTGCCGCCGAGGGGGATATAGAGATAGTCGCGGAACCACGAGCCGAGCGAGATGTGCCAGCGCCGCCAGAACTCCGTGATGCTTGCGGAGATATAGGGGTAGTTGAAGTTCTCAGGGAAGCGGAAGCCGAGGATGCGGCCAAGGCCGATGGACATGTCGCTGTAGCCGGAAAAGTCAAAGTAGACCTGAAGCAGAAACGCGAGCGCGTAGAGCCAGACAAAGAGGACGCTTGCCTGCTGCGTTTGCTTATAGGCGCCGGCTAATGCGCCGAACTGGTTGGCGAGCAGCACCTTTTTGCAAAGGCCCGCCGTGAAGCGGCGCACGCCCTCCGCCGCGCCGGAAACGCTGTGCGCGCGGCTCTTGAGCTGCGGAGCAACGTCCGAGTAGCGCACGATGGGCCCCGCGATGAGCTGGGGAAAGAGCGAGACGTAGGCGGCGAGGTCGATGAAATTCTTCTGCGCCGCCGTGTCGCCGCGGTAAACGTCGATGACGTAGCTGAGCACCTGAAAGGTGTAGAAGCTGATGCCGATGGGGAGCGCGAGCTTCAAAAGCGGCAGAGAAAGTCCCGCAGCGGCGTTGACGCTCTCAAGGAAAAAGTCGGCATACTTGAAATAGCCGAGCAGCCCAAGGCTCACGAGGAGGGAAAGCGCCAAAAAGAGCTTTGACGCTTTCCTGCCCCGATGCTTTTCCACGAGCAGGCCGAAGACATAGCCCTGCACGATGGAAACGAGCATTAAAAGCACATACTTCGGCTCGCCCCAGCCGTAGAAGATAAGGCTGACGAGCAGCAGAATGAAATTTTTGCAGCGCTGTTGCACAAAGACGTACAACAAAAGCGCGGCGGGCAGGAAGTAATAGAGAAAGGTGACGCTGGAAAAGAGCATGGGCCTCTCCGCCTTTCCGGAAATTCAGATCAGACGATCGGCTCGTCGCAGACGACGGCGGCGTCCGCGTAGGCGGCGATCAGCTTGTCGCGGAAGGTGTCAACGAGGTCCTCGGCACCGTAGCAGGAGACAACGTAATTGCCGAGCGTGGCGATAACGAGCTTATCGGGGAAGCCGCACATCCACTGGCGGGCCATGACGTTGTCCTTGAGGTCGGAAACGATGCCGTCCACGTCCGCAGCATCGGTGATATGGAACGCACCGGCGGTGAAGGTGTTGAGGTTCATCATGTGGACGAGGGAAGCCGCGTCGGAGAGCTTGCCGGCGTCGGCGGCGGGGAAGGTGAGGGAAAATTCAAGCGTGTCGCCGTCGGCAACGCCGAAGCGGCCCGGCGCGCCGTCGGCCATGTTGGCTTCGTCATAGTCGCCGCCGGCGGCGGGGAATTTTTCATCTTCGGAATAGCTTGCCCAAACGGTATTCAGCAGCTCCAGCGCGTCGGCGGGCTGGTTGGCGGCACTATCATCGCTCTTGCTGCCGCAGGCGGCAAGGGACAGGAGCATCGCTGCGGCGAGCAGCAGAGAAAAAAGCTTTTTCATGGGAAATTACCTCCAAAAAATGTTGTGTTGCTGTGATTTGCCTGAGGTCACGGCTTTTCCGCGACCCAGCGGGCGTTTGCCGCGTCATAGCGCAGCGCGGCGGCGGCTTCGCCGCCAAGAAAGAGCGTGTAGACCGCGCGCTCGTCCGGCGCTTCGATCGTCCACGTGAGCATTTCGCCGCCGGAGACGACGCGCGAGGAAAGCGCGCGCGGCGCGGCGTCGAGCGGCGAATCGAGCACGCCGTCCGATACGGAGACCTCGAGCGGCCCGTCCGCGCCGCCTTCAAACGCGAGCGATACGGCGAGCGGCTGGGCGGCCTGCGCGGGGTCGAGCGCCAGCGGCGCGGGGCGGTCGATGGGGATGGGCGCATCGGCAAGCAGCGTGCCGCCGATGAGGATGTCCGTCTCCGGCGCGGGACGCGCGAGCGTCAGAACGGCGGTGACGGCGAGCGCAAGACAGGCGGCAAGCGCGAGCATACGGGGAAGGACGCGGCGCCTGCGCGGGGCGTAGGCTCCAGCCTCGGCGATGAGCGCGTCGTCGAGCTGCGTCAGCGCGCGGGCTATGGCTTCATGCTTCATGGAAATAGCCCTCCTTGACTAAATGCTGCTTTAAGCGGCTGCGCGTGCGCAGCAGCGTCGTTTTCACACGGCTCTCGCCGCAGCCGAAGCGGGAGCTGATCTCCGTGATCGAGTCGCAGTAGAAGTAGCGGCGGACGAACATGACGCGCGCGTCGGCGCTCTGCGTGCGCAGAAACGCGCTGATGCTGGCGCCAAGCTCCGCTGCCGCCGTCTCGTCCTCGGGGCCCGACGGCGCGCTCACGCAGTCGGAGAGCTCGTCGAGCGAGAGCGCGAGGGCGTCGCTCTGCCGCTTCTGCGTATTTTTCGCCTTATAGCGGTTGAGCGCGAGGTTGCGCGCGAGCTTGCCGAGAAAGGCCTGAAGGATCGCGGGCCGCTGCGGCGGCATGGCGTTCCAGGCGTGCAGGTAGGTGTCGTTCACGTTCTCCTCGCTGTCGGCGCGGTCGGAGAGAATATTTTGCGAAATTTTCATACAATAGGGGCCGTATTTGGCGGCGGTGGCTTCGATGGCGTGCTCATCCCGCTGCCAGTAAAGATCGACGATGCGGTTGTCGTCCATGTGGTCGCTCCTTTCCGTTGACTGCCATCATGGGGATAAGACAACTTTTCCGGCGGTCGCGTTACAGGAAAAAGAAAATATTTTTGACAGTATACCACATTCGCGCCCAGCGTAAAAGTCCGGCGCGGGATTTTTGCGGCGGGCGGGAACTTTTTGCGGCGGGCGCCGTCTAATAAGACAGATATCCAGAAACGGAGGTCATCCGACATGAAACGATCATTTGCTTTTTTGCTGATCGCGGCGATGATTTTTGCCCTGACCGCCTGCGGCGAAAACGGAACGGCGAGCCGCAGCTTTCCGGAGGAGGGCGAGGACGCCGTGCAGAGCGACCCGATCGCCGCGCAGTACCTCTCGGAGCTTGCCGTGAGAGAGGCGGAATATCCGCAGCTGCCCGCGATGCCGCGCACGGAGGAGCTGGACGCGGCGTTTGCCGCCATCGACCGCGATGCGCTGGGCGCGGAGGCCTATGAGGCGGCGCAGCAGCAGATCTGGGACGAGTGGGATGCGCGCAGCACCGCGTATTACGACGCGCTGCGTGCGCTCAAGAGCCAGGGCACGGCCTATCCCGCGGCGTTCCTCGGCTTTACGCAGGAGACGGCGGCCGCGCTGCTGTCCGCAAAGGACAACGCCGTCATTTCACCCGCGAACCTGTACCTTGCGCTCGCCATGCTCAGCGAGACCGTGGACGGCGAGAGCCGCGCGCAGCTGCTCGACCTGCTGGGGCTGAACGGCACGGACGAGAGCCAAAGCGCATCCAATTACATCTGGCGCAATCTCCACGGGGAGACGGACGGCGGCAAAACGCTGCTGGGATGCTCCCTTTGGCTGAACGAGAGCCTGCCCTACCGCGAAGAAACGCTTACGACGCTCGCGCAGCAGTATCTTGCCTCGACCTACAGCGCGCCGATGGGCACGGAGAAGACAGACCGCGCCATCGCCGAGTGGATCAACGAGAACACCGGCGGGCTGCTGGAGGAGGCCGCCGGCGGCGTTGAGACAAGACCCGAGACCGCGCTGGTGCTGCTGACGACGCTCTACTTCAAGGATGCGTGGAGCGACGAGTTTTTCAAGAGCGCGACGAAGCAGGATATCTTTACCGCGGCGGACGGCACGGAGCAGCGCGTTGACTTCATGCACCTGACGCAAAGCGGCGCCGCCTGCTACCGCGGCGAGAACTATACCGTCGCGGAGCTGCGCTTCCGCGGCGGGCAGGCGATGCGCTTTCTGCTGCCCGACGAGGGCACGGCGCTTGCAGGCCTGCTTTCCGGCGGCGAAGCCGTCAAGGGACTGATGGATTATGACGCGCAGACCGAGCTGCTGAGCGCGAAGCTCATCTGGAGCGTGCCGAAGTTCGACGTGGACTCCGACCTTGAACTGACCGATGCGCTCGAGGCGCTGGGCGTCACCGATGTGTTCGACGGCAATAAGGCGGACTTCTCGCCGCTCATCGATGAGGAGAAGTTTGACGAGAGCGTTGTCGTGACAAAGGCGCAGCACGCCGCGCGCGTGAAGATCGACGAGGAGGGCTGCGAGGCTGCGGCGTTTACGGCTATCACCGGAGATACCGCCGCGGCGCTGCCCGAGGATCTGCCGGAGATCGAGATGGATCTTGACCGCCCGTTCGCGTTCTGCATCACGGGCGTGGAGGGCCTGCCGCTGTTCATCGGAACGGTGAACGCGCTGTAGGGACGGTGGATACAGAGGGAGGGCGGCGCTCAGCGCCGCCCTCCTTTTTATCGAATAAGCAGAAAATGACTGACCCTTGATCGTGCAACCGTGCGGCGATCAAGGGTCAGTCATGATGAATATTGGGATCTCTCATAGGCGGAATCTCCTTTTCGGATGTTGTCATGGCGCCGAATGCCATATGCTGCGGTTTCCACTCTCGCACTATATCAAACACCGCCGGAGCGGTGGTCATTACGTCATGGACGCGGCCTTGGAGAGTGCTCTGCGATAGAGCTTCGGAACCACTCAGGGATCACGTGTACATTGGTCTCACCCCTTCTGTGCTTAAAGAATAGCAGAGAAAGGACGGGAAATCAAGCGGCAGAATGCATGAAAATGCGAAATAAAATTGATATAAGGCGCTGATTCTGCTGAAAATATGAAAAATGGCTTGAATAATATTCTTTGGCTTGCTATACTGATACTGTTGCGGGCCGTCCGGAAG
>CAKTLG010000044.1 GCA_934572465.1 uncultured Oscillospiraceae bacterium
CCGAGGCCCTTGACGATGCCGACCGAGCCGTTCTTGTTGTCCTCGGGATTGTAGAGGCTGTTGAGGGGGCACCAGGTACCCTCGTCGACCAGCTCCATGATGCGCTGCATCGCCGTCCACTGGCCGGACTCGTTCAGGGACTCGGTGCTGCGGCCGGCTTCCAGCGCGGCCTCGCGGATCTCGTGGATCTCCTGCTCCACCTGCTGGATCTCGGCGGCGTTGTCCTCGTTGAACGAGGCGAGCTCCTTACCGATGACCGGCATGGTCTGGAAATAAGAGGGCATGGAATATTCGCTCATATATGTTTCTCCTTCTTATTGAAATAACAAAATTACTTTTCCTTTGGGACCTTGATGAACGCCTGACCGGGGTCGATCTCCTCGCGGATGAGGCGGATGATCTCGGGGTCGGGGCCTTCCATCAGCTCGGCGCGGGAAACGTCGATCTCGAAGCCGGTGTTTTCCTGCACCATTTCGGGAGAGGAGAACGGATAATAGTAGGCGAGGTACATGCGCTTGGTCTGCTCGTCAAACTTCATGATGCCGAGGTCGGTGACGACCATCTGCGGGCCGCGGTTGCCGGGAAGGCCCGCGCGCTCACGGCCGCCGGGGCCGTCCATCCAGCCGCAGGAGGTGATGTAGTCGACATGATCCATGAAGCGGCGCTTCTGGTGCTGCATCATGATGATGGTGTTGCAGTAGGTGGCGATGCCGTTCGCGCCGCCGGAGCCGGTGAAGCGCGTGGTGGGCTGCAGATAGTCGCCCTTGCCGAAGATGCACGTGGAGTTCACGTTGCCGTAGGGGTCGATCTGCGCGCCGCCGATGAAGGCGACGAGACGGTCCTCGTCGTGCAGCCACTCGTTGGCCTCGAAGCCGACGAAGCGGATGTTGGGCCACTGCACGGCGCAGTGCGCCATGAAGCGGTTATCGCCGACGGAGCGGGGGACCTCAACGGGGTCGCAGTCCATCAGGCCCGACTCGACGATGGGGTGGCAGCTGGGGCAGACCGCGCGCTTGGCGAGCGACGCGCCGATCAGCGGAAGGCCCGTGCCGACGATGACGATCTGATTTTCCTTGATGCTCTTTGCGATGGCGTAAGCCTGCATTTCCTGCTTGGTATATTTCGTATAATCAGCCATTTTCCTTTTCCTCCCTTAGTGTGTGGTGGAATAGCCGAGGTGCGGCTCGTTCTTCAGGCGCATCAGGCGGCTGCCGCCGATCTTGTCGAGCAGCGCGGCCTGGTCGGCGCAGCTGTAGACCCACTTTTCAAGGTAATCCTCGAACGTCTCGGGGATGAGCGTGCCCTCCACGGCGGCCTTGGCGGCCTTGGCCGCGACCTCGGCGGCGGCGATGAGCTTTTCGTCGGCGGGCGCTTTTTCAAGGCTCTTGGCGGCCTTGGCGGCGGCCTTGGCCAGCTGCTCGATCGCGTCGGCCTTGTCCTGATACTTCGAGGCCTTGTCGTATTCCTTCAGCGCCGCGTCGTCGTCGTCATAGTAGTCGTAGCACTGGGCGGGCCATGCGCCGTAGGGCGCCTTGACGACCGCCTGCACGCACTCGCCGAAGATGCGGGTCTTGGTGGGATCGCGGCGGATGTACTCGTTGGAGACGATCTCCTCGCACGTCACGATGGTCTTGCGCGCGGCGACGGCGATGTCGATATCGTGGAACTCATCGCCCATGATGATGCAGGTGCCGTCCGGCGATGCCTGCTGGACATGGATGAGCGCGGTGTCGATCTTGGGAACGGGAACGGCGACGACCTTCTGCCCCGGGACCATGGGATTCTCGATCTCGACGCACTTGAGGTCCTCGATCTTGGGCATGGTCTTGCGCTTTTCCTCGCTGATGCCCCAGAACTTCATCAGGCCGCTGCCCTGCATCAGACGCACCGGCAGGAACGGAAGGCCGAGAGAAGACGCATGCAGCATGAGCATCAGCACATCCTGAGAATAATCCTCATAGGTGAGCTTGCCCTGCTCGATGAACGCGCGGAAGCGGCGGGAAACGTTGGTGTAGCCGGAGTTTGCGGTGTAGCAGTTGATGTACGCCGCCACGCGGCCCTCGCCGATGAGCATGTCGACCTCGCCGCCGCCGGGGCCGGCGTAAACGATGAAGTCCTTCTGGCCCTGACGCAGAATCTCGGAGACCGCCGCATAGGGCTTGCGGTTGGTGGTGAAGCCGCCGGTAGCGAGTACGTCGCCGTTTTCGACGTACTTGGCAACGGCATCGTGCAGTGACATGACCTTATTCAAGATAAAACCCTCCCTGAATTTTGATGATCGTATGTATCGCCAAAGAGCATTCCTTGCATGGTTTCCTTCAAAAACCGATAAAAGATGCTCATACAGGCTTCATTTTAGATTATAGTGGAATTCCGGCGCAAAAGCAATGGAAATCGCCTTGATGTCCGCTAAAAAACTGAACAAATTTTTCTTGCCTTTTTTGTCGCTTCCGTGTAGGTGCCGCCGGACGCTTCAAAAAAGCGCCGCGCTTTTTGCAAGATTTCCTGCAATTCGATCCATGCCGCCGAGGCCGCGCTCCGGCGCGGCGGCGAAGCTGTCCGTCCCGCAGGGATGCTTCAGACAGCAGGGCTCCGGCGCTGAGCAGCGCCGGAGCCCTGTTCCGTTTTTCCTTTTCCGCGCCGCGCGCTCACGTCCGCGCGGCGATGTGCGCCGGCTCCTGCGGCAGCTCGCGGAGAAAATCGAGCACGCAGTCGCGCAGGCGGAGCAGCTCCTGCGGCGTATTCCTGCGCAGGAGCATCCCCATGCCGAGCTCCCGCCCCGCCTGCGGGCTGACGGGCAGCGCCTGCACGCCGTGCGTCCTGCCGCGGATCATGATCTCGGTCATCATCGTCACGCCGAGGCCCTTGCTCACCATGCGGATCACCGTTTCGTCGTCCACGTAGCACGGGCGGATGTTCGGCCTGACCCTGTTGGCGTTCAGCACCGCGTTCACGTCGATGTCGAATTTCCCGTAGGGCATCAGGAACTCCTTCCCTTCAAACTCCTCCACGGGAAAGCTCTCTCTGCCGCGGACGGGATAATCCTCCGGCAGAATGGCGTACATCAGATCGCGCCCCAGCGGCGTCCAGTCGCAGGTGATGCGGTTCTGCCGCGCGGCAAAGATAACGTCCGTGCGCCCGCTCTCGAGCAGCTCGAACGGCTCGATCGCATGGTCGACCATGCGCAGATCCACGTCCGTGTCCGGACAGACGCGCCGGAAGCGGTAGAGGATCTCCGGCATCCAGTGCATGGCGATGCTCGCGTAGGCGGCGATGCGGATCGTCTCGACCTTTTTCTCGGTGATGGCGGCGATCTGGTTCTCCAGCTTGGCCGTGGCGCTCAGATACTCGCGGATGGCCGGCAGCAGCGCCTCGCCCTCCTCCGTCAGCGATACGCCGCTGTGGTCGCGCCGGATGAGCGCCAGCCCCAGCTCCCGCTCCAGGCCGTTGATAAGGTGCGTCAGCCCCGACTGCGTGTAGCCCACCACCTCCGACGCCTTGGAAAAGCTGCCAAGGCTCACCGCCGTCATCAATATCTCAAGCTTTTTACTGTCCATGGCCGTATCCTCCCGCAAGGGGTATTTTGATTTGTAATATAACTATTATAACTGCCCGTTTTACTTTTGCAAGCCTCTGGTGTAATATTTCCCGCATAAAGGAGTTGATTTTTCCATGACCGCCAAACGACTGACCCTCCAGCAGAAGCTGCTCGTCGCCGGAACGCTGTTCGGCATGTTTTTCGGCGCGGGCAACCTGATCTTCCCCGTGCACCTCGGCCAGATGGCAGGACGCAACGTCACCGCCGCCATCATCGGCTTCATCATCACCGCCGTCGGCATCCCCATCTTCGGCGTCGCCGCCATCGGCGTAACGCACTCCGACGGCCTGCAGACGCTCTCAAGCAAGGTCGGCCGCGGCTACGGCGTGTTCTTCACGTGCCTTTTGTATCTGACGATCGGCCCGCTGTTCGCCATTCCCCGCTGCGCGACCGTTTCGTTCACCACGGGCGTCGTCCCCATGCTGGGCGCGGAGTCGCCGGAGTGGCTGTACCTGCTCGTTTTCTCCGCGGTCTTCTTCGCCTTCGTGCTCTTCTTCTCGCTGCGGCCGGGCAGGATCACGCTCTGGATCGGCAAGATCATCAATCCGGTGTTCCTGCTCTTCCTCGCCATCCTGGTCATCGCGGCGCTGCTGTCCCCCGGCGCCGCCGTCTCCACGGTCGAGCCGGTCGAGGCCTATCGCAGCGACGCCTTCTTCCCCGCGCTCATCGAAGGCTACGGCACGATGGACGCCATCGCGGGTCTCGCCTTCGGCATCGTGGTCATTGACGTGATCCGCCGCATGGGCGTGAACGACGACGACGCCATCGCGCGGGACGTGCTCTCCTCCGGCGTCTTCACGGGGCTGCTGATGGCGCTGATCTATGTGGTGACCATCCTTGTCGGCGCGCAGTCGCGCGGGCTTTTCGAGCTGTCGGAAAACGGCGGCATCGCCCTGACGCAGATCGCCGGACACTACCTCGGCGGCGTCGGACAGCTCATTCTTGCCGTCACCATCACGTTCGCCTGCCTCAAGACCTCCATCGGCCTTGTCACCGCCTGCGCCGAGACCTTTGCCAAGATGACGCACGAGCGCGTCTCCTACCGCACGTGGGCGATCGTCTTCACGCTCTTTTCCTTCGCCGTTTCCAACGTCGGGCTGAGCGCCATCATCAATTACGCCGTGCCGATGCTCATGCTGCTCTATCCCCCCGCCATCGCGCTGATCATCCTCGCCTTCATCGGCCGCTTTTTCGCGCACGACCGCGTCGTGTACATCGCAACGATGACCGGCACCTGGGCCGCCGCGATCTTCGACTGCATGAAGACGCTGCCCGCCGCCATGCAGGAGGCGCTGCACCTCGGCGCGCCCGTCGCCTTCGCGGCCGAATACCTCCCGCTGTTCGATAAGAACCTCGGCTGGCTGCTGCCCGCCGTCATCGGTTTCGCCATCGGCATGGCGATCCATCTGAGCCGGAAGAAAGCGCCCGAGCGCGCGTGATCCCGCAGAGCAAGGCCGCCCCCTGAGCCGTCAGGCTCAGGGGGCGGTTTTTCATATCTTCATGTCTGCGCAGCCGGACGCTTACACGTAGCGCTGGTGGACAACGTCGAACACGCCGCGCGTGGTGAGACGCAGCGTCGGGATAACGGTCAGCGCCATGAACGAGAGCGTCATGAACGGGTCGACCCCGCGCGAGACGCCGAGGGCGAACGCCTGCTCCTTGGCGTTTTCCAGCGCCTCGTTGACCTCGACGAGCGGCGCTTCGCTCATGATGCCCGCGATCTGGAGCTGCACCTCGCCGAGCACCCTGCCGCCGTCCATCACGACGATGCCGCCGCCAAGCTCGACCACGCGGTTGACCGCCGCGGCCATGTCCTCCTCGTTCGCGCCGACGACGATGATGTTGTGGCTGTCATGCGAGATGGACGTCGCCACCGCGCCGGACTTGAGGCCGTAGCCCTTGATATAGCCGATGCCGATGTGGTGCGTGTTCTTGTGGCGCTCGATGACGGCGATCTTGAGGATGTCGTCCTCGACGCTGATCTTTTCGGCGTAGCCCGCGTCGGTCGTGACGATCTCGCCGGGGATCATGCCGAGCACCGCGCGCGGGCGGGACTCGATAAAGTCCTCCGCCGTGAGATGCGCGACGTGGAACGTCTCGTGGGAGCGCCTGACGAGGTGCGGGTCGATCTCGGGCGCTTCAAAGGGCGTGACGGTCTTGCCGTCGAACATCAGTTTGCCCTTCTTGTAGACCTCGAGAATGTTGAAATCCTCAAAGTTGTCGATCACGACAAAGTCCGCAAGAAAGCCCGGGGCGATCGCGCCGCGGTTGTTGAGCAGGAAGTAGCGCGCGGCATGGTGGCTGGCGCATTTGACGGCGATGATCGGGTCGACGCCCGCCTTGATGGCGCGGCGCACGATGTAGTCGATATGGCCCTTTTCGAGCAGGTCGTTGGGGTGCTTGTCGTCGGTGCAGAACATACAGTAGGTGTAGTACTGCGGCGTGAGCAGCGGGAGCAGCGCGTCAAGGTTGCGCGCCGCCGTGCCCTCGCGGATCATGATGTACTGCCCGCGCTCGAGCTTGGCGAGCGCGTCCTCCACGGTGCTGCATTCGTGGTCGGAATAGACGCCGGCGGCGATGTAGGCATTCAGGTCGTTGCCCGTGAGGCCGGGGGCGTGGCCGTCGATCTTCTTGTGGTGCGCCTGCGCGGCGACGATCTTTTCGAGCACCTGCTCGTCGGCGTTCGCCACGCCGACATAGTTCATCATCTCGGCAAGGCCCTCGACGCGGTTGTGCTCGTAGAACGAGTCGATCGCGCGGTAATCGAGCACCGCGCCGGATTCGTCGAGCGGCGTCGCCGGCACGCAGGAGGGCAGCATGAAGCGCACGTCGAGCGGCAGCTCCTCGGTGGCCTGCAGCATATACTCGATGCCGTCGGTCCCCATGACGTTGGCGATCTCGTGCGGGTCGGTGATGACGGTGGTGGTGCCGTGCGGGATGACGGCGTTGGCAAATTCCTTGGGGGAAACGAGCGCGCTCTCAAGGTGGATGTGCGCGTCGACAAAGCCGGGCAGCACGAGCTTGCCGCCCATGTCGATCTCCACTTCGCCCTCGTAATGCTCGCCCATGCCCGCGATGAGCCCCTCGGCCACGGCGATGTCGCCATGACTGAGCTCGTTGCAGAAGACGTTCACATACGTCGCGTTTTTGAGCACGAGGTCGGCCTTCTGCCGGCCCGACGCCACCTCGACGACGTGGAGCTTCTTATTCAGCTTGCGGTTGATCTTGCCTGCGTAGCTTTCCCGGTATGCCATGCGTGTTCCTCCTTATGCAGTCTTTCCCTCTGTGTCTCTTCCGTGCGCCGCCGTGCGGGGCGGCAGGGGTATTTTTCTAAGAGTACTACGATTCCCCGCGATTGTCGAGCAGAAATCGCGGTGGGATTTTTGTGCGATTTGCCAATAAGAAAAGGACGGCTCCCGCCGTCCTTTCGATCGATTTACTTTACCGTGCCGTCGGCGTTGAACACCGGCAGCTTTTCGAGAAACAGGATGTCGCTGCGGTCGGCCGCGCCGCCCTCGGCAAGCACCGCCATGCGTCCCGTGACCGTGCCGCCCGCCTTTTCGACAAGGGCTTCCATCGCCTTGAGCGAGCCGCCCGTGGAGATCACGTCGTCGACGAGCAGGATCTTCTTCCCGCGGATGACGGCCGCGTCGTCAGCGCCGAGATAGAGCTTCTGCTGGGCGACGGTGGTGATGGACTTGTCCTCGACGGAGATGGGGTCGGGCATATAGACCTTGGGGCCCTTGCGCGCGATGAAATATTTGCTCGCGCCGCTCTGGCGCGCCATCTCGTGGATGAGGGGGATGGACTTGGCCTCGGCGGTGAGCATATAGTCGTAGTCCACGTCCGCCGCGAGCTTCAGCAGCTCCGAAGCGCAGCGGGTGGTCAGCTCCGCGTCGCCGAACATGATGAACGCGCCGATATACAGCCCGTCCGTCACCTTGCAGATGGGGAGATCGCGGTCAAGCCCCGCGACGTGCATCGAATAAGTCGCCATAAAAGGAAGCTCCCTTCGCTTTTTCACATCGTTCTCTCGCCGCCGCAGCGGACGGCAAACATAACCAGTATACCGATTTGCGGGAAAATGTCAAGCGCTCAGACCTCGGTGTCGCCCTCGGGCATGACGAGCGCGCAGATGAAGTAGGCAAGGATGCCGCTGCCGTAGGCGAGCGCCAGCACGCCCCAGAGGATGCGCACGATGGTGGGATCGATGTTGAAGTAGTCCGCGAAGCCGGCGCAGACGCCGCAGATCTTCTTGTTGTTGCGAGACTTGTGCAGCTTTTTCTTTTCTTCCATGTTGGTCTTTCTCCTTTTATCCGGTGCGCGGCTGCGCCGCGCGGTTTTTTTCGTCTGTCTGTGGATGCGGTATTAGTATAGCACCAATGCTATTTAATGTAAAGCGCCGCTTTTTCCGTGGCCGAGGGCGGAGAAAAAACGGAATGACATCGGCCAGAGGACGCCCGCCGTCAGCACCACGCAGCAGTAGCGGATGCCGTCGGCCGGGCCGCTGCCCTGACCGAGCAGCGCGTAGAGCGGCGCCTTCAGCCCCGCCTTGACCGCCACGACCAGCGCAAGGCCGAGCGCGAGCTTGAGGCCCTGCGCCCACCAGACAGCCTGCGTTTCAAAGCGGGTAAAGCGGTCGTCGACAAAGATCGCCGCGAGAATGCCGGCAACGCCGCCGAGCATACACCATGCGTTTTTGACCGCGGAGTCGTAATTCGTCAGATCCCCCGCGGCGCCGGCGCGCACGCGCAGGGCATAGAGCAGGAAAACGGCGGCGGGCAGCAGCATCACGAGCCAGACGCGCAGCATATAGCGCGGGCGGCGCTTCGCCTCCTCGACCACGGGTGCGAGCGCAAAAACGAGCGCGGCGGCCACGAGCAGCGACACGCCGACATCCAGCGGCGTATGCACGCCGAGATAGAGCCGCGAGAACGCGACGGCGAGCGCGAGCGCGACGCACACGATGCGCACCCAGCGGCGGCGCGATGTGCGCGCGATGCTGCCGAAGGTGCCGACGGCGTTCTGCGTGTGGCCGCTGGGGAAGGAAAAGCCCGCCGCCTGCGCGCGGGCGGACTCGACGATCTGAAAGTCGGGATCGAGCACCCAGGGGCGCGGGATATGGAAGGCGAGCTTGAGCATCTGGTTGATGATCGTGCCGGCAAAGCCGACGAGCAGCAGATAATAGCCGCGGCGCTTATCCACGCACCAGAACACGAGCAGCGCGAGCACAAGGAAAAACGTCTCCTCCCCGAGATGCGTCACCGCTGACATGAGCGTGTCGAGCAGCGGCGTGCGGAGAGCGGCCAGCGCGCGGAGGAACGAAAGGTTGAGCGACAGAAAATCGGACATGACGGCTTCTCCTTTTCCAGATTCGCGGTTTTTTCATTGTAACACGCGAAATTCCCTCTTGCAACTTCCATTTCCCTGTGATATAAATATTCCTCAGTAAAATGCGTAAATGCGCCGAAGGGGAAAATAGCGGGGCCATGCCGCAAAGAGAGGACCGGTCGTCGGCTGGGAGCCGGTCTGCGGGATGCCGCTTGGTTCGCCCCAGAGCAGCCGCGAGGAAATGCGCGGCCGGTCAGCCCCCGTTACAGGGCAGGAGCGCGCGCCGCAAGCGGCGCGAAGCAGGGTGGTACCGCGGAAGAAGGTCTTTCGTCCCGAGCATCGGGAGGAAGGGCTTATTTTTTTGCCTTTGCCGCCGCAAGACCGCGCAAATTTTTACCCGAAAAGGAGAAACGATATGAAACAGCAACTGGAAGCGATCCGCAAGGCGGCGCTCGAGGCGATCTCCGACGCCGGTAAGACGGAGGAGCTGGAGGCGCTGCGCGTCCGCTA
This sequence comes from uncultured Oscillospiraceae bacterium, assembly GCA_934572465.1. Taxonomy (GTDB): domain Bacteria; phylum Bacillota; class Clostridia; order Oscillospirales; family Oscillospiraceae; genus Hominicoprocola. The sequence goes on from CAKTLG010000044.1 coordinate 9,440, forward strand.
CCTCGGCAAAAAGGGCGAGCTGACCGCCGTTCTGAAGCAGATGGGCAAGCTCAGCGCCGAGGAGCGCCCCGTCATCGGACAGCTGGCGAACGAGGTGCGCGCAAGACTCGAGAGCGACATCGACGAGAAGGCGAAGGAGCTGGCCGACAAGGCCATGGCGCTCAAGCTCAGGTCCGAGGCCGTGGACGTCACGATCCCCGGCAGGCAGGAGAAGATCGGCGTGAAGCACCCGATGTATCAGGTGCTCGACGAGATCAAGGACATCTTCGTCGGCATGGGCTTCGAGATCCTCGAAGACCGTGAGGTCGAGCTGGCTGAGTACAACTTCACCAAGCTCAACGTCGAGGAGGGCCATCCCGCCCGCGAGTGGAGCGACACGTTCTACTTCACCGAGGACAGCTCCATCCTGCTGCGCACGCAGACCTCTCCCATGCAGATCCACGCGATGGAGACGCGCGAGCTGCCCATCCGCATCCTCGCCCCCGGGCGCGTGTACCGCAAGGACGAGGTCGACGCCACGCACTCGCCCATGTTCCACCAGATCGAGGGCATGGCCATCGACAAGGGCATCACGATGGCCGACCTCAAGGGCACGCTCAACGAGGTCGTGCGCCAGCTCTACGGCGAGCACACGGTCACGCGCTTCCGCCCCCATCACTTCCCGTTCACCGAGCCGAGCTGCGAAATGGACATCCAGTGCCACAAGTGCCACGGCGCGGGCTGCCCCACCTGCAAGGGCGAGGGCTGGATCGAGGTGCTCGGCGCGGGCATGATCCATCCGAAGGTGCTCGAGGGCTGCGGCATCGACTCCACGGTCTATTCCGGCTGGGCGTTCGGCATGGGCCTTGAGCGTCTGGCGCTCGGCCACTTCAAGATCAGCGACCTGCGGCTGATCTTTGAAAACGACGTCCGGTTCCTGGAGCAGTTCTAATATTCCTCGCGAAAGCGGCAAGCCGCTTTCTGCGATCTCTTCCGCAGGGTGCTGCGCCGCACTCGCTTTGCCCGCACGCCTGCACCCTGAGCGGTGTTTTTTGTGACGCGCATGCCGTCACAAAAAGCCAAATTTGATTGTTACTTCTTAGGAGGATACAAATATGATCCTATCCCGTAATTGGCTCAACGAATTCGTTGACCTCAAGGATATCACCGA
>CAKTLG010000045.1 GCA_934572465.1 uncultured Oscillospiraceae bacterium
TGCACTTTTCCTCAGATCGCTCTGGGCGGGCGTTACCCGTTATCCTTGCCCTGTGGAGCCCGGACTTTCCTCACAGCGGGCCTTTCGGCCATGCCGCGCGACTGTCTGTCTTACTCGCAAGGCTCATTTTATCCCATCGCAAGGGGCTTGTCAACGGAAAATCCGTTGCTATTTTCCGCGCTTTGCGCTATACTAATAAACTATGGAACTTCTCAGCCCGAAAGGATGCGAGGCTATGACGATACAGGATTATTTGGCTTCTCTTCAAGGAAAGACCGCGGCGGTGCTCGGCATCGGCGTGAGCAATACGCCGCTCATCGAGCTTTTATGCCGCAGCGGCGTACAGGTGATCGCGTGCGATAAAAAGAGCAGGGAGGCTCTGGGTGCGCGCGCGGAGACGCTTGAAGCGCTGGGCGCGCAGCTGCACTTAGGCGAAGGCTATCTTGACGATCTGCGCGCGGATGTCATTTTCCGCACGCCGGGGATGCGGCCGGATGTTCCGGCGCTGCTTGCAGCAAAGGCGCGCGGCAGCACCGTAACGTCGGAGATGGAGGTCTTTTTCGAGATTTGTCCCTGCACGATCATCGGCGTGACGGGCAGCGACGGCAAGACCACCACAACGAGCATTATCGCAGAAATGCTGCGCGCAGCGGGGAAGACCGTGTACCTCGGCGGCAACATCGGGCACCCGCTGCTGTGCGACGCGGAGAAGATGCGGCCTGACGACTTTGCAGTTGTGGAGCTTTCGTCGTTTCAGCTTCTCGACATGAAGCGCTCGCCGCATATCGCGGTGCTGACGAATCTCGCGCCGAATCATCTGGATGTCCACCGCGATATGGCGGAGTATATTGCAGCAAAGGAAAATATTTACCTCCACCAGCACGAGGGAGACATTGCCGTTTTCAACGGGGACAACGATATCACGCGCACGCTTTCAAAGAAGTCGGCCGTGCGCACGCGGCTGTTCAGCCGCCGCGAGGCGGTCGCTGACGGCGCATTCCTGCGCGGTGATACCATCGTTCTGCGCCGCGGCGGGCACGAGGAAGAGGTCATGCGTCTCGTCGACATCCGTCTGCCCGGGCTGCACAATGTTGAAAATTACCTTGCCGCTGCCGCGGCGCTCGACGGCCTTGTGCCGGTCGAGGTCATGCGCGAGACCGCGCGCACGTTCGCGGGCGTCGAGCACCGTATCGAGTTTGTACGCACGCTGCACGGCGCAAAGTGGTACAACGATTCCATTGCCACGAGTCCGACGCGCACCATCGCAGGACTTAATGCCTTTGATGGAAAGGTCATTCTGATCGCCGGCGGATATGACAAGCATATTTCCTTTACCCCTCTTGCACCGGAGGTAGTAAAGCATGTCAAGCTGCTCATCCTGTGCGGCGCAACGGCAGACGCCATCGAGCGGGCGGTGCGCGAATGTCCTGACTATCAGGGGAGCCCCGAGATCGTGCGCTGTGGGAGTTTGCAGGAGTGCGTGCAGGTCGCCTATGAGCGCGCAGGGAGCGGCGATATCGTGACGCTCTCGCCCGCGTGCGCGGCATTCGATCAGTTTACGGACTTTGTGGAGCGCGGCAGAGTGTTCAAGACTCTTGTCGCGGCGCTCGCGGAATAGGGAAAAGCCCAGGGCGCATAGGCTTTACCAAAAGCGAGGTGAAGCACTGTGCGGAGGTGGAGACAGCGCCGGCCCCTGTCTGGCAAAAAGCGTGCGCTGCTGGCGCTTGCATTCCTGCTTGCGGCGCTGCTGGCGCTTGCGGCGGTCGCAATGACACATTTGAAGCCCGTGCTCACGTCGCTTGCGACGGCGCGCGTGTCGAACACGGTCAACGGCATCGTCACCGCCGCCGTGAATGAGACGGTCTACAGCGGCGGCGTGGACTACGATCAGCTCATCTCCTTTGAAAAGGACAACGAGGGCAAGATCACGGCGGTCAAGAGCAATATGGCGGAGTTCAACCGCTTGCAGGCCGCCATCATCGACGAGGTGCTTGAAAAGCTCTCTGAGGTGACGACAAAGGAGCTGTCCGTGCCGGTTGGCACGCTGCTCGGCTCGCCGTTTCTGACGGGCCGCGGCCCGCTCATCCGCGTGCGGATGCAGTCGGTCGGCTCGTCGAGCGCGCATTTTGAAAACGCCTTCACATCAGCGGGCATCAACCAGACGAAGCACCAGATCTACCTTGTGGTAGACGTATATGTCAGCATCCTGCTGCCCGGCTTTTCCACGATGACGAAGCTGAGCAACACCTACGCCGTGGCCGAGACGGTCATCGTCGGCTCTGTGCCGGATACCTACACCTACTTCAGCAACGGCGCGGACATGGCGCAGAACGCGGAGGATTACATCATGAACAACGGCTGAGCGCGTCCCGCGCGCTGCCGGAGAGAGGGAACGCACTATGGACAAAAACCTTCGGATCGACGAGATCGTAACGCGGCTGAACGCCGCCTCCGACGCCTATTACGGCGGGCAGGAGGAGCAGATGACGAACTATGAGTGGGACGCCATGTTCGACGAGCTGACGGCACTCGAAAAGGAGACCGGTTACGTTCGTCCCGACAGCCCCACGCAGGTAACGAGCCATTCCGGCAATGAAATGGACGGCGAGGGCGAGAAGGAGGCGCACGAGTACCCCGCGCTCTCGCTCGCCAAGACGAAAAAAGTTGAGGAATTGCAGGACTGGGCAGGCGAGCGAGACATCTGGCTTTCCTGGAAACTCGACGGCTCGACGCTTGTTGCAACGTATGACGGTGGAAAGCTCACGCGCGTTTTAACGCGCGGCAATGGTACTGTTGGCACGAACATCACCTATATGGCCGCCGCCATCCGCGGCATTCCCGCAAAGATATCTGACAAGGGGCACCTTGTCGTGCGCGGCGAGGCGACGATCTCCTATGCGGATTTTGAGGCCATCAACGATACGCTCGAGGATGCGGATGACCGCTACGCAAATCCCCGCAACCTCGCCGCCGGTACGCTGGCGCTCGACAAGACGAATCTCGACAAGGTGCGCGAGCGCAATGTGACCTTCAATGCCTTCACGCTCGTACACACGGATGAGACCATCCGCTCATGGGGCGCGCGTATGGACTACCTCGACCAAATGGGCTTTACGACCGTCGAGCGTGAGCACACGGACGCCGCAGGCTTGCCCGACGCCATCGCGCGCTGGACGAAAAAGGTCGATTCCGGCGAAATGGGCATCCCTGTCGACGGCCTTGTCATCACCTACGACGATACCGACTATGCTGCCACCGGCAGCGTGACGGGCCACCACGCGACGCGCGCGGGCCTTGCCTACAAGTGGGCGGACGTCTCCGCTGAGACGATGCTCGACCACATCGAATGGTCGTGCGCGGCCTCGACCATCACGCCCGTTGCGGTCTTCGACCCCGTGCAGCTCGAGGGTACGACCGTCACGCGCGCGAGCCTCTGCAACATCAGCGAGCTCAAGCGACTGGGCATGGGCGCAAACGGGAAAACAAGGCTGCGCGTCATCAAGGCCAATAAGATCATCCCCAAGTGCATCGCCGTTGTAAGCGCGGAGGGGAGCTGCGAGATACCGGAGACCTGCCCCGTCTGCGGTGCAGCGACCGAGGTGCGCGTCAGCCCCATAAGCGGCGTGGAAACGCTGCGCTGCACCGATCCGAACTGTCCCGCCAAGCATTTGAAGCGCTTTGTGCGCTTCGTGAGCAAGGCCGGTATGGATATCGACGGCCTTTCCGTGCAGACGCTGCACGAATTCGTCAACCGCGGCTATCTGCGCGACTTTGCAGATCTCTACCAGCTGCGCCGGTACGCAGATGAGATCGTCGCGCTCGATGGCTTTGGCGAAAAGTCCTGCGCCAATCTGATGGCGGCCATTGAAAAAAGCCGTGAGGCTGACCCTGTTCACCTCATTTTCGCACTCTGCATCCCCAGCATCGGCGCGGACGCGGGCAAGAAGCTCATCGCGGCGCTCGGCACAAAGGGTTTTCTTGACCGTATCGAGAGCGGCGAGGGTTTTGAGGATGTGGACGGCATCGGCGCAGAGCGCTCAAACGCGATCCTGAACTGGTTTGCGGACAGCGGCAACAAGGATCTCTTTGAGCGTTTGCGCGCAGAGCTTACGCTCGCGGACATTGCGCCAAAGGTCACTGCTGAAGGCACCTGTAAAGGTCTTACCTTTGTCATTACAGGCGATGTATACCAATTCAGGAACCGCGGCGATTTCAAGGCCTATGTCGAGCGGCAGGGCGGCGCGGTGACCGGCAGCGTCTCGGGAAAGACGTCGTACCTCGTCAGCAACGACGGGGCGTCGAATTCGTCAAAGACGAAAAAGGCGCGGGAACTGGGCGTTCCCGTGCTCTCGGAAGAAGAATTCATCGCTCAGTTCGGCGGGCCGGACGGCGAAGCCGGCCCCGCAGCAGAAGAAAACCGGCAGATCAGCATAGATGGCCTTCTGTAAGGACGGCGTTCAATACAGAAACGAGGACTGTTTCTCTGAAACAGTCCTCGTTCTTCTTTTGATATACGCTCACAGCATATCTCTGATGTGATCCAGCCGCTCCAGCGCCGCGTAGAGCGTTTCGTCCTTTTTCGCAAAGTGAAGGCGGATGATGTTGTTGACCGGCTCGCCGAAGAACGAGCTGCCCGGTACTGCGCCGACGCCCGCCTTGCGGGCGAGCTGCTCGCAGAAGTCAAGGTCGCTCTGCCCCTTCTTGAGATATGGCGAGATATCTGCCAGCAGGAAGTACGTGCCCTCCGGATCGGTGAAGGGGATGCCGATATCGCGCATTCCGTCGGTGAAAAGCTTTTTCATGTGCGCGTAATGCGCGCCGAATTCGTCATAGTAGCTCTGCGGCATATCAAGTCCGACGATGGCCGCCTCCATCAGCGGCGAGGCACAGCCCACGGCGTTGAAGTCGTGATACTGGCGGATGCGCATCATGATATGCTCCGGCGCGATGGCGTAGCCGAGCCGCCAGCCGGTGATGGAATAGGTCTTGCTCAGCGATGAGCAGGAGATCGTGCGCTCCCACATACCCGGAAAACTGTTCATGTAAACGTGCTTGCGCCCGTCATAAATGATGTGCTCGTACACCTCGTCCATGATGGCGTAGACATCGTAGCGGATGCAGAGCTCCGCAATGACGCGCAGCTCCTCTTCGGTGAATACTCTGCCGCTCGGGTTCGAGGGGTTGCAGATGATAATGGCCTTGGCGCCGCCGCGGAAAGCATCCTCCAGAACATTCGGGTCAAAGGAGAACGTCGGCGGGTTCAGGGGGACGAAGACCGGCTCGCAGCCCGCCATGATCGCCTGCGCGCGGTAATTTTCAAAAAACGGGGAGAACATCACGATGCGGTCACCCGGATCGGTCAGGGCAAAGATGCTGTCGACCATCGCCTCGGTCGAGCCGATGGTGGCGACGATCTCGGTCTCAGGGTCGATGGTGCGCCCCATGAAGCGTCCGCACTTGCGCGCGAGCGCCGCCCGATAGTTCGGCGCGCCCATGGTGATGGCATACTGGTGGGGGCCGGTATGGCTGACCTCGGCCAAGCGGTCGGTCATGGCCTTGGGCGGGTCAAAGTCGGGGTAGCCCTGCGCCAGATTGATTGCGCCGCACTCCTGAGAGATGCGTGTCATCCTGCGGATCACGGAGTCGGTAAAAAAGCGGTTTCTGCTGCTCATTTCCTGCATGTGCTCTGCCTTCCTTTCGTGCGCTCCTGCGGCCCTGCGCGCAGCGCCGCCTGATATTTGTTTCATTTATCGCACAGGGGCGGGGAAATGTCAAGCGGTGCGGGAAAGTTTGACGCTTTGCCCCGATAAAGCGGTAACGCCGTCCATGCTCTTTGTATAGAATGAAACAGCAAGGACTGAGAGGAGGGGAGCGGTATGTATCCCTATCAGGGCTCGCGGCCGCCCGGCCCGCCGCCGTTCGGCCCGTGGCGCGGCATCGGACTGTGCGCGCTGATGCTGGGGCTCGGCATCTTTATCGTGGCGATCTTTCCGGTGGGCGCGCTGATGTTTCTGGTCGCCTTTCTTCTCATCTTCTGCGGGATCGGCTGCTTGCGCAGATTTTAGGAGGGATATTGCTATGAAGATCGTTGTCTGGAAGTCTCCAAAGCTCCTCAGCTCGCTGCTGCGGCGTATGTTTGGGGTGAACGGGGAGGCATAACGCGCGTCCCGTCGGCATAGAGTGCAATAACCACTTAGCCGAAGGAGAGGACTGCCATGGAACTGGAATTAAAAAAGGAGCGCTTTGCCTGTTACCGCGCGCTGCCCCCGTTGAGCGACGCACACGAGGAAACGGCGGAGACGATCGTACCGGACTATCTGCCGGATATTGCCCGCATCGTGGACGCGCACGGCTGCCTGTTCCTGCGCAGCCGCGAGATCAACGACGGACGTGTGAGCGTTACGGGGCAGATCCGCATGACGCTGCTGTATCTGGCCGAGGATGCGCAAGGGCTGCGGGCATTTACTTACACGCTGCCGCTGGAACACACGATGGAGGGGCGCGCCGCCGAGGGCGCGGCCGACAGCGCGCTGGTGGGAAGGCTATGTATGCCGGAGGTGCGCGCGCTCAATCCGCGTAAGATCCTTACAAGAGTGAGCGTGGAGCTGACGCTCACACCCTACGCGCCCTGCACGCTGACGGTGTGCAGCGGGGTAGAGGAGCAGGAGAGCTACGGCATCGAGATGCTCTGTGAAAAGCGGGAGCTTCCGATGATCCGCGCCATTCGGGAAAAGGACTTCACCTTTTCGGACGAGGCACTGCTCTCTGGCACCAAGGAGGCCATCCGCGAGCTGCTGCGCTCCAAGTGCGCGCTGCGCCTGACGGACTGCAAGGAGGTCGGGAACAAGCTCGTTCTCAAAGGAACGGTGCAGTTTGAGGCGCTCTATCTTGATGCGTCCGGCGCGCTTGCGCAGGTCAGCAGCGAGCTTCCGTTTTCACAGATCCTCGATGGGATCGCCGAGGAAACGGGCGACATTTCCGCCCGCGCCTCGCTGCGCCTGACGGGCGCGGAGATCCGCGTCGGCAGCGAGAGCGAGCCGGATAACGACCATGCGATCTCGCTGCGCCTGACGATCAGCGCCTTTGCGGTGCTCAGCGAGCAGCGCAGCGTGTGCTGCGTCGCCGATCTCTACAGTACGAGCTGCGAGCTGAACGCAAAGCTGGAGAACGCGGAGCTTTCCGGCGAGCCGACGTTCTTCACGCGCGAGCAGATCATGCGTGAAAGGCTCGAGACCGGCGCTGAGGTCAAGGCCGTGCTCTCTACCGACATATGCTTCAGCGGCGCAAGCGTCAGCGGCAGCGGAGACGCCGCCGAGCTGCGCGCCACAGCAAGCCTGCGCGTGCTCTGCCTTGACGAGAACGACGCGCCGCTGCTCTCTGAGCGCCGCGCGGAGGTTCTGCTCAAGACGGATCTTCCCACTACCGGACGTGTCAGCGTGCAAAATGTATGCGCACTCGACGTCTCCACCTCGATCGGTGCGGACGGCGTGGAGCTGCGTTTCCCCGTGCAGTTCACGCTCAGCGCCGCCGAGACGCCGTGCTATCCGTGTCTGACGGCGCTGCAGGCGGAAAAGCGCGCCGAGAGCGGACAGAATGCCCCCTCGCTCGTGCTGCGCGCCATGAAGCAGGGCGAGCGGCTGTGGGATATCGCCAAACAGTACCGCACGACGGTCGACGCCATCCTTGCCGCAAACGAGCTTGCGGAGGAAGCCGCCGCCGCGGCTGGGCGGCTGCTGCTCATCCCGCGCAGACGCTGAGAAACGGAGGAGAAGAACGATGAATATGAATACAGGGATCTATCAGGATATTTCCACCCGCACCTCCGGCGATATCTATATCGGCGTCGTCGGCCCCGTGCGCGCGGGCAAGTCGACATTCATCAAGCGCTTCATGGAGACGCAGGTCATCCCCAACATCGATAACGTCTACCGCCGCGAGCGGGCGAAGGATGAGCTGCCGCAGAGCGGCAGCGGCCGCATGGTGATGACGGCGGAGCCGAAGTTCGTGCCGGAGGAGGCCGTCGATATCGCGCTCGACGAGGGAAGCAGCTGTTCGGTGCGGCTCATTGACTGTGTGGGCTACATGATCCCGGGCGCGACGGGGCAGATGGAGGGCGAAAGCCCCCGCATGGTCTCAACGCCATGGCTTGACCACGAGGTCACGATGAGCGAAGCGGCGGAGCTCGGCACCACGCGCGTCATCCGCGAGCATTCGACCATCGGCGTCGTCGTGACGACCGACGGCAGCATCACCGACATCCCGCGCGAGGATTACATAGAGGCTGAAGGGCGCGTCATCCGCGAGCTGCAGGAGATTGGCAAGCCGTTTCTGGTGCTGCTCAATGCCGTCGAGCCGGAAAGCGAGCGCGTGCAGGCCATGGCAAGGGATATCGCTTCACGCTACGGCGTAACGTGTCTGCCGGTCAACTGTCTGCTGCTCGACGATGCGGCGGTTGGGCGGATCCTCAAGGCCATTCTCTACGAATTCCCGCTCTGCGAGCTGGATCTCTTTATCCCGCCGTGGGTCGAGGCGCTCGATGCCGCGCACCCTATCAAGAGCGGGCTCTATCAGGCCATCCGCGAGCAGACGGCGCAGCTGCGCTGCATCCGCGAGGTACAGCCATGCGTGTCCGCGCTTGGCGCGTGCGAAGGCATCAGCGGGGCAAAGGTCACCTCCATCCAGCTTGGCACCGGCGTTGCCGCCGCGGAGCTTCAGCTCCCGCGCGCGCTGTTTTATCAGACGCTTGGCGAGCAGTCCGGCTTCGCGGTAAAGGATGACGGCGATCTGCTGCGGCTGCTCACGGAACTTTCTACCGTCAAAGCGGAGTATGACAAGGTCGCGCAGGCCATCCACGACGCGCGCGAGAGCGGCTACGGCATCGTTGTGCCGGCGGTCGACGAGCTGAAGCTCGAAGAGCCGGAGATCATGAAGCAGGGCGGCCGCTACGGCGTGCAGCTCAAGGCGAGCGCGCCGAGCCTGCATATCATCCGCGCGGACATCGAAACGACCGTTTCTCCCATCGTCGGCAACGAAAAACAAAGTGAGGAGATGGTCAACTATCTTCTCCAGGAGTTTGAGGGAGACACCACAAAGATCTGGCAATCGAATATTTTCGGCCGCAGCTTCCACGAGATCGTGGGAGAGGATCTGCAGGCCAAGCTCAAGCACATGCCGGACGACGCGCGCGTCAAGCTGCGTCAAACGCTCGAGCGCATCATCAACGAAGGCACCGGCGGCCTGATCTGCATTATACTGTAAAGGGGAAAAAGGTGACAGGGCGGCGCTGCCCTGTCACCCTTTTGTAACCATTTGTTGCCGCTTTGTAACTTGTCATTTCCGCTGCCCGCTGTTATGCTGTTCTATAAGAAAGATAACAGGAGGAAGAGAGGATATGAGCCGAAAGATCGCGCTGCCGCTGCTGGTGGCAGCGGCGCTTGTCAGCATCATTTTAGCAAGCCGCACTCCGCAGCCCATCATAGAGGAATTGCCGCCGGAGGAGGCGGACGCGCCCACAGTGCTGCTCACGCTGACCGAGGAGGTCGGCGGTCAGACCGTCACGCTGAGGGTCTACGAGTTGGATGAGGATGGCTATGCGCGCTACGCGCTCTTTGGCGCGGAC
>CAKTLG010000046.1 GCA_934572465.1 uncultured Oscillospiraceae bacterium
CTCCATCATAAGCGCCAGCGCCCGCCTTTGGCGGGACGACGAGGTGGGAAGAGGATCGAAATTTCGGCGGATGCTTCCCCGTGCCCGTGGGCGCGCACACAGCCGACAAACATGCGGGCGACCGCAGAACAAAGGGGCTGTGACCACGGAAAAAGCGGCAAATGACTGCGCATTTGTCCTTTTGACGAGGCGGCTTCTGCGCCGCAAAGGGGCGTTTCTGCCCATTTTTCAAAAATCATCAAAAGGAGAATGTTATATATGTGCGGAATCGTTGGATTCATTGGCGAGGAACAGGCGGCCCCCATCCTGCTCGATGGGCTGGCGCATCTTGAATACCGCGGGTACGACTCGGCGGGCGTCGCCGTCATCTCGGCAAAGCATGAGCTTCAGGTGCGCAAGGCCGTGGGCCGGCTCCAGGTGCTCAGCGATCTCATCCATGACGGCGCGGACCTTGAGGGCTGCATCGGCCTCGGCCACACCCGCTGGGCGACGCACGGCGCGCCAAACGAGGTCAACGCCCACCCCCATATGAGCGAAAACGGCAAGTTCGCCGTCATCCACAACGGCATCATCGAAAATTATATGGAGCTGCGGGACTTTCTGATCGGTCAGGGCGTCTCGTTCAAGTCCGAGACCGATACCGAGGTCGTCGCGCAGCTGCTCGAATTCTACTACAATGAGTGCCATGACTTTCTGGAGGCCGTGGGCCGCGTGCTGCGGCGCATCGAGGGGGCGTATGCCCTCGGCATGCTCTGCGCCGACTGTCCCGACCGCATCATCGCCGCGCGCAAGGACGCGCCGCTGCTGCTGGGCTATGGCGACGGGTGCAGCTTCCTTGCCTCCGATGTGACGGCCATCATCCGCCACACGCGCGACGTGGCCTACATGGAGGACGGCGAGGTCGCCGTGCTCACGCGCGGGGGCATCGAGGTCTACGACGCGCTCGAGCAGCCCGTCGAAAAGCAGCACTACACCATCGACTGGGAGATCAGCGCCGCGGAAAAGGGCGGCTACCAGCACTTCATGCTCAAGGAGATCATGGAGCAGCCCGAGGCGCTGCGCCGCGCCATCTTCCCGCGCATCCGCGACGGCAGGATCGCGCTCGACGATCTGAAGCTCACCGAGGAGAAGCTGCGCGGCTTTACGCGCATCTTCATCGTCGCCTGCGGCTCGTCCTACCATGTGGGCATGATCGGCAAGTATAACCTTGAGCATCTGCTGCGCCGCAGCGTGGAGGTGTGCCTTGCCTCCGAGTTCCGCTACAGCGACCCCATCGTGGACGAAAACACGCTGGTCATCGTCATCTCGCAGTCCGGCGAGACGCTCGACACCATGGCCGCGCTGCGCGAAGCGAAAAAGCGCGGCGCCTACATCCTCTCCATCGTCAACGTGGTCGGCTCGTCCATCGCGCGCGAGAGCGACGATGTGCTCTACACCTGGGCGGGGCCCGAGATCGCCGTCGCAACGACAAAGGCGTATTCCACGCAGCTCGCCGTGCTCGATATGATCGGCCTTGCTTTCGGCAGAACGCTCGGCACCGTGGATGCGGCGGAGTACGACGAGACGGTCGCTGCGCTGCAGAGCCTGCCGGAAAAGATGGAATACCTTCTCAACAGCGAAAACTGCGGCGAGATCCCCAAGTACGCCGCGCAGTATTTCAACCACAGCTCCGTATTTTTCATCGGGCGCAATCTCGACTATGCGCTCGGCCTTGAAGGCTCGCTCAAGCTCAAGGAGATCAGCTACATCCACTCCGAGGCCTACGCCTCCGGCGAGCTCAAGCACGGCACGATCTCGCTCATCGAGGACGGTACGCTCGTCATCGCGCTGGGCACCTACGGGCCGCTGTTCGACAAGGCGATGAGCAACGTGGTCGAGGTCAAGGCGCGCGGCGCGGACGTGCTGGCGCTGACGACCGAGAGCCACAGCGAGGAGATGAAAAAGACGGTGGACAACGTGCTCACCATCCCCGATACGGCGCGGCTGCTGCTGCCGTCGCTCGGCGTGGTGCCGCTGCAGCTGCTCGCGTACTACATCGCGCTCCAGCGCGGGTGCGACATCGACAAGCCGCGCAACCTCGCCAAATCCGTCACGGTGGAATAAGAAAACGACATGACAAAATGCCGGAGCTTACAAAAGCTCCGGCATTTTTCCGCGCTGTATGCTTTTCTATCGCTCGCTCAGCTTCTCCTCCAGCAGCTTGAATGCCTCGTCTGCCGAAAGCGCGCGGATCTCCGCGCGCGTCCTCGCGCCAAAGTCAAAGCGTGCGGCGATCGTCTCGTCGGGAGAAGAAAATCCGATGAACACCGTGCCGACGGGATTGCCCCGCTCGTCTCGATCCGGCCCCGCAACGCCCGTAACGCTCACGGCGCAATCCGCCGTCGTAACTCTGCGCGCGCCCTCGGCCATCGCGCGGGCGACGGGCGCGGACACGGGGCCGTATTCCTCCAGCATATCCGCCGGAACGCCGAGCACGCGGTTCTTGACGGTATTCGTATAGCTCACGACGCCGCCCATGAAGACGCCCGACGCGCCCGGCACATCCGTGATGCGCTTGGCGATCAGGCCGCCTGTGCAGCTCTCCGCCGCGGCGAAGGTCACGCCGCGCGCTTTGAGCGCTTCATAGCAGCGCTGCTCGACTGTTTTTTCTGCCATCATACTCCGCTTCCTTTCAGAACTTGATGCGCACGAACTCCCGATTCGTCATCGCGCGGTCGATGAGACCCTCGATGTCGAGGACGGCCTCGGCCTCGCGGACTTCGTCGAGGTTCGGCTTCGTGCGCGGATGGCGCGGGGTGAAGACCGTGCAGCAATCCTCATAGGGTAAGATCGACGTATCGAACGTACCGATCTTCCTCGACAGGCACACGATCTCCTCCTTGTCCATGCCGATGAGCGGCCGCAGGACGGGGAGATCGACCACGTCCTCCGTCACGCGCAGCGCCTCCATCGTCTGCGACGCGACCTGACCGAGATTTTCGCCCGTCACGAGCGCCTTGGCCTGCACCTGATCGGCCGCGCGCTGGGCAATGCGCATCATAAAGCGGCGCATGATGAGCGTAAAGAATTCCTCGGGGCAGTTCCTGCGGATCTCCTCCTGAATTTCCGTGAACGGCACGATCTGCACCGTCAGCCGCCCGCACCAGGGGACTAACAGTTTGGCAAGGGAGAGCACCTTCTCCTTCGCCGCGTCGGACGTGTAGGGCGGGGAGAAGAAGTGCACCATTTCCAGCTTGACGCCGCGCTTGGCGATCATGTAGGACGAAACGGGCGAGTCGATGCCGCCGGAAAGCAGACTGACCGCCGTGCCGCCCATGCCGACGGGCAGCCCGCCCGCGCCCTCCTGCGCGGGGCCGTGGACGTAGGCTGCGTCGTCGCGGATCTCGATGTGGACGACCAGCTCGGGGTCGTGAACGTTGACCTCGCACGTCGGGAATGCCTGATGCAGCGCGCCGCCGACCTGCTGGGAAATCTGGATCGACGTCAGGGGGAAGGTCTTGTCGGCGCGCTTGCTCTCGACCTTAAAGCTCTTCGCCGCGCGCATCTCATCGGCAAGGTATTCCTTCGCCGCGGCGATGATCTTCTGGATGTCCTTCTCGCACGGCAGCGCCTTGGAGACGGCGATGATGCCGAAGACCTTCCTGCAGCCCTCGAACGCCGCCTCGATGTCGCAGTTTTCGTCCTTGGGCTCGATGTAGATGGTGCTCTGCTTGGAATAGATGCGGAAGCTGCCGCACTTCGACACGCGGCGGCTGACGTTCGCCATCAGCTTATCTTCAAAGCTGCGGCGGTTCAGGCCCTTGAGCACGACCTCGCCGAGCTTGCACAGGATCATTTCATGCATTGGTGGTATTCTCCTTGTTTTCTTCAGTATCGGCCGCGGACGCGGTCTCTTTTTTTGCACGCGCCTTCTTCCCGCTGAGCAGCCCCAGCGTCAGGCACATCGGCTCAACGGCGGCGAGCAGCGCAAAGAGTATATATTGCAGCGCCGTGCTCTCCCCGCTCAGCTCGTTCACCGCGGCCATCGCGGGCGCCATCGGCAGCTGCCAGAGCATCGCAAGGATGCTCCCCGAGCTGAATGGGACGGGCATTGCAAAAAGCGAGACGAGGTTCAGCACATAGAGCGCCATCGCCGCGTTCCAGCAGCGATTCCTGTCTATCGCATTCTTCGGCCGCAGCCCCCAGCCGAGCAGGAAGGAAAGCGCCGATACATAGACGATGCCGAGCGCCAGCCCGGCCGGCGAGGCAAACGTAAAGGACGAGGTCGTCCCCGTTCCTCCAAACGCCGCAAACAGCAGCAGAAAGAGCGCGCACTGCGCGATATGGCTCAAAAGAATGATCGCGCCAAGCTGGAAGTAGTCATACTTTTTCATCGTGTTCACCCCCGTAAAATGTCCGTATTACGGTACTGGATGGCCTCGGCCAGATGATGCGCTTCGATCGCTTCGCTGCCGTCGAGGTCCGCGATCGTGCGCGCCACGCGCAGCAGCCGGTCGTGGCTGCGGGCGGTCAGCCCGAGACGGTCGAACGCACCCTTTAGGAGCTTCTCGCCCGCGGCGTCGAGCTTGCAGTATTCGCCGACCATCGCGGGCGTCATGTGCGCGTTGCAGGCGGCGTTCGTTCCCGCAAAGCGCGCCTTCTGCACCTCGCGCGCGGCGTTCACGCGCGCCTTGACGTCGGCGGAGGACTCAGCCTTTTCGCGCCGCCGCATCGCTTCAAATTCGACGCTCGGAACATTGACGTGCAGATCCATGCGGTCGAGCATCGGGCCGGAAATTTTCTCCACATACTTTTCCACCTGCTGCTTCGTGCAGCTGCACCGTCCCGAGGGATGGCCGTACCAGCCGCAGCGGCAGGGATTCATCGCGCCGACGAGCATGAAGCGGCTCGGCAGCGTGATGCTGCCCGCGGCGCGGGTAATGGTCACCTCGCCGTCCTCGATGGGCGCGCGCAGCACCTCGAGCACGTCGCGGTGGAACTCCGGCAGCTCATCCAGAAATAAAACGCCGTGGTGCGCAAGCGAGATCTCGCCGGGCTTGGGCACCTTCCCGCCGCCGGTCATCGCCGAGGCGGAGAGCGTGTGGTGCGGCGCGCGGAACGGCCGGCGCAGCAGCATCGGATGCGCGCTGTCGGTAAGGCCCGCGACCGACCAGATCTCCGTCGCCTCCAGCGCTTCCTCCCGCGTCATGTCCGGCAGGATCGACGGGAGCCTGCGCGCAAGCATCGACTTGCCCGCGCCCGGCGAGCCGATGAGCAGGATGTTGTGCCCGCCCGCGGCGGCGATCTCCAGCGCGCGCTTGACGTTCTCCTGCCCCATGACGTCGGAAAAATCGGGGCCGGTCTCCTGAGCGTCCGAGGCGTGCCACTTCGGCTGCGGCGAAAGCGGTCTTTCGCCCTTGAGGTGCGCCATGAGCGATGCGACGTCCTCCACGCCGTAGACGGTCACGCCGTCGGCCAGCGTCGCCTCTGCGGCGTTCGCTGCGGGGACATAAAGCGTTTTGATGCCCGCGCGCGCCGCGGCCATCGCCATGGGAAGAACGCCGCTCACAGCGCGCAGCGTTCCCGTGAGCGACAGCTCGCCGACAAACGCCGCGTCCTTCGCCGGCGGCTTTATCTCCTCCGCGCAGGCAAGGATGCCGAGCAGGATCGGCAGATCGTAGAGCGTGCCCTCCTTTTTCCGCCCCGCAGGGGCAAGGTTCACCGTGATGCGCGAAACGGGGAACTTCACGCCGCAGTTCTTCACCGCCGCGCGCACGCGCTCGCGCGATTCCTTGACCGCCGTGTCGCCGAGGCCCACGATGTCAAACGCCGGAAGCCCTCCCGAAAGGAAGCACTCCACCGTCACCTCATAGCCGGAAATGCCCAGAAGCCCGAGCGAACGCACCGCCGTGACCATAGCCTCTCCCCTTTCCGCGCGCCGTGCGGCGCGCCGTTTCTCTGTTTTTCCCGTTCAGTATAGCACACTTTTCGCATCAGGCAAATGCTTCGCGCGCATTTTTTGTACAAATCGTCAAAAAGAATAAAAAATTTCAAAAGTTGGTAAAAAATGAAATTTAATGAAGCTATATTTGCAAAAAAAGGAATGTTTTGCGGGAAAGAGTCATTTACACGCGGAAACTTTTGTGCTACAATATATCAGCGTTAATTTTTTCTCACACCACGCAAGTCCCACCGCCCACCGGCGGTGCAATAAACAGGAGGTTCATTTATGGCAAGAAAAATGAAATCCATGGATGGCAACAACGCTGCCGCGCACGTAAGCTACGCGTTCAGCGAGGTCGCCGCGATCTACCCGATCACTCCGTCTTCCCCCATGGCTGACCTGGTCGACCAGTGGTCCGCCAACGGCCAGAAGAACATCTTCGGCAGCAAGGTCAAGGTCGTCGAGATGCAGTCCGAAGCCGGCGCGGCCGGCGCGGTGCACGGCTCCCTCGGCGCCGGCGCGCTGACGACGACCTACACGGCGTCTCAGGGCCTGCTGCTGATGATCCCGAACATGTACAAGATCGCTGCCGAACAGCTGCCCTGCGTGTTCCATGTCTCCGCCCGTACCGTTTCCACCCACGCGCTGAACATCTTCGGCGACCACAGCGACGTCATGGCCTGCCGCCAGACCGGCTTTGCGATGCTGTGCGAGGGCAACGTGCAGGAGGTCATGGATCTCTCCCCCGTGGCGCATCTGGCCGCGCTGACCGGCAAGGTCCCCTTCATCAACTTCTTCGACGGCTTCCGCACCTCCCACGAGATCCAGAAGATCGCCGTGTGGGATTATAAGGATCTCGCCGATATGTGCGACATGGACGCCGTCAAGGCCTTCCGTGCGCACGCGCTCAATCCCGAGCATCCCCATATGCGCGGCTCCCACGAGAACGGCGATACGTTCTTCCAGCACCGCGAGGCGTGCAACCAGTACTATGACGCTCTGCCCGAGGTCGTCGAGTCCTACATGGACAAGATCAACGCCAAGCTCGGCACCGACTACAAGCTCTTCAACTACTACGGCGCCGCCGATGCCGACCGCGTCATCATCGCGATGGGCTCCATCTGCGACGTGGCCGAGGAGGTCATCGACTATCTCAACGCCCACGGCGAAAAGGTCGGTCTCATCAAGGTCCGCCTGTACCGCCCGTTCAAGGCTGAGCGCCTGATCGAAGCCATCCCCGCCACCGCCAAAAAGATCGCGGTGCTCGACCGCACCAAGGAGCCCGGCGCGCAGGGCGAGCCGCTCTATCTCGACGTCGTCACCGCCCTTGCCAACGCCGGCATCACCGACAAGACCGTCATCGGCGGCCGCTACGGCCTCGGCTCCAAGGATACCCCGCCCGCGTCCGTCTTCGCCGTGTATAACGAGCTGAAGAAGGATGCCCCCAAGCACCAGTTCACCATCGGCATCGTCGACGACGTGACGGGCCTCTCCCTCGAGGAAGACAAGAACTGCCCGAACACCGCGGCCGAGGGCACCATCGAGTGCAAGTTCTGGGGTCTCGGCGGCGACGGCACCGTCGGCGCGAACAAGAACTCCATCAAGATCATCGGCGACCACACCGACAAGTACGTTCAGGCCTACTTCCAGTACGACTCCAAGAAGACCGGCGGCGTGACGATCTCCCACCTGCGCTTCGGCGACAAGCCCATCCGCAGCCCCTACTACATCAACAAGGCCGACTTTGTCGCCTGCCACAACCCCAGCTATATCATCAAGGGCTTCAAGATGGTCAACGACGTCAAGCCCGGCGGCGTGTTCATGATCAACTGCCAGTGGGATTTCGATGAGCTGAACCATCACCTCAAGGCGGACGCCAAGCGCTACATCGCCAGGAATAACATCCAGCTCTACACCATCAACGCCATCGACCTCGCCATCGAGATCGGCATGGGCAAGCGCAACAACACCATCCTCCAGTCCGCGTTCTTCTCTCTTGCCAAGGTCATGCCCGAGGAGCAGGCCATCCAGTACATGAAGGACGCCGCGACGCACTCCTACCTGAAGAAAGGTCAGGACATCGTCGACATGAACCACAAGGCCATCGATCTCGGCGCCACCGCCTACAAGAAGATCGACGTTCCCGCCGACTGGGCCAACGCTGTCGACGCCGACGAGGCCGTTTCCTATGAGGGCAAGCCGGAGCTTGTCAAGCAGGTCCGCGACATCCTCGATCCCATCGATAAGATGGATGGCGACAGCCTGCCCGTTTCCGCCTTCATGCCGCATGTGGACGGCCAGTGGGAGCTGGGCGCTGCCGCTTACGAAAAGCGCGGCGTCGCCGTCTCCGTCCCCGCGTGGGATGAGAGCAAGTGCATCCAGTGCAACAACTGCGCTTACGTCTGCCCGCACGCCACGATCCGCCCCTTCGCCCTCACCGAAGAGGAGGCCAAGAACGCTCCCGCAGCCGCCAAGATCGTCGACATCAAGGCCGGCAAGGGCAAGGGCGTCTATAAGTACACCATGGCCATCTCCCCGCTCGACTGCATGGGCTGCGGCGTCTGCATCGGCCAGTGCCCGGTCGGCGCGCTGACCATGGTCGGCCAGGAGGGCGAGCTTGCTCAGCAGGACGTCTTCAACTACTGCGTCTCCAAGGTCTCCGACAAGAAGGATATGCAGGATCTCACCGTCAAGGGCAGCCAGTTCATGCAGCCCATGCTGGAATTCTCCGGCTCCTGCGCCGGCTGCGCCGAGACGAGCTACGCCCGCCTCGTCACCCAGCTCTTCGGCGACCGTATGTACATCTCCAACGCCACCGGCTGCTCGTCCATCTGGGGCGGCCCGGGCGCTACCTCTCCGTACTGCACGGATAAGAACGGCCACGGCCCCGCGTGGTGCAACTCTCTGTTCGAGGACAACGCCGAGCACGGCTTCGGCATGTTCGTCGGTCAGGACAAGATCCGCGAGGATCTGATCGCCAAGACCGAGCAGCTCATCGCCATCGAGTGGGCGCAGGCCTCCCTCAAGGAAGCCGCCCAGAAGTGGCTCGACACCAAGGACGACGGCAAGGCCAACGCCGAGGCCGCGAAGGAATACGTCGCGGCGCTGATGGCGAGCATCGCCACCGTCGACGAGCTGGCCGCTGTCCCGCAGTTCGCCGAGCACGCCGCCGAGCTCAAGGCCAAGGGCGAGAAGTTCTGCGACTGCGACGCCTGCAAGCTCGTGGCTGAGATCCTCGACAAGAAGGATTACCTCGCCAAGAAGTCCGTGTGGATCTTCGGCGGCGACGGCTGGGCCTACGACATCGGCTACGGCGGTCTCGATCACGTCATCGCCCAGAACAAGGATGTCAACATCTTCGTCTTCGATACCGAGGTCTACTCCAACACCGGCGGTCAGGCCTCCAAGGCTTCCAACATCGGTCAGGTCGCTCAGTTCGCGGCCGCCGGTAAGGAGACCAAGAAGAAGAGCCTGTCCGAGATCGCGATGCAGTACGGCTACGTCTACGTCGCGCAGGTCGCCATGGGCGCCAACCCCGCGCAGACCCTCAAGGCCATCACCGAGGCCGAGGCCTATCACGGCCCGTCCCTCATCATCGGCTACAGCCCCTGCGAGATGCACTCC
>CAKTLG010000047.1 GCA_934572465.1 uncultured Oscillospiraceae bacterium
CATTCCCGCAACGTCTACGCCCACACCCGCGAGGAGTGCGAGGAAAAGCTGAAAGCACTGATCGCGGAGATGAACGAAGAACGCAAAAATCTCAAGGAGCAGCTTGCGGGCATCGCCCCGCCGGAAAAGCTGACAAAAAAGCAGCGCAAGCTGTGGGACTATATGCGCCTCCACCCGGAGACCACGGAGTTCTCGACCCTTGCCAAACGAACCGGATTGGCACGGAATACGGTGAAGAAGCACTATGAGATGGTGGCGGCAATGCAGGGGAGAGCGTAAATGATAAAGGTAAAGTTGGACTTCGTCTACCAAATCTTGCTGTCTCTAAAGTACATTAACTTCAAAAAAGAATAAGAATCCCCGTGAAATCAACGATTTCGGAGGGCTCTCGTCATGTGTGGGCAAAAGAAATGTACTATTAAAGCGCCGTGAAACATAATGATTTGCACAGTTGCAGCGGTTCAAAATGTTAACCATCATTTGGCTCTGTGAAAGCTTACTTTTCCAGAAGGGACATATAGTGTTCTTTTCTTGCGTCCAATGCCTGTAGTTTTTTCTTCTGCAGATAATGTTTATAACGCTTGATAAGAAAATTATCTTTTGATAAAAAAGGTGTTGTCCCCTCAATGGTGGTAATGATAGCGACGAAAAAAACGGCCCATTTTCCAGGAGTCTCCGATTGTAAGCTGAAAGAATAGAATGATGCAGCGATAAATGCTATTGCAATAACTAAAGAAACAATTTTTATTCTACAAATTCCTCGTTTTTCTTTAGTCTTGTATTCTTTGTCGACTTCATCTTCAGCTTGCTTGCATACTTTATTTCTTTGCAGTCGCTTGTCTGCTTCGTGCTGTCTTTGTGCATCAGTACGACCCTGTTGAATGCTCTCTTCTCGAATTTTATGACGTATTTTGTCAATAACGCCTCCATTAAGGTTGTCCCGTTCGCCAAATGTTAAATCCATCAATTCGTGTTTGGCAAATATATCTACTCGCAACAATGCGGCTTCATCATCTTCGATTATTCCTTGACGCTCCAAATCATCCAGATGGCTAAAATAAGCCTCCATTAATTCCTTTGATGGTGTAATCGCGGCCAATACATTTTCCAAAAGTCTCATCTGAGGCAAGGTGTTGCTTTGTTCAAAATCTTTAAGCCAAGCCATCACACAAAGATCTTCACCTGTAATTGCAATCGGAAAGCCAAAATCATATAAAGATTCGCTGATATATTCTTTTGTTGCAGATACTAATATGGAGTTAGATGTAACAAACACTGCCTTGCACTTTTCAATATAGGAATAAGTTTTCCCTTTCCGTATCCGACTTACTGTATTTATTGCAGTTAAGTCATCCGACAATGTTGTTTGATTATAATTTGGCTTGATCGATAAAAGTATTTCTTTTATTCGCTTATCATCTAATAATCCTGAACTGTCCTCTGTCGTAATGCCATCATTAAAAAGGCCATTAGGCGAGATAATGGTTATGCCGCCACCTTCGAGTCGTTGCACAAATTTTTTCTGATTTGACTCGACATGTGTGTAAGAATATCCATGTGCATCAAAATATTCGAGCGTAAATGTTGAGGGGCGCTTGGACTTTGAAATAGTAGAAAGTTTGTATGCCTCCAAAATATTATTGACCTCATCGATATTATAGGTAAAGCAAGCGAGCTTAGCTCCATTCTTTTTCAAGCTTTCTACCATTTTTTGTACACTGTTGTTTTCCTCTTCTGTTTTGTATCCTAAATATGCTAACAATAAGCGAGTATCTAAGAAAAATGTTACATCACTAAATGATGCAGTTGTAGCATTTGGATTTTCTGCCTGCAAATATAAGGCCGTAGTAACAAAATATCCTTTAACTAATTCCACAAGATAGTCAAACAGAACAGATTTGCGCTCGTGTTCTATCAATATAAATCGAGCAATAAAAAAATCAATTTCATTGCTGCTTGCTTTAAGTTGCCTTAAATCATCGACAGAAAGGACAATGGAACCGCCTTGTCTTTCAAAAAAAGATAATAATAGCCTTTCAGTCTCTGCCTGAGTATAGTCTGTTCGTCTACACGCTTGTTTTTCATTTAGAAAATTAGTCAAGGCGCTCGTAACTAAATCAGTGTGCCCTTTACAGGTAGTTCTTTTCTTAGAAAAATCATCGATCAAATGTGAGAGTGACTTTATATATACAAACCGTTTGTTTTTTCTCTCAATACAGCGATTATCTTTCTGAACTTTTGATGACACTTCTCTTGTCAAAATTCTATCTACAACTGCAATTTGAATAGATTTATATCCAAACTCATCTTCCATGTAACTGCATACATGAGAAATTTCAATTTCGGAGTTTACTCTTGTTGTGTTACCCACAGCATACAGAACAAACGGGCGTATTAAGTCAAGCAAATCCTGTCTATTCGACTGCCAGAGCGCATAGAGCATCGCTAAGCTTATAATTGTATTTCGGTTCATAATATCTATCCTCATCCTGCTATTTTTCTCCATATTATCACAAATCTCCTTTATACACAACGATTTCTTCCACAGAGTTAAGGTTAGACAAAATTTTTGCGCGTAAAGATAATACTCCAATATAAGAAAGAAAATAGCTGAAAGTTGCGCCTTTGTATGCAACTTATTGGAAAATTTAAGTAGTGATGTAAGAGGAGCATACGGAGAAATCTGTTATCCCGGTTCAAATCTGGGCACTTGCTATGCCGGAAGGTACAGAAATGTATCTTGCGGCATTTTTGTTTGTGGGGTTGTATGATTAACTTTGAAAAACTGGACAAGTTCACATTCCTCAGCGTTGGCAAGTATGACATTGTTTGCGGCAGTGTGTGAGCCGGATTTCTCTATGTACACCGATATCACAAATGGCTATTTTTCAATTTTTGCTATCGTTCCCATGGATTACATCAAATCCTGCGCCGCAATAGACAAAGAAAACAGCCCCTGAAATCGTTCGATTTCAGGGGCTGTGGTCCGAGATGGGAGACTCGAACTCCCGGCCTGATGGTCCCAAACCACCCGCGCTACCAACTGCGCTAATCCCGGATTTTTGGTTATTCAGTTTTGCTTTAACTGTGGTCAAACATGTGGTCACGGCGATTTTTTGACCACCTCGCCTTGCGGGGGAAGTGCCTGTATCGCAGGCACATCAATGGATTGCGAGGATGGCGTTTTCCGGCTTGAAGGGGGAGCGGCCCGCTCCCAAAGATCGCGCCCGTACCTTGGCCGTCTGCTTCGCGGCGCAAAGGAATAGGGCTTTGTACGTACAAAGCCCTATCATTATACGGCATCACGCGCACGGATGCAAGCGTTATTTGCGCCGCAGGGGATGCTTCGGCTTTTGCAGCGCCCGCATCGCCTCGTGCTCGCGCAGTAGCTCCTCGTGCAGACGCAGAGAGCTCCAGCCCGCGTTTTCCTCCGTGACGACGGCCTTGAGTGCGATGGGCGCATGGGCGCGGCGCAGTGAATCGAGCAGTGCGTCGAGCTGCGTACCGGCAAGCCCGTACAGCACGAGCATCTCATCGTCGAAGCCGCCGGCGGGCGTGTCGTCGGCAGGAGGGAAGCCCTCCAGTCCGCACAGCCGGCCTACCGGCTGACCGTATTCCTCGGGCGCGACAGTCCTGCCGCGCACACCGAGCTTGACGAACGCAAAGCGCAGCGCGTTCAGCTTCACGGGATCTGTCAGATTGTACAGCAGTGCCAGTGCCATGCCGCGCCCTCCTTTACTGCTTTGCCTTCCGCGCCATGACCGCGGGGTCGATGCAGAAATATGTGAATTCACCCGTGGCCAGAAGCTTTCCGTCATCGCCGAGGATGTCGACGTCCACAAGGCAGGTCGCATTCCCGCGGTGACGCACACGCGCGTCCGCACGGACGATGCCATGCGTCTGGTTGCGCAGAAAGTGCATCGCGCTCGTCTGCGTCACATAGAAGCGGCCATCGGAATGGGCGGCGTAGCCGGTGGCGTTGTCGGCCATGGTGTAGATGGCGCTGCCGTGTACCACGCCGTATGGATTTTTGCTCTCGGGCCGGATCACCAGCCGGAAAATCGCGTGATCCGGCTCCACGCGCTCAAGCTCGATGTGGTTGTAAAAGGCGAAAGCGTTTTTCAGATCCAGTTCCCCCGCCTGAATATCCGCTGTGGACTTGTCCATGAAACTATTCTCCTTGCGTCATGCGTTTTTTCGATCATACCACAGCGCCGCGCGTTTGACAACAGCCTATCCGTGCAGCAGACGGGAAAACTGCCCGAGCGTCGCGGCGATCTTGATCTGCTGGGGGCAGACCTTCTCGCAGCTGCGGCACGCGCGGCAGGACTGCGGACGCTTATCCTCCGGCAGCGCGGCAACGGAGGCTGCGGCGCTCTCGCCGTTCAGCTGCGCGTTGTACAGCGCGAGCAGCGCGGGGATGTCGAGCCCCTGCGGGCACTTGACTACGCAGTAATGGCAGGCTGTGCAGGGCACGGCCGTGCGGCGGCAGAGCTCCTGCGCGGTCTCGAGCAGCGCGGCAAGCTCGGCTTCGGAAAGCGGCTGGCTTTCCGACATCGTGGCGATGTTGTCGCGCACCTGCTCGAGATTTGACATGCCTGAGAGCACCACGCCGAGGCCCTCGATGCTCTGCAAAAAGCGGAACGCCCAGGCCGGAATGCCCTCGTCAGGCCGCATGGCCCGGAGCCTTTCGTCCAGCTCGGGCTCCAGCGAGGCGAGACGCCCGCCGCGCACCGGCTCCATCACCCACACGGGAATGCCGCGCCCGCGCAGCAGCGCGACCTTGTCCGCCGCGCGCTGGAACGTCCAGTCCATGTAGTTGAGCTGGATCTGGCAGAACTCCGCCTCGGGGAAGGCGTCTAAAAAGCGCTCGACGGTCTCAAGGCTGCCGTGCGTCGAAAAGCCGAGGTGACGGATGCGTCCCGCGGCCTTCTGCGCGCGCAGATAGTCGATGATGCCATACTGCGGGTCGAGATAGGCGTCGATGTTGTCGTCGCTGACGTTGTGGAAAAGGTAGAAATCAAAATAGCCGACCTGGCAGCGCTCAAGCTGGGAGGAGAAGATATCCTCCTTCTTTGCAAGGCTTTCCGTGCTGTAGCCGGGGAATTTGCTGGCAAGATGGAAGCGCTCGCGCGGATAGGCGCGCAGGATGCGCCCCATGACCGGCTCGGACTGCCCCTTGTGATAAGCCCACGCGGTATCGTAGTAATTGACGCCGTGCTCCATCGCATAGCGGACGATCTCGCCGGCCTTTTCCTCGTCGATCCGCCCGTCGTCGCCGTCGAGTGTGGGGAAGCGCATACAGCCGAGACCGAGCGCGGAGAGCCGCTCACCGCAGACATCTTTGAATAGCATTATCACAAACCTCCTGAAAAGATGAAAAAACTTGTCACTTTTGACAGTTCCATTTTACAGGAAGCCTTGCTATAATGCAATCATATTTTGTGCATTTTTGCATTTGAAAGGGAAACCTTATGATATACAGCGTTCCGGATGCGGCAAAGTGCGCCGGAGGGCCTGCGATCGTTGCCATCGGCGGCGGAACGGGACTGTCCACCATGCTGCGCGGACTGAAAAAATATACAGACCGTCTGACGGCCGTCGTCACGGTCGCGGACGACGGCGGCGGCAGCGGCGTGCTGCGCCGCGACATGGGGATGCTTCCCCCGGGCGATGTGCGCCAGTGTATGCAGGCGCTCGCCAACATCGAGCCGGTGATGGAAAAGCTGCTCGATTACCGCTTTCCGGAGGGGCAGCTGCGCGGGCAGTCGTTCGGCAATCTCCTGCTCGCCGCGCTCAACGGCGTGACGGGCAGCTTCGAGGAGGCGGTCGCCGCGATGGGGCAGGTGCTTGCGATCTCGGGGCGCGTGCTGCCCGTGACGAATGCCGACGTGCAGCTCGAGGCCATCTTTGAAAACGGCGCGCGCGTGGTGGGGGAGTCGCGTATCTTCAGCGCGAAGAAGCGGCAGGACTGCCGCATCCACCATGTCCGGCTCCTGCCGGAGCATCCCAGGGCGCTGCCCGAGGCGCTGCGCGCCATCGGCGAGGCCGATCTCATCCTGCTCGGCCCCGGCAGCCTTTATACGAGCGTTATCCCCAACCTGCTCGTCGACGGCGTGGCGGACGCGATCCGCGCCGCGCACGCGCAGACGTTTTACATCTGCAACATCATGACGCAGGACGGCGAGACCGAGGGCTACACCGCCGCCGACCATATCGAGGCGCTGCTGCGCCACGGGCGCGCGGGGCTGATCGACCTCTGCCTTGCCAACAGCGCGCCCATCCCGCGGGAGCTGGCCGCGCGCTATAGCGCCGAGGACGCGGAGCTGCTGCGCGTCGACCGCGAGCGCATCGCCTCGTTCGGCGTGGCGCTGGCGGAATACCCGCTCCTGTCCTCGTCCGGCGGCTACGCCCGCCACGATCCGGCGCTGCTGGCGCGCGCCATCATGGAGCTTTACCGCGAGCGCACCGTGCGCATCTATCGCGGCACACAGCAATATATCATGGAAGAACAGGAGGAAAAGCAATGCTGAACAACAAGGAATTCGTCAGGGAGCTTCAGCTCCGACGCGAGAGCGCATGGATCGATCCGGATACGGTGGACGCTGTCCGCGCGCTCGCGGCGCTGCCGCTCACGCGTGCGGACGTGGATGACGCGGAGGCCCGCCTTGAGCGCTTTGCCCCCTTTATCAAAAGGGCGTTCCCCGAGACCGCGAAGGACCGCGGCATCATCGAGTCCCCGCTCACGGAGATATCCGGTATGTGCGCGTGGCTGAACGAGAAGGAGGGCGCGAAGCTGTCCGGCCGCCTCTTTTTGAAGCGCGACTCGGATCTTGCCATCGCCGGCAGCGTCAAGGCGCGCGGCGGCTGCTATGAGGTGCTCAAGCACTCGGAGGAGCTGGCGCTGCGGCTGCGCCTGATCGAAAAACGCGACGACTACAGCGTGTTTGCCACGCACACCTTCCGCGATTTTTTTTCCCGCTACAGCCTGCATGTCGGCTCCACCGGCAATCTGGGGCTGAGCATCGGCATCATGGGCGCAGCGCTGGGCTATCAGGTCACGGTCCACATGAGCGCGGATGCCAGACAGTGGAAGAAGGATCTGCTGCGCGAAAAGGGTGTGACGGTGCGCGAATACTCCGCCGACTACTCCCGCGCGGTGGAGGAGGGGCGTGAGCTGGCCGCCCGCGACCCGATGAGCTATTTTGTTGATGATGAAAATTCCCGTGACCTCTTCCTCGGCTACGCGGTGGCCGCGCGCCGGCTCAAGGAGCAGCTCAAGGCACAGCAGATCGCCGTGGACGCGGCGCACCCGCTGATCGTCTATATCCCCTGCGGCGTCGGCGGCGCACCGGGCGGCATCTGCTTCGGACTCAAGCAGGAATTCGGTGACAATGTGCGCGTTTTCTTCGCCGAGCCGGTGGATGCGCCCTGTATGCTCCTCGGCCTTGCAAGCGGGCTTCAGGATCAGATCTGCGTGCAGGATATCGGCCTGAGCGGCCGCACCGCAGCCGACGGGCTTGCCGTCAGCCGCCCCTCCGCCTTTGTCGGCGAAACGGTCAAACAGCTGGCCGACGGCGGCTTTACGGTCTCGGACGAGCATCTGCTCGCCTATCTGCGCGCCCTGCACGAGACGGAGGGCATCTTTGTCGAGCCCTCGGCCTGCGCGGGCTTTATGGGCGCGTCGGCGCTCGGCGGCATGGAGGACTATCTCGCCCAGAGCGGGCTTGAGAAGACATGGGCCAATGCCACCCATATCGTATGGGCGACGGGCGGCGCGCTCGTGCCGGAGAAGGTGCGCCGGCAGTACCTCGGGGAGTGAGCTTATCTGCGCCATTCAATGAAAAACGGCTCCACGCCTTGGCGTGGAGCCGCTTTTATCAGTCGTTCAGGTTGCTTCTTGCGTGGTCGCAGATCGCCTCATAGGTCTGCTGGCTGATGTCGTGCTCGATCTTGCAGGCGTCCTCCTCCGCCGTTTTGGGGTCGACGCCGAGCGTGATGAGAAAATTCGTGAGCGTGTGGTGCCGATCGAGCATTTTGGCGGCGATGGCCATGCCGCGGTCGGTCAGGGTGATGAGACCGTCCTTGTCCATTTCGATGTAGCCGTTTTCGCGCAGACGCTTGGTCGCATAGGTGACGCTGGGCTTTGTGACCCCCAGATGCTCCGCCACATCGACCGAGCGGATATAGCCGCGCTGCTCTTTCATCATCAGCATGGACTCCAGATAGTCCTCGGATGCTTTTTGGATCTTCATGGACGCTTTTACCAACTTCCTGTTAGAATACCCCTATAGGTTAACATACTCTAACCAAAAATGCAAGTATGAAAAAATCTTTCTCGAAACCCCTTGACAAAATAGGTTAGAGCGATTAAACTAACGGGCGAAAGTTAAAGAGCGCTAACATCGGTGCCTGCGGATCCGCCCATTTGCGGGCGATTTCCAGGGGACGCACGGTTAGCGCGGACGAACCGGAAGCGGAGGGATGAGCAATGATGCCGCTTACATTGGCGGATACCGGCGAGGAAAACGTGATCCTGCGCATCGGGGGCAGCCCCGAGGTGAAGAAGCATTTGGAGGATCTTGGCTTTGTCGCCGGCGGAACGGTGAGCGTTGTGTCGTCGCTGGGCGGCAACGTGATCGTCAAGGTCAAGGAAGCCCGCGTGGCCATCAGCGAAGAGATGGCGCGCAAGATCATGATCTAACAAATTTGTTGATAAAAGGAGAGAGACTATGAAAACACTGCGAGAAGCCAAGATCGGCGAGACCGTCAAGGTCGTCAAGCTCCATGGCGAGGGTCCCATCAAGCGCCGCATCATGGACATGGGCATCACCAAGGGCACCGAGGTCTACGTCCGCAAGGTAGCCCCTCTGGGCGATCCGATGGAGGTCACCGTGCGCGGCTACGAGCTTTCGCTGCGCAAGGCCGACACCGAAATGATCGAGGTCGAATAATTTATTTTCTACATAGGTTAGTGTTACTTAACCAGAAGGAGCTGTTAAAAAATGGAAAAGCAGATCAAAATTGCCCTTGCGGGCAACCCCAACTGCGGTAAGACGACCCTGTTCAACGCGCTGACCGGCTCGAATCAGTTCGTCGGCAACTGGCCGGGCGTCACCGTGGAGAAGAAGGAAGGCCGCCTGAAGAAGCATGACGACGTCGTCATCATGGACCTTCCCGGCATTTACTCCCTGTCCCCCTACACGCTGGAGGAGGTCGTTGCGCGTAACTACCTCATCACCGAGCGCCCCGACGCCATCCTGAACATCATCGACGGCACCAACCTCGAGCGCAACCTGTATCTCACCACCCAGCTCACCGAGCTCGGCATCCCCGTGGTCATCGCCATCAACATGATGGA
>CAKTLG010000048.1 GCA_934572465.1 uncultured Oscillospiraceae bacterium
CCGCCGTACATCGTGAACGTGCCGCCGCACTTGTGATCGTTGCGCCCGTTATCTCCGGACACATACACGCCGCCGCCGGTGCTGGAGACTGTGTTATTGGAGATCGTGCCGCCGTACATGGTGAAGCTGCCATTCGTATCGCCGTAGAGGTTAGCCACAAGCACGCCGCCGCCATAGTTGCTCTCGTTGCCGGAGATCGTGCCGCCGTACATGATGAAGCTGCCATTATCCACATACACGCCTCTGCCGGTCTTGCCGCCGGTATGAGTGATCGTGCCCTTGTTGCTCTTGCAGTCGACCAGCGTAAAGCTGCCGCCGCCTTCAATGGTGATCGCGGCAAAATCGCCGTCTGCCGTGATGGTATTGCCGTTCAGGTCGAGCACGGTGCCGTTCGCGGGCTTCCAAGTGCTGCTCAGCGTCACGTTCTTGGTCAGATAGTAGTTGTCCGCCGTATCAGGCAGGGATTTGTCGTCCGTCCACGGCTTAAACGTGATCTGAGAGGTTTCCTTCTGACCCTCAGGGCAGGTGCATTTGGTCGTGCTGCCGCAGAGATAGTGCGTGTGCGGCTTGTTTATGGAGAGCTGCACTTCGCCGTTTTCAAAAACGGGATAGCGTCCGCTCGCATCGCTCTTGAAGTATCCCTCGTCACCGTTCTGCGCGTTGGTGGCAATGGTGACGGGATTCGCTGTGGTAGGCGTCGCTCCCGTGGTCACGCCGATGGACGTGCCCGTGGTCAGGCCGCCTTCGCCGATGGCGATGGCCTTGCCGCTGGGCAGATAGACGTTGTTCGTCGTGGTCGCCGTGGCTGCCGTTTTGCCGCCCATCTTGTTATCAAAGATTTTGGCATCGCCGGAAACGGTCATAGAGCCGTAGCTGTCCACGTACACACCGCCGCCCTCGTGCTGGGTCTTGTTGCCGGAGATCGTGCCGCCGCTCATGTTGAACACGCCGCCGCACTTGCTATAGCTGTCGCCGTTCACATACACGCCGCCGCCATATCCAAAGACGTTTTTATCCGAGTCGCCGCCGGTGATGCTGCCGCCGCTCATGTTGAACGTGCCGCTGATGTACGTGTTGGTGCCGGAAACGCCGTAGGTCACATACACGCCGCCGCCGAGACCGACGCCCCCTGCGAAGACCGTTTCGTTTCTGGCAATGCTGCCGCCGCTCATATTGAACGTGCCGCCAGCCACACACACACCGCCGCCATATCCGGGGTCACCGCCCGCCCAGTTGCCGGTGATACTGCCATCGTACAGATTGAAAACAGCGTTGATTTCCACACTCACGCCGCCTCCAAAGATGCCCGTACTGCCGGTGATGCTGCCGCCGTACATGTTGAACGTGCCGGGGATCGGCCCACGCGCCCCGTTTGTGTCAAGGTATTTCTCATATGTGCTGTACACAAGCACGCCGCCGCCGTGGTTCTCGCCGGTAGCGCCGGAGGGAATATAGCCATTGGTGAGTTCACCGCCGTACAGGTTGAACGTGCCGCTATTTACCTCCACGATGCGGCTATGACTATCACCGCGGGTGATTTTGCCCCTGTCTTGACAGTCGCAGAGTGTGAAATTTTTGGAAACCCACTTTTCATCGGGACCCGTGGGGTCGTCCCAATCGACCCCGTACGCTCCATTAACCTTGATGGCGGACTCGGTCGTGATGGTCTTGCCGTTCAGGCAGAGCACCGTGCCGTCCTCGGGCGTCCAGTAGTTCACCGACACGTTCGTGGTCAGATAATAGTTGCCCGGCTTATCAGGCAGGGAGCTGTTGTCCGTCCACGGTTCGAACGTGACCTGAGAGGTTTCCGTGTGACCCGCGGGGCAGGTGCATCCGGTCGTGCCGCCGCAGAGATAGTGCGTGTGCGTCTCCTTCAGCACGAGCTTGCCGTCTTCATATGCGAACTCGTACTGGCTGTCGTCGCTGGTGATCTTGCCCCTGTTCTCGCTGGCAGTGATGGAGGCGGTATCCGCCATGGCCACGCCGATGCTGGCGTTTTCGCCCAGCGTGCCGACGGTCATGACGGAGCCTCTCGTCAGATAGACGTTGTTCTTTTCGCCATTCTTCGTGTTGTCGATGATGCGCGCATCGCCGGAGACCTCGAACGTGCACCCGTCCTGCACATACACGCCGCCGCCGTTATACGTGGCGCTGTTGCCGCTGATCGTGCCGCCGTCCATGCGGAAGATGATAGGATTAAAAAGCTTGCCGTTGCTGTTATCATAGAAGCGCACACCGCCGCCATAACTTGACGAGTTACCGGAGATGACACCGCCGTGCATATTGAAAACAGCTTGAATAAGAACATTGGGCTGGTTACTGATCGATAGCAGCGTAATATATACACCGCTCCCGCTATTGTTGGTAATGGCGCCGCCGTACATATTGAAGGTGCCGCTTACGCTCACGCCGCCGTTGTTTCCGGTGAAGATACCGCCGTACATATCGAGCGTGCTGTTCGGGAAGACGTTCACGACGGGGCCGTTGCCCTCGCTATGGGTGATCTTGCCCTGCTCAGCGCCTGTATGGCAGTCCGTCAGGGTGAAGTGAACAGTCGGCGCGTCAGTGTTATCGCCGAGTGTGAACACATTTAAATTTGCCTTTGATGTGATGCTGTGACCGTTCAGGCAGAGCACCACGCCATCCACAGGGTGCCACACCTCAGAGGCGTATCTGGGATTCAGCGTTATGTCACTCGTCAGATAATAGTAGCCCGCCGTGAGGTTCTTCAGAGTATTGGCGTCGCCGACCGGCTGCCACGTCGTGCCCTCGGGGAGCGCGTGACCGCCATCGGTGCAGCTCGCGCCGCAGATGGGGTGCGAACCGCTATGCTCGGGCTCAGAAAACAGGGCGAGACCGTTTTCCCCGTTTTCATCCGAGAACAGGACGGTCCCGTTTTCCGCCGTGGGGTCTTCCTCCAGCGGCTGCTCCGGAACGGAGACGAGCTTGCCCTGCTCCTGCGCCGGAGCCGCCATGCCGTCGCCCTCGGCCAGCGCCGCCGTGGGCAGCAGCGACAGGCACAGGGCCAGCACAGTGATCCAGCTGATCAAACACTTCTTCATAGGTATCCTCCTCAGTCTTATTCTCCGCCGCGGGCCTGCGCCCGCGGACAGAGGAGCGGCCCGCAGGGTCTCCCCTGCGGGTCCAAGGGGGGCGCCCCCCTTGGATGATCCATTATGAGCTTACGGCTGACTATAGCATCTTTCCTCCGCTCTGTGTGCGCGCCGTTCCGAAATGTGGTGATTTCCGACCTGAAATGCATATTTCCGTCCGGCGGCGCGGGCAGCGGCGGCCCGACGCGGCCCCAGCCGTCAAGCCCACCCTAAGCTATACGAGGAGATTATACACCGTACATCCATGTACGATGCAAGGGTTTTTTCAAATTTTTTGAAATTTTTTGCTTTTTTCCGCGCGGGCGGCTGCTTTTTTCCGCGCGGGCGGCTTGGTTGACAAACCGGCGGCGATGGCATATGATACAATTCTATGACAAAGCAGTAAGGAGAGAGGCAATGGGTACTTTGGAGGCGGCGCCGCGCGGCGCGGGACGCCCGCTTTTTACCGACCGGCAGCTCGTCGCGCTGATGTGGCCGCTGGTGCTCGAGCAGCTTCTGGCCATCGCGGTGGGCATGGCGGATTCGCTGATGGTCGCCACCGTCGGCGACGCGGCGATCAGCGCGGTGTCGCTGGTGGATTCGATCAGCAACCTGATGATCTATATTTTCTCGGCGATGGCGACGGGCGGCGCGGCGGTCGCGGGGCAGTACATCGGTCTGAAGCAGAGGGACGACGCGTGCAGCGCGGGCCAGCAGCTCATTGCGCTGCTGCTGGCGGTGTCGGCGTTTTTCGTGGCGCTGCTGTATCTTTTCCGCACGCAGATCCTTACGACGATGTTCGGCCACATCGAGCCGGACGTCATGGCTGCGACGAATACCTATTATTTATATGTAATGGCGTCGATCCCGGGCATCGCGCTCTACAACGGCGGCGCGGCGCTCTGGCGCACGATGGGGCGCAGCGACGTGTCGCTCAAGGTGTCGCTGCTGATGAACGGCATCAACGTCGCGGGCAACGCGATCCTGATCTTCGGACTCGGCATGGACGTAGCGGGCGTTGCGATCCCGACGCTCGTGTCGCGCACGGTGGCGGCGGTCGTGATCCTTGCGATGCTGTTCGACGAGAAGCTGACGCTGCACCTTTCCAACGTGAAGGGCTTTCGCGTCAACGCGCGGCTGATGAAGAACATTTTCTATATCGGCGTGCCGAGCGGCGTGGAAAACGGCATGTTTCATCTGGGGCGGCTGGTGCTGTTCAGCCTGATCTCCACGTTTGGCACGGCGTCGATCGTGGCCAACGCCATCGGCAACACCATCGGCAACTTCAACTGCTTTGCCGGCTCGGCGGTCAACCTCGGGCTTGCGGCGGTGGTGAGCCAGTGCGTGGGCGCGGGCGAGTATGAGCAGGCGCGCGGGTATCTGAGAAAGATCATCCGCTGGACGTATGCGGTCATGGCGGCGGTCAACGCGCTGATCGCAGCGCTGCTGCCGCTCATCATGCGCGTGTACGACGTTTCGCCCGAGGCGGAGCGGCTGGCCGTTATCGTTTCGATGATCCACACGGTCTCGTCGGTGGTGCTGTGGCTGCCGGCGTTCATGCTGCCGTCGTTTCTGCGCGCGGCGGGCGACGCGCGGTTCACGATGCTCGCCAGCATGACGACGATGTGGCTCGTGCGCGTGCTGATGGCCTACGTGCTCGGCAGGTACATGGGCTACGGCGTGGTCGGCGTGTGGTTTGCCCACGCGGTGCTCGACTGGATCGTGCGCGGCGCTATCTTCTATCTGCGCTACCGCAGCGGCAAATGGCGGACGATGGGGATCAAAACATGATTATTTTTTAAGGGTGCCAATGGCACCCTTAAAAAATAGGGGGATGCGCTCCGCTTTGCGCCTCGCCGCCGCAGGCGGCTCGACACGCGCTCCGTGAGAAGTGTTTTTCGCCGCGTACACGCCGCGGCGAAAAACGAATCAGAAATATTTCGCGGCTGCGGCCGCGAAAATCAGCGAGGTCTCCGCTCAAAAGCGGAGACCTCGCTGATCTCTTTCCATTTTACATTTCGACGGTGATGTTGTCGGTGCCGTGCTGCTCAAATTCGCCTAAGTAGGTGTCCATGCGCTCGCGCAGCTCGTCGTAATTTTCCGGTGTGGGCGCGTCGCTGTCCATGTCGCGCAGGGCAAGCTCTTGGGCGAGGATCTCGAAGAACATCGTGTCCTCGTAGGCCATGATCGCCTCGTGGATGCCGCCCTCGGCGAATGCGCGCGAGGGGATCAGCTCGCCCTGGTAGGATTCCACCAGCGGCACCATGCCGTGCGAGAGACAATGGGCAAAGACGGCGCTCTCAACGTCGTCGTATTCGCGGATGCGGTCGTCGCCGCGCGTGGAGTTCATCACCCAGTTGCCGACGTAGACCAGATCGAGCAGGCGGCGGAACTGCTTTTCCGTCAGATTGATATCCATAACGCTGCCTCCTTGGGAGTGATCTTGCTTAGAACGCATTATAGCACGCCCGTTTTGCTTTTGCTATAGCAAAAACAGGGAAAAGCGCAAAAAATCCGGCGGGGCGCTTGTTTCTCCTGCCGCGGCGTAGTATGATAGCGGAAAACGAAACGGATGGAGCGGAAATGGAACGAAACGTATGGCTGCACATACGCGGCGAGCAGGAATATGAGGGCCTTGCGCGCGAGCGCACGGAGCTGACCGCCGCGGGCACGCTGGAGCAGACGGCGCGCGGCTTCCTCCTGCGCTATGAGGAGGCGGGGGAGGACGGCGCGCTCACGCATACGCAGCTTTGTCTCGCGCCGGAGCGCGTGACGCTCACGCGCACGGGCGCGGTGCGCATGGAGCTGGTCTTTGCGCGCGGCGAGGTACACACCTCATCCTATGCGCTGCCGTTCGGCGCGGTGCCGGTCGAGGTGGAGGCGCAGGAGGTGAGATGGCGGCTGGAGCCGCGCGGCGGACTTGTCGAGCTGCGCTACCGCATCGCGCTTGGCGGCCAGCGGGGGCTCTGCGCGCTGCGCATCCGCGTGCGGGAGCGGGAACAGGGCGGCGCTACGCGCCCATGAGGAGCCGCACCGCCCACGCCGAGGTGAGGAACATCACCGCGTCGGCGCAGAGGGCGGCGGGAACGGTATAGCGCGTTTTGGTGATGCCCGCCGCGCCGTAGTAGACGGCGACGGTGTAGAACGTCGTCTCGCTCGAGCCGAGCATGACGGCGGCGACGCGGGCGGGGTAGGAGTCCACGCCGCAGCTCTCCATGATCTCCGAGCCGACGGCGAGCGCCCCGCTGCCGGAGATAGGGCGGATAAAAAGCAGCGGCGCGGCCTCGGCGGGGATGCCGAGGCGGCTGAGCAGCGGCGCGAGCAGCGCACTGAACGCCTCGAGCGCGCCGGAGGCACGCAGCATATAGACGGCGGAGAGCAGCGCGATGAGCGACGGCAGGATGTGCAGCAGCACGGTGAGCCCCTCCTCCGCGCCCTTTGTGAGCGCGGCGTAGACATCGACGCGCCGGTGCAGGGCGAAGCAGGCTGTGAAGCAGAGCAGACAGGGGACAAGAAGTGCAGAGAGCGGCATGGTCAATCCCTCCGGAGACGCGCGAAGCATTTGGCGGCGAGGAGTCCTGCAAGCACGGACAGCGCGGAGACGATCCACACCGGCAGCAGGATGTCGAACGGATCGGCGGCGCCGAGCGAGGCGCGCACGCCGGCGAGCGTGGAGGGGATGAGCTGGATGGAGGCCGTGTTGAGCACGACGAACAGACACAGTTCGTCGGATGCGATCCCTCCGCAGCCGCGGCTCATGCGCCGCGCGGCGCGGATGCCGAGCGGCGTTGCGGCGTTGCCGAGGCCGAGCATATCGGCGGCAAGGTTGGCGGAGACCGCGGCGAGGGTCTCGCTGTCGCGGCTCGCGCGCGGCAGCAGGCGGCGCAGCAGCGGGCGGAATGCGCGGGCGAGCGCGTCGGTCAGATGGCACTGATCCATGATCTCCATGACACCCGTCCAGAGGCACATCACGCCCGACATCGCAAAGCACAGCTCCACTGCGCTCTGCGCACCCTCGAGCGCGGCGGCGCTCAGCGCGGAAAGATTCCCCGTCAGCGCGCCGGCGACGAGCGAGAGCGCCACCATCCCCGTCCAGAGCCATGCCATCGTCATCCGCGACCACTCCCTTGTCCGAAAAGCTACATTAAATATATCGGTGCGGGCCGGTAAGTATGCCTTGGTCGGGGAGCAAAGCGGAGACGGCAAAAAACTGAAAAATTTTTAGTGCGAAAATCAAAAATTGTATTGACAAACGTATCGGTATTTAGTATTATAGGCAAGTCCGCGATTGGGCTGATCCTGCCCAAATTGCGCGATTTTGCGATGAACCGGGAGATTGCTCAGGCATCTGAGGTAACTTTCGGGGAGTATGTCCGAACATCGGGCGGCTGAGAGAAGTATCTGTACGTTGCGTAGATCGCTGCGCCATGTGTAGACCGGCCGTTTTTGCGCGCCGGTTTTTCTGTGAGCCGGAATGATACGCACGGATAAGCGTATGGCAAAAACTCTCACCGTACGGCTTCGACAAAGCAAGAATACCGTACAAAATGAAGGAGAAACCGAAAATGGCAAAAGAAATGATCCGCATTCGTCTCAAGGCCTATGATCATCAGGTCATCGACCAGAGCGCAGAGAAGATCGTCGAGACCGCCAAGCGCACCGGCGCGACCGTCTCCGGCCCCATCCCTCTGCCCACCAAGAAGGAAGTCGTCACCATCCTGCGCGCCGTCCACAAGTATAAGGACAGCCGCGAGCAGTTTGAGCGCCGCACCCACAAGCGCCTGATCGACATCACCAATTCCAGCCCCAAGACGGTCGAGGCTCTGATGGGTCTTGAGCTTCCTGCCGGCGTCGAGATCGAGATCAAGCTCTAATCCCTGGCACACCTATTTATTTTGTTGCTCTACCCAAAAGCTTATCGACTTGCGTGAGATAAGCGGGGTCAAGTCGGCAGAGCAATGGCGGGAGTTGCCGCTAACTAAGCCGACCAATAACCTTTACAGGAGGATCTATACAACATGAAAGCAATCATCGGCAGAAAAGTTGGCATGTCTCAGATCTTCGATGAGAAGGGTCACGTCATTCCGGTCACCGTGATCGAGGCCGGTCCCTGCGTGGTCACTCAGAAGAAGACCAACGAGAAAGACGGTTATGAGGCTGTCCAGCTGGGCTACGAGGACATTCGCGAAGCGAAGCTCTCCAAGCCCGAACTCGGCCACCTGAACAAGGCTGGCGTTTCCCCCAAGAAGTACCTGCGCGAGTTCGACCTCGACAACGCCTCCGAGCTTGAGCTCGGCGCGATCATCAAGGCCGACACCTTCAAGTCCGGCGACTTCGTCGACGTGACCGGCACGAGCAAGGGCCATGGCTACAGCGGCGTTATCAAGCGCTGGGGCGCCGGCCGCGGCCGCATGACGCATGGCGGCGGCCCTGTCCATCGTCACGCGGGCTCCATGGGTTCCACCACCGACCCCAGCCGTATCTTCAAGGGCAAGATCGGCGCCGGTCAGTACGGCTGCGACACCGTTACCGTGCAGAACCTTGAAGTCGTCAAGGTCGACCCCGAGCTGAATATGCTCGTCGTCCGCGGCGCCGTTCCCGGCCCCAAGGGCGCGCTCGTCACCGTGAAGACCACCGTTAAGGTCCACAAGATCAAGCAGGCTGGTGCCGACATCAGCAAGAACCCGCAGAAGGCTTCCGGCCGCAACCCGCAGAAGGCTTCCGCCAGAAATATGTAAGGAAAGGAGTGCTTGAGAAATGTCTACGATTAAAGTTGTCAGCATGACCGGCGCTGAGGTCGGTACTGTCGAGCTGAACGATGCGATCTTCGGCATCGAGCCGAACATGAGCGTTGTTCACGAGGTCGTGAAGAACCACCTCGCCAACTGCCGTCAGGGCACGCAGAGCGCTCTGACCCGCGCTGAAGTCTCCGGCGGCGGCAGAAAGCCCTGGCGCCAGAAGGGCACCGGCCGCGCCCGTCAGGGCAGCACCCGCGCGCCCCAGTGGACGCACGGCGGCATCGTGTTCGCCCCCAAGCCCCGCAGCTACAGCTACGTGCTGAATAAGAAGGTCAAGCGTCTGGCTCTCAAGAGCGTGCTGTCCGCCAAGGCGGCGCAGGGCGAGATCGTCGT
>CAKTLG010000049.1 GCA_934572465.1 uncultured Oscillospiraceae bacterium
CAAGGAGATGCTGCAGGATATCGCCATCCTGACCGGCGGCCAGGTCATCTCCGAGGAGCTTGGCTACGAGCTCAAGAGCGCCACGATCGATATGCTCGGCCGCGCGCGCCAGATCAAGGTCACCAAGGAGAACACCACCATCGTTGACGGCGCGGGCGACAAGAAGGCCATCGCCGACCGCGTTTCTCAGATCCGCGCCCAGATCGGCGTGACCACCAGCGATTACGACAAGGAAAAGCTGCAGGAGCGCCTTGCCAAGCTCGCCGGCGGCGTGGCCGTCATCAAGGTCGGCGCTGCTACCGAGACCGAGATGAAGGAAAAGAAGCTGCGCATCGAGGACGCGCTCAACGCGACCCGCGCGGCAGTGGAGGAGGGCATCGTCGCCGGCGGCGGCACTGCCTACGTCAACGCCGTTCCCGCTGTTGAAAAGCTCATCAGCAAGGTCGAGGGCGATGAGAAGACGGGCGTTCAGATCATCGTCAAGGCCCTGCAGGAGCCTGTCCGCCAGATCGCGGCCAACGCCGGTATCGACGGCAGCGTCGTGCTCGAGAAGATCAAGTCCAGCCGCAAGGTCGGCTACGGCTTCGATGCCTATAAGGAAGTCTACTGCGATATGATCGGCGCCGGTATCGTCGATCCCGCGAAGGTCACGCGCTCTGCACTGGAGAACGCCGCCTCCGTCAGCGCCATGGTGCTGACCACCGAGGCGCTCGTGGCCGACAAGCCCGAGCCTCCCGCCCCCGCCGCGCCTGCCGGCATGGGCGATATGGGCGGCATGTACTAAACCGTTCATCGATAAGAAAGGAGATCCACCATGCTGAAGAATCAGGACGAGGTCAAGGCCGCGGCCAAGGCGCTCGGTAAGGAACTTCACACTGCGATCGAGGAAAACGCGAAGGAGCTGAAGGATCAGGTCAAGGACCTGGAGCTGGACGAGGCCATTGACGACGCCAAGGAGTATCTTGGCGCGAAGAAGGAGGCCGTTCTGGCGGAGCTTTCCATCAAGAAGGAGGCCGCCGAAGCCTGCGTCAAGGCCGCCAAGGAGGAGCTTGAGCTCAAGCGCACCGTGC
Source organism: uncultured Oscillospiraceae bacterium (assembly GCA_934572465.1). Taxonomy (GTDB): domain Bacteria; phylum Bacillota; class Clostridia; order Oscillospirales; family Oscillospiraceae; genus Hominicoprocola. The sequence continues at coordinate 1,071 of CAKTLG010000049.1, forward strand.
GCGAGGAAACCAGGAACGCAAAGCAGCAGTAAGCCGGATATCCTAAAAAAAGTCCCCGCTCTCAGAGAGAGCGGGGACTTTTTCTGCGTTTTGAGCGGGCCGTTACAGGCTCAGGCCGCTGAGCCGGCAAAGCGTGTTGATAACGGCGAAGATAATGACCGCGCCGAGGTTGGCGGTCGTATTGTCCTGATCGAAGCGCGGTGAGATCTCGCAGATATCGAAGCCGCGCACCTTGCGCGTGCGCAGCACGTGCTTCAAAAGCGGCAGCACGACCTCGGGGTCCAGCCCCAGCGACTGCGGCGCGCTCACGCCCGGCGCGAACGCGGACGAGAACACGTCGGTGCAGACGGTGATGTACACATCGCGGCACTGGTAGAGATACTGATCGAGCCGCTCGAGGATCGTTTCGAGATTGGCGCTCTGCACCTCCTTGGCCAGCACGTAGTCCACGCCCAGCTCCTTCGCCTTCTTAAAGAGGCTCACGGTGTTGCTGTGCTGCTGGATGCCGATGGGGAAGTAGTGGTACGGCGTGCCCTCGGCCTGACACAGATCTGCGATCTGACGGAACATCGTGCCGGACGAGTTGCCCGCATCGTAGGGGCGCAGGTCAAAGTGCGCGTCGAAGTTGACGATGCCAAGCTCCGGCGTGTATCCCTTATCTTTGAGATAATTGTGCTGGCCCTGAAAATGGCCGAAGGTCGTTTCATGGCCGCCGCCGAGCACGATGGGGAAAAGACCGCGCCGCAGGATATCCTCCACGGCAAGTCCCAGCTCACGCTGCCCCTCCTCGAGCGAGATCTCATCGCAGACAATGTCGCCCGCGTCGTAGAGGCAGACCTCGCGGGAAAACGTGCACGGCAGGTTCGACATCTGGCCGCGCACAAAGTCCGGCGCGAGGGCCGTGCCGGTGCGGCCCTTGTTGCGCGCGACGCCCTTGTCGCTGCAAAAGCCGATGAACGCGAAGCCGAGCTTCCCCGTAAACGGCGCGCCGCCGTCGTTCAGGTCAAGGGGCCTTACCCACTGGTGCCAGCGGAAGGCGTCGTAATCGCTGTCGCTGTCGACCCTTCCCTTCCAGCACTGCATGGCGCTGACATAATGATCCAAAAGCATCTGTGATCGCTCTCCTTTTTATTCGTCCAGCTTGAGGACCGCGAGAAACGCCTCCGTCGGCACCTGCACGGTGCCGAGCGAGCGCATCTTCTTCTTGCCCTCCTTCTGCTTTTCCAGCAGCTTTTTCTTTCGCGTGATATCGCCGCCGTAGCACTTGGCGAGAACGTCCTTGCGCATGGCCTTGACGGTCTCGCGAGCGATGATGCGCCCGCCGATGGCGGCCTGAATGGGCACCTCAAAGAGCTGGCGGGGGATATTGTCCTTGAGCTTTTCGCACAGCTTCCGCGCCCGCCCGTAGGCCTTGTCCTTGTGCGCGATAAAGGAGAGCGCGTCCACCTGATCGCCGTTGAGCAGGATGTCGACCTTCACAAGCTCGCTCGGCCGGTAGCCCGAAAGCTCGTAGTCGAGCGAGGCGTAGCCCTTGGTGTTGGCCTTGAGGGTATCAAAGAAATCGTAGATGATCTCGTTGAGCGGCATCTCATAATGCATCTCGACAAGGTAGGTGTCGAGATACTGCATATCCTTGAACTCGCCGCGCCGGTCCTGACACATCGGCATGATGTTGCCGACGTAGTCCGGCGGCGTGACGATCGTGACCTTGACGTATGGCTCCTCCGCGCGCGCGATGTGCGCGGTATCGGGATAGTTGTGCGGGTTGTCGACGCGCACCATCGTCCCGTCGGTCTTGTAGACCTCGTAGATGACGCTCGGGAGCGTTGTGACGAGATCCAGGTCAAATTCGCGCTCTAATCTTTCCTGAATGACCTCCATGTGCAGCATTCCGAGGAAGCCGCAGCGGAAGCCGAAGCCCAGCGCGACGGACGATTCCGGCTCGAACGTCAGCGAAGCGTCGTTGAGCTGGAGCTTTTCCAGCGCGTCGCGCAGGTCGGGGTATTTGCTGCCGTCCTCGGTGTAAATGCCGCAGTAGACCATCGAGCGCACCTTGCGGTAGCCCGGCAGCGGCTCGGCCGCGGGGTTTTCCACGCCTGTGACCGTGTCGCCGATCTGCGTTTCGTGCACATCCTTGATGCTCGCGGTGAAGTAGCCGACCTGACCAGCCTCGAGCTGCTTTGCCGGTTCCAGCCCCAGCGGGCGCATCAGTCCGCACTCGATGACCTTGAACACCGCGCCCGTCGCCATCATTTTGACCTCCATGCCCGGGCGGACCGTGCCGTCCATCAGGCGCATGTAGACGATGACGCCGCGGTAGGTATCGTAATAGCTGTCGAAGATCAGCGCGCGCAGCGGCGCGTTCGGGTCGCCCTTGGGACAGGGCAGGTTCTGCACGATATCCTCAAGCACCGCGTCGATGTTGACGCCCATCTTTGCGGAGATCTCGGGCGCATCCTCGGCAGGAATGGCCAGAATGTCCTCGATCTCCTGCTTGACGCGCTTTGGATCGGCGGCGGGCAGGTCGATCTTGTTGACGACGGGACGGATCTCAAGGTCGTGCTCCATCGCAAGATACGTGTTGGCGAGCGTCTGCGCCTCAATGCCCTGCGAGGCGTCGACGACGAGCAGCGCACCCTCGCAGGCCGCAAGCGAGCGCGATACCTCGTAGTTGAAGTCGACGTGGCCCGGCGTGTCGATGAGGTTGAGCGTGTAGACCTCGCCGTCGGCGGCAGTGTAGTCGAACGTGACGGCGCGCGCCTTGATGGTGATGCCGCGCTCACGCTCGAGGTCCATATTGTCAAGGATCTGATCCTCCATCTCGCGCGCGGAAACGGCGTTGCACTTTTCAAGCAGCCGGTCCGCCAGCGTTGACTTGCCGTGGTCGATATGCGCGATGATGGAGAAGTTGCGGATGTTCTTTTCGTTCATAGCTGTATCTTCCTCATTTCCTGCCGAGCAGGGAATTGGTTTTTTCCTCCGTGCTGTGCAGCACCTGCGTCACGCTCTGCATCAGCCCTGGATAGAGCGCGCCGAGCGTCTCGTCCTCCATCGCGGGGAAGACCGCGCCGTCCTCGCTGAGCTGTGCGAGCGAGGAGGCATAGGCGATATAGTCCGCGCGCATCTGCGCGTCGACCGCGCCGGTCTGATATGCCGTCGCGTCAAGGCTGAAATAGCCGTCCTTGCCGCCGCAGGCGCGGTGCAGCGCGCGGTAGAGCTGATAGAGCGCGCCGCCGAGGTACCCGCCCGCCGAGGCGATGAGCGTGCGGTCGTTCGTGCGGCCCAGCAGCTCAAAGAGCACGCCCGCGGTGTTGGCGAGCATCTTTTTTTGCAGCGTCGCGGCGATGCTGCCCTTGAGCGTTTCCTTCTCGTCGCTCACGTCGTAGAGCGACTCCGCGTCGATCATGCCGCCGTCGCGCGAGAGCGTGCGGCCGAGCAGATAATCCGCCGAGACGTGATAGTAGTCGCACGCGCGGGCGACGAAGGCGAGCCCCGGTTCGCGGATGCCGTTTTCATAGTGGGACAAAAGCGCCTGCGAAATGCCAAGCTCCTTTGCGGCCTTGCGCTGGGAGATGCCCTTCTCCTGCCGCAGCAGGCCCAGGGTGCGGGAAAAGTCAGCGTTCATGGCAATACCTCGCAGATCAAAATACGGTAAGTTATAGTATACCGCTCTGATTACGGTTTGTAAATCAAAATTTACGTTCTGCACGCAAAAAATCGGGGCGCTCACGGCTCACGCCGCAGCGCCCCACAAAATAGAGGAGAAGAAAATGACTATGCTCAAATGAGCGCGCTCAAAAGCCACGCCAGCGCGATGCCGCCGGCTCCCACGCCGCACCACAGCGCCGGGGACCCGCGCAGCAGCAGATCCCTTGTGCGCGTCTGCGTGCGCCCGCAGCTGCGCGCCACGCGGCAGGCTTCGTCCACCAGCCGCTGCTGCGAAACGCCGCTGCGTCCCGCCGCGTCGTTTCGCACGATGAAGATCGCCTGTTCAAAAAGCTCCGTGTCCGGCGAATCGACCACAATGACCCTGCGCGATGTTCCCCTGACCAAGTAGCAGCACCTCCCGACGGAAAAAACGTTCTGTCATCAGTATGCCCGCCGCCTGCCGCGCTATACCGGAGCGGGAAAAATTCTTTGTGTGTCACACCTCCTGCGCGCCGCCGTCGCCCTCGGGAATGTAGAGCGCCATGCACAGCGCGTCGTCCGTTTCTCCGCGCTTTTCCGCGCTGTCGGCCAGAATGGCGGAGACGAGCAGCTGGGGGTTCGTTCCCTCCCAGCCTGCCAGCAGGTTTTGCAGCCACTCGTCGTCGTCCGCGTCGGCAACGCCGTCCGTCACCATGACGAAAAAGCAGCCCGGCGACAGCCGCAGATGCGTCGCCTCCGGCGGGGGCGCTCCCTCCTGCACCCCCGCCGGCAGGCATGAGCAGGTCACGCGGCGCACCGTGCCGCCGCGCTTTAAATAGCTCGGCGCGGCGCCGTACTTGTAAAGCTCGCCCTCAAGCGTTTGGAGCGAGAGCGTCAGAAGGTCGACGGTCGTAAAGCTGTCGGTCGCCTCCGCGCGGAGGGCAAGGGCGCTGTTGAGCGTTTTAAGCGCCGGCGGCGCGTCGATCCCCGCGCGCAGAAAGCGTTCCAGCAGCCGCGCGGCCATGGCGGATTCCCGCTGCGCCGCCTCGCCGCAGCCCATGCCGTCGGACAGCAGCAGGCACAGCGACCCGCCGTCCGTTTCAAAATGGCTCGCGCTGTCGCCGCTTACGCGCTCGCCGCGCTTGGGACGCAGCGAAAGTCCCAGCTGATAGGGGTGCAGCGGCTGTGCGGCGGCGGGACGCGCCGCGCCGTCCGCCGCGCTTTGCAGCAGCTCCGAAAGCTGCGCGTACTGCGAGGCCGCCCGCGCATGATCCTCGGCGAGCCGCGTGCGGTACTGCCGCCGCAGCAGGTACGCGCGCAGCTCGTCGTTCACGGCGGCAAGAAAGCTCGGAAAACGGATGCAGCGGTCGGCAAAATACGAGGGGAAATCCTCTCCGCGTCCCTGACCGCGCTGCAAAAGCGTGGCGGTCGCGTCGTTGAGCGCGGTATAGGTGCGCGTATATTCCTTTTCCCAGCAGAAATCGCACAGCGAGCAGCCGCGGCAGGCGCGCTCCGCCGCGCGGTCAAAGATCGCCGCGGGATTTTCCTCCGTGCGCTTCGGCACACGGGCCACGCTGTCATACAGCTCGCGCAGCGCCGCGGCGGATTCCGATACCGATTTTCGCAGCGCGGCGGATTCCTCCGCGTCGTCCTCCGCCTCCAGCGCAAGGCGCTTGCCGCGGAAAAAGCGCGATGGGATCAGCAGAAACAGCAGCGTCGATGCAAGCCCTTCATAGAGCAGCACCAGCCCCGCGCCCGCGTCCATCGGCAGCGCGAAGCACAGCACGCAGAACGCGAACCACAGCGCGCTCGTCACGCGGTTGCCCCGCCGCGTCAGACTGACGACCGTTGCGGCGAGCGCATAGCCCGCCGCGTGAGCAAAGCTGCCGCCGCCCGCCGCCAGATCCATGCCGAGGCCAATGGCAAGCGCCGCCGGTACGGCGCTCACGCCGCTGCGCTCAAAGGCGGCGAGCAGCACCACGAGCATCGCTGCGATGCGCCCGGGCGCAAAGCCGTTTGCCGTCTGATATGAGGCAAAAGCCATCAGCACGCCGAGCAGAATGAAAAGCGCCGCGAATGGGTGCTCTTTTTCCCCGCCCGCAAGCAGCGCGCGGGCGCTCATCGCCGCCAGCGCCGCCAGAAGTAGCGAGACCGCGCAGCCCGCCGCCTCGCCGGCGCCGTCGCGCAGCACGTAGACAAACTCCACCGAGAGCATCATCGCCGCCGCCAGCAGCGGCGCGAACGCGCGCTTTTGATAGAACTTCAGATCATAGAACGCGTTGTTTGCCGTAAAGATCAGAACGCCCGCCGCCGCGGTGCGCAGCGCGTGGGAAAACGGCAGGAACACGAACGCGCCCACCGCCGCGCCAAGCATCGCCGCACAGCCGCGCACGCCGTTTCCCGCCGCGGCCGTCAGCCCCAGCGCCAGCGGCGCATAGCCGCCGAACACCCGTGCGCCGGAGAGCACGGCCGCAAGCACAAAGCGCAGCGCGCAGTCCACGACCCTTCCCGACCATTCCTTGCTGCGCAGCCTTGCGATCATATCCACAGCTCGTCCCCTCCTTGTGCGTTGTACGACCATTGTACGCACGCCCGCGCGAGAAAGCTGTCGGAATCGCGGGGATGAAAAAAAGAACGGCCGGAGCCGTTCTTTTTGATGCTTCCTTTATGCGAAATACGCCCTTGCCTCACTTATGTTGCGCGCGATCATGTCGTGCAGCGCCTGCGTGGAGGAAAAGCGCTGCTCGGGGCGCAGAAAGCGGTGGAATTCCACGCGCAGCGCCTGCCCGTAGAGATCGCCGGAGAAATCCAGCAGATACGTTTCCACCGTCACGCCCTCGCCGCCGACCGTCGGCCGCACGCCGACATTTGTCACGCCCGTGAACGAGCGTCCGTCGGCAAGCACCGCGCGCGTGACATACACGCCGTAGCGCGGCAGGAGCTTGCCCTCCTGCGGCAGAAGGTTCACCGTGGGGAAAAGCTGCGCCTTTCCGATGCCGCGCCCGTGGCGCACCGTGCCGGAGAGCGCATAGGGATGACCGAGAAACGCCTTTGCGCGCTCGGCTTCACCGCTTTCCAGCAGCGTGCGGATATGGCTCGAGGAGACGGTCACGCCGTCCAGTTCCACGCGCGGGATGATGTCGCAGCCAAGGCCGTGGGCGGCGCAGTAGCTTTTGAGCTTTTCCACATCGCCCTCGTTTTTGTGGCCGAAGCGGAAATCGTGCCCCGCAACGAGATGCGCTGCGCGATATGTCCCGACAAGCAGCTCGGAGAGGAACGCCTCCCACGGCATGGTCATCATGCGCTCGTCAAACGGCGCGACAAATACGTCCTCCACGCCGTAGTGCGTGCGGATGATCTCCGCGCGCTCGGCGGGCGTTGTGAGCAGCGGCACGGGCTTCCCCGTGACGAACTCGCGCGGCGAGCGGTCAAACGTGAAGGCCGCCGAGCGGCAGCCGCGCTCCTGTGCGCGGCGCACCGCCATTTTCAGCAGCGCGCCGTGCCCGATATGCACCCCGTCAAAAAAGCCCAGGGCGATGACAGTGGGATCATTCATGGTCTTGCTTTCCTTTTTGTCTCAGCGTCATACGCTGAAAAAATTTCGTTTCGAGGTCAGTACGCCGTCCTTCGCCTCCGAAAGGGCGAGGAACGCCCCGCCGCGCCCGTACACGCGGTACAGCCCGTCGGGGAGCTTTGCGCGCAGCGGATTGCCGCAGAGGCATCTGCGCTCCTGTTCGGCGTTTTCGATCGTATAGGCGGGGTGGGCACGAAACAGGCTGTCGGTGGGACGGAGCAGAGCTTCGCCCTCGCGCGCGGCGTCTTCGAGCGTCACGGCCTCGCCGATGCAGAAGCCGGACGCCTCCGTGCGCCGCAGCGCGGCCATGCAGCCGCCGCAGCCGAGCGCCGCGCCGATATCGTGGCAGAGCGTGCGGATGTAGGTGCCCTTCGAGCACACAACGCGCAGCGCGTACTGTCCGTTCCCCAGATCCTGCGTCAGTGCAAGATCAAAGATCGTGATCCTGCGCGGCTTGCGCGCGACCTCTTTTCCCTGGCGGGCAAGGTCGTAGAGCTTCTGTCCGTTTATCTTGATGGCCGAGTACATCGGCGGCAGCTGCTCGATCTCGCCAAGAAAGCGCCCCAGCGCCGCGCGCACGTCGTCCGCCGTAACGGCCGCGGCGCGCTCCTCAAGCACCGTGCCGGTCGTATCCTGTGTGTCGGTCACGACGCCGAGCTGCAAAATGGTCTCATAGACCTTTCTGCCGCCCTCGGCAAAGGAGACGGCCTTGGTCGCCTGCCCGACGAACACGGGCAGCACGCCCGTCGCCATGGGATCGAGCGTCCCCGCGTGGCCGACGCGCTTTTCATGCAGGATGCCGCGCAGCTTGGTGCATACGTCCATGCTTGTCCAGCCCGCTGGCTTGTCAATAATGATGATGCCGTTCGGCATGACGGAGCCTCCTTTGCGCCAGGCT
>CAKTLG010000050.1 GCA_934572465.1 uncultured Oscillospiraceae bacterium
ACAGGTTCTCGGCGTTCAGGTCGCGGAAGTGGATCATCGCCTGCACGCGCTCGCCCGTCTCCACCTGAATGATATTGACGATATTTGTGCCCTTGGCGGCCTTGCCGCTCTCGGGGATCTGATAGCCCTTCTTGCGGTACACCTTGCCGGTGTCCGTGAAGAAAAGGATATAGTCGTGGGTCGAGGCGGTGAAGACGTCGACCACCGTGTCCTCCTCGCGGGTGGTGATGCCCTTCTTGCCCATGCCGCCCTTGCTCTGCGCGGTGTACTCGCTCGCGCTCGTGCGCTTGATGTAGCCGTTGCGCGTGAGCGTGAAGACGCATTCCTCTTCTTCGATGAGGTCTTCGATGTCGATCTCGTCCTCGACCTCCTGAATTTCGGTCTTGCGCTCGTCGCCGTACTTGTCGCGGATCTCGAGCAGCTCGTCCTTCAGGACGCCCTTGAGCATCGTCTCGTTCTGCAAAAGCTCGACAAAATACGCGATCTTCTTTTCCAGTTCGTCATACTCGGCCTGCAGCTTTTCGCGGTCAAGCCCCTGCAGTCTCTTGAGCTGCATATCGAGAATGGCCTGCGCCTGCACGTCAGAGAGCGAGAAGCGCGCCATCAGCTTTTCCTTCGCGTCGTCGTAGCTCGTGCGGATGATGTGGATGACCTCGTCGATATTGTCCTGCGCGATGAGCAGACCCTGCAGCAAATGCTCGCGCTCGCGCGCTTTTTTGAGGTCGTACTGCGTTCTGCGCGTGATGAGCTCCTCCTGGAAGGCAAGATACTCGTCGATGATGTGCCGCAGAGACAGGATCTTCGGCTGCTTCTGGTCGTCGACGAGCGCCAGCATATTGATGGCGAAGCTCGTCTGAAGCTGCGTCTGGGCAAAAAGCCTGTTCAGGACCACCTGCGGGTTCGCGTCGTGCTTGACCTCAATGACGATGCGCATGCCCGTGCGGTCGGTCTCGTCGCGGATGTCGGAAATGCCCTCAAGGCGCTTGTCGTTCACCTGGTCGGCCATGTTCTTGATGAGCATACGCTTGTTCACCTGATATGGAAGCTCGGTGACGATGATGCGCGTGCGGTCGCGGCCGAATTCTTCAAATTCCGTGCGGGCGCGCAGGATGATCTTACCGCGGCCCGTGGCGTAGGCCGCGCGGATGCCGCTGCGGCCCATGATGATGCCCTTGGTCGGGAAGTCGGGGCCTGTGACGTGCTGCATCAGGTCGTAAAGCGTCGCCTCGGGATCGTCGAGCACGCAGACGCAGGCGTTGATGACCTCGGTGAGATTGTGCGGCGGGATGTTCGTCGCCATGCCGACGGCGATACCGCTCGAGCCGTTGACCAGCAGGTTCGGGAAGCGTGCGGGCAGCACGCGGGGCTCCTTGCGGCTCTCGTCGAAGTTTGGGTCCCAGTCGACGGTCTCCTTGTCGATGTCGCGCAGCATTTCATTGGCAATCTTCGACATGCGCGCCTCGGTGTATCGGTAAGCGGCCGGCGGGTCGCCGTCGATGGAGCCGAAGTTGCCGTGGCCGTCGACGAGCATATAGCGCATGGAGAAGTCCTGCGCCAGACGCACGAGCGCGTCGTAGACCGACGCGTCGCCGTGCGGATGATATCTACCTAACACGTCGCCGACGCAGGTCGCCGACTTTTTGAAGGCCTTGTCGCTCGTCAGGCCGTCTTCATACATGGCGTACAGGATGCGGCGGTGGACGGGCTTCAAGCCGTCGCGCACGTCGGGCAGCGCGCGCCCGACGATGACCGACATCGCGTATTCGATGTAGGAGGACGTCATTTCATGCACGAGCTCGCTCTGCACGATCTTCTGATCCGGAAAACGGATATCCTCGGGCTTGTAATCCACGTTTTTGTGTGCCATAGCTTGCGTCCTCCTCTCTTAAAAGTCCAGATTGACCGCGTATTTCGCGTTCTGCTCGATAAATTCCTTGCGCGGCTCGACCTTCTCGCCCATGAGCACCGTGAACGTCTCGTCGGCCAGCACCGCGTCCTCGAGCGTGATGCGCTTGAGCGTGCGCTTTTCGGGGTCCATCGTCGTCTCCCACAGCTCGTGCGGGTTCATTTCACCAAGACCCTTGAAGCGCGAGATGTCGACCTTTGCGTTCGGATTGTCGCCGCGCAGCTCAGAAGAGTATTGATCGCGCTCCTCCGGCGTGAAGGCAAGGCGCGTCGTCTTGCCGCGCGTGAGCTTGAAAAGCGGCGGCACGGCGGCGTAGACGTAGCCGTTTTCGATGAGCGGGCGCATATAGCGGAAGAAGAACGTCAAAAGCAGCGTCCGGATATGCGAGCCGTCGACATCGGCATCCGCCATGATGATGACCTTGTGATAGCGGAGCTTGTTGATATCGAAATCTTCGCCAAGGCCAGCGCCCAGCGCAATGATGACGGGCTGGAGCTTGTCGTTGCCGTAGATCTTGTCGGCGCGCACCTTTTCCACGTTCAGCATCTTGCCCCACAGCGGCAGGATCGCCTGGAAGCGCGAGTCGCGCCCCTGCGTGGCGCTGCCGCCGGCCGAGTCGCCCTCTACGATGTAGAGCTCGGTCAGCTCGGGGTTATTCTCGTTGCAGTCGCGCAGCTTATCGGGCATCGCCGCGCCGCCGAGGGCGCTCTTGCGGCGGATGGATTCGCGCGCCTTGCGCGCGGCCTCGCGCGCGCGGTTGGCCGTCATGGCTTTGTCAAGGATCGTGCGCGCCACGGCGGGATTTTCCTCAAGGAACTGCATCAGCTTATCGGAGACGATGTTATCCACCAGCGTGCGGATCTCGGAATTTCCGAGCTTCGCCTTCGTCTGGCCCTCGAACTGTGCGTTCGTCAGTTTGACGGAGATGACGCAGGTCAGGCCCTCGCGGCAGTCCTCGCCGCTGACCTTGTCGCCCTCCTTGATGATGCCGCTTTTGATGCCGTAGCCGTTCAGCACGCGTGTGAGCGCGGCCTTGAATCCCGTCTCGTGCATGCCGCCCTCGGGCGTATGGACATTGTTGGCGAACGAGAGGATATTTTCCTGATAGCCGTCGTCATACTGGAGCGCCAGCTCGGCGAACGAGTCGCCCTTCATGCCGCTCATGTAGATGACGCTGTTGTGCAGCGGCTCCTTCTTCTTGTTGAGCCACGTGACGAATTCGCGGATACCGCCCTCGTAGCACATCGAGTCGCGGCGCTCGTTTTCGGGCTTTTCCGCGCTCTCGCTCCTCTTATCCTCGATGTTGATGCGAAGCCCCGCGTTCAGAAACGCCTCCTCGCGCATACGGGTGTGGAGCGTCTCATAGGAGTATTCCAGCTCCTCAAAGAGCAGATAATCCGGCTTAAAGGTGACGGTCGTGCCCGTGCGGTCGGTCTCGCCGACGATCCGCATTTCCTGCGTGATCTTGCCGCGGGAGAACTTCATCTCATAAATCTTGCCGTTCTTGTGCACCTGCACCGTCAGCCATTCGGACAGCGCGTTGACGACGCTCGCGCCCACGCCGTGCAGGCCGCCGGAGACCTTGTATCCCCCGCCGCCGAACTTGCCGCCCGCGTGCAGCACGGTATAAACGACTTCAAGCGCGGGTCTGCCCGTCTGCGGCTGGATATCGACGGGGATGCCGCGGCCGTTGTCCACAACGGTGATGGTATTGCCCTCGTTGATCGTCACGTTGATCTCCGTGCAGTAGCCCGCGAGCGCTTCGTCGATGGAGTTGTCGACGATCTCGTAGACGAGGTGGTGCAGACCGCTGAGCGACGTCGAGCCGATATACATGCCCGGGCGCTTGCGCACGGCCTCCAGCCCCTCAAGCACCTGGATCTCCGAGGCGTTATAGTCGTTGGCGGCGTCCACCGCCGTGGACTGTAAGAGTTCGTTGTCAGTCATTTGCGTTTCTCCTCATATTCCTGCGGGACCGGACGATCCCCTGATATACAACAGCGCCCGCCCCTGCGCCGATGAGCGCCGCGAGCAGATAGGTCACGATGATGACCAGCACAAGAAGGAGGTATCCTCCAATGATCGCGCCCAGCAGCTCGCAGACGAGCATTCCCGCGCAAAGCGCGGCGGGCAGCAGCCATTTTCTTCCCCCATACAGCAGCGCAAGCTGCAAAAGAGCGCCCGCCAGCACCGTCAGCGGCAGCAGCATATTGCTCGGCGCGCCGAAGCCGGGGCCGCCGGTAAGCGTTAAAAGAAAGCTGTACAGACAGCGGATCGTCAGCATTGCTATTCCTCCATTCTCTTTTGTAACGTTGTACTTGAAAGCTCAGATAGATACACGAGCTGCGGATGATACGGATGGTCGCACACAAGGAAGGACTTCGGGATATCCTCGCAGGCGTCGATGACGAGGCTCTCGTCCTCCGCCCGCCGGAGAAATTCCGACGTGCGCTTCGACTGCGACGTGATCTCCAGATCAAAGACCCCGATGATGTGCTTTTCCGGCAGCATCACATTGTTTCCGATGTGAAGATACATGGTCCTCCCCCTTTCGCGGCGTCAGACCACCGCGCCGTTTGCAATATGGAACACTCTGCCGCTGAGCAGCGTTCCCAGCCGGTCCTCCTCGCAGCAGGTGATGAATACCTGCCCGCCGAGGATGCGGTTCAAAACATATTCCTGCCGCCGCGGGTCAAGCTCGGAAAGCACATCGTCGAGCAGCAGCAGCGGCGTGCGGGACGTGATCTCGCGGTAGATCTCCCGCTCGGCGAGCTTAAACGCGAGCGCCGCCGTGCGGGTCTGCCCCTGCGAGGAAAACTGCCGCGCGTTCACGCCGCCGATGTTTACGTCGATATCGTCCTTATGCGGCCCAGAAAGGCACATCCGCGATGCCCTTTCGGCCGCGGCGTGCGCCGCCTGATGCGCGCGCAGCTGCTCGTAGATCGTCTCAAGCGGCGCGAGCGGGTCGGTAATCGTTGAGACCGTCCGGTATGCAACGCCTAGCTCCTCCCGCCCGCCGGAGCAATCGCGGTGCGCGACGGCGGCGTATTCCTTCAGCCGCTCGCAGAAGCGCGCGCGGTAATAGATGATGACCGCGCCGCTCTGCGCCATGCGCAGATCGAATTCCGGCAGCGTATCGAGCAGCGATGGATACTCCTCGCTGTCGCGCAGGATGCGCGTTTTGTGCTCGTAGGCCCTGTGATAGTCGGCAAGCGCCTGCGCGTAGCGTGCGCGCAGCTGGCAGAGCGCATCGTCCATAAACTTTCTGCGTGCCGCCGCGCCGTCGCGGATGAGCAGCAGATCCTCGGGACAGAAGTACACCGCGCCGAGCACGTCGCTCAGCTCCGCGCTCTTTTTTGCCGGCACCTTATTGATCAGGATCTTCCGCCGCCTGCCCGTCGAGAGAAATATTTCGAGCAGAAAATCGCGCGAGCGCGCAAAGGCCTCCGCCCGAATGACACACTTATTTTGTCCGAACGAGAGCAGCTCGCGATCCGTCCGCGTGCGCGGAGAACGCGCGGACGAGAGATAGACGATCGCTTCGAGCAGATTCGTCTTCCCCTGCGCGTTCTCGCCGACGATAACGTTGCAGTCCGGTGCAAAGGATACGTCCAGCGCGCTGTAATTGCGAAAGCCCTGCAGCGAGAGCCTATCGATCCGCATAGGATACCGTCAGCTCCTCGCCGCGGAAGCAAACAACGTCGCCCGGGCGGAGCTTTCTGCCGCGCATCGTGCAGATCTCGCCGTTCACCGCAACGTCTCCCTCCTGGATGACGAGCTTGGCTTCCCCGCCGGTGCCGACAAGGCTTGCAAGCTTCAAAAGGTCCTGCAATTTAATAAATTCCGTTGTGATGGCAATGTCAGTCATAAAATGTCCTCTAAGATAATTCCAGGATGGAATCATCTTATCTTATAATACAAAATGTATTCATAATTCATGTCAGTTCGCCTTCAGGCGGACGGGCAGCACCATGTAGAGGAAGCTCTCCTCCCCCTCGACGGGAACGATGATCGCCGGAGAAATGCCGGTGTTCAGCTCGATCTTCACGGTGTCGGCGGGCGCATAACGCAGCGCGTCCATGAGATAGCGGTTGTTGAAGCCAATCTCAAGGCCCTGTCCGTCGCCGGCGATGCGGCAGACGTCCTTGGCGTCGCCGCTCGCGGTCTTCGCAGACATCAGCACGCGGTCCTGCTCAAAGATGCAGCGCACGGGGCTCTTGAGCTTCTCGCTGATGACGACGCTCACGCGCTCAAGGCTCTGGAGCATCGTCTTGGTATCGGCGACGACCGAGATGGGATTGCGGCGCGGGATGGCGTTCTTATAATCAAGGAACTCGCCCTCCAGACGGCGGCAGATCAGCTCCGTTTCGCCGACTTCAAAAAGGATGTGGCGCTGGCCGAGCGTAATGGTCACGAACTCGTCGATATCCTCGCAGATGCGCTCGACCTCGTTGAGCGCCGTGCCGGGCGCGACAAAGGAGAACGCGCCGCCCTCGATCTTTTCAAGCGGCTCTCTGCGCAGCGCCAAACGGAAGCCGTCGACAGACACGACTGTCAGCCCCGCGTCGGCGATCTCAAAGAGGGAGCCCATGTGCACGGGGCGCGCCTCGTTCGTCGAAACGGCGAAGCTCGTCTGCTGGATCATGGACTTGAGCGTTTTTTCCGGCAGCATCACAGAATACTTTTCCTCGACCTCCGGCAGCTCCGGAAAATCGGCGGCGGAAAGGCCCATGATATCAAAGTCTGCGTCGCCGCAGGACAGGTGAACAAGGTATTTTTCGTCGGCGGTCACGGTGACGGTATCGTCCGGAAGCCTTCTCAGGATCTCGCCGATCAGGCGCGCGTTGAGCACCAGCTCGCCCTCCTCGCCGACGTCGGCGGAAAAGCGGGTGCGGATGCCTGTCTGCATGTTGTAGCCGGAGACTGTCAGAGTATCGCCGCCGCAGACGAACAGCAGTCCCTCGAGCGCGGGGATCGAGCTTTTTGCGGCGACGGCGCGGGAAGCCGTATTCACGGCGTTGAGCAGCAGCAGCTTTTCGCAGGAAAATTTCATAGCGGCGTTCCTTTCGTAGTGAATGGATGTTTTTTGAAAGAAAAAAGGATAGCGTTTAGAAATAGCAGCAGTAGGGGAGGAAAACTGTGGAAAAGGGAAAAATCCGCTGAAACGGCGGGAAAAGTTTTCCATAGCCGCCTGTTGAAAAGCAATAGCACTTTCCACAGCAAAAATTTTTGAAAAAAGTTTCCACAGCTTTCTTTTCCACAGGGCTGTGAACGATGGGGAAAACTCAGCTCTTGGAATTGATGTTGATCGTGATCTCCTTGATGGTCTGCGCAAAGGCAGGATCGGAGGCGATGCGCTTTTCCGTCTGCTCGAGCGAATGGATGACGGTGGTATGGTCGCGGCCGTTGAATTCGCGGCCGATGTCGGGCGTAGAGAGGGCCGTCATCCGACGCACAAGATACATCGCGGCCTGACGGGCGTTGACGACCGTGCGGATGCGGGAGCTGCCCTTCAGGACCTCCTCCTCGATGCCGAAGTAGCGCGAGGTCTCGGCAATGATCATCGCGGCGGTGGGCGCGGTGGTCGTGTTGCGCTTCATGAAGTCCTCGACCGCGCGGTGCGCGGCGTCGCCGTCCATCTCGCGGCCGATGAGGTCGCGGTAGGCAAGGATCTTGTTCATCGTGCCCTCGAGCTGGCGGACATTGGAGGTGACGTTCTCGGCGATATACTTGGCGATGTCGTCGTCGATAACGGTGCCCCACTGCGCCGCCTTGTTCTTCACGATCGCAAGGCGCGTTTCAAAGTCAGGCGGCTGCACGTCGACGAGCAGGCCCCATTCAAAGCGTGTGCGCAGCCGGTCGTCGAGCAGCCGCATGTCAGAGGGCGGCCGGTCGGACGTCAGGACGATCTGCCGTCCCGCCTCGTAGAGCGTGTTGAAGGTGTGGAAGAATTCGTTCTGCACCTGCTCCTTGCCCGCGACGAACTGCACGTCGTCTACGAGCAGAAGATCGGCGTCGCGGTACTTGGCGCGGAACTCGCTGCCGCGGCCCGCGCGGATGAGCTCGATGAATTCGTTGATGAAATCGTCGCCCTTGATGTAGATGATCTTCGCGGACGGACGGTGCGCGCGGATCTGATGCGCGATGGCGTAGATGAGGTGCGTCTTGCCGAGGCCGGAGTCGCCGTAGATGAAAAGGGGGTTATAGTGGTCGCTCGCCCCGTCCGCCACGGCGCGGGCGGCGGCATAGGCCATCTTGTTCGACTCGCCGACAACGAAGGTATCGAACGTAAATTCGCCGGAATCGAGCAGAGAAACAGCCTTTTTGCCGTCCTCCGGCGCGAACAGCTCCGCGGCCTCCTCGCTGGAGACGAGCCTGACGCTGAGCTCGGCGGAGTAAATGTCGCGCAGGGAATCCTTGATGCGGTCGATGAACATCGACTCGATGGTGCTGCGCTTGAAGTCGTTCGGGCAGAGCAGATAGAGCGTAAGATCCTTGATGCAGAGCGGCTCTATCTCGTCGAACCACGTGGAGATCGTCGTCTCGGACAGCTCCTGCTTCATCCGCGTGAGCACCAATTGCCAGATATCGTTAAAACCGGTCACAGAATGGCTCCTTTCGGGTTTCTTAGGAGAAAAACGGCGGGATGCCGAAAAATCTACTCCTTACATTATACCAGAAACCGGTCAAAAACGCAACAGTTAGTTACTTATTCTAAATATAAAATGCCGCAGGCTTTCCATGGATATATGCAGAAAAACCGCCTGACCGGTATGATGGAGGCACAAGGGCTTGCGATGGTGCGGATCCTGCGGCACAAGCGCTTGTAAACGGCGCGAAGAATGCAAAAATCACGAACTTTCAGTTGACTTTATGCGGCAAAACCGATATAATAGCCCGTGCGTCACGGTGAAAATGACGCTTTTTTATGTCAACTGCGGTCTGCGGAGAGCTCTCTCCGCCCGCCGTCGAGTAAGTGCGGCTCCCTTCGGGGCCGCCGGCAAAATTTTCAAGGAGGTAAAACGAAATGGCTACTTCTCGCACCTATCAGCCCAAGAAGCTCCAGCGCTCCAAGGAGCACGGCTTCCG
>CAKTLG010000051.1 GCA_934572465.1 uncultured Oscillospiraceae bacterium
TGCCCGAGCAGTACATCTCCATCGTGGTTCCCGGCCGTATGTATGCCGAGGAGTATCACAAGATGGGCGTGCACCCGGCGGTCCTGTCCTCTGCACTCGAGGGTGCCGGTACCGTTACTTCCGCGCTGATCCCCTGGAACACCTGCGGTGTGTTCATTAAGGATACGCTGAACATCACCGCCTGGGGCGCCGGCGGTTACGGCCCCTGGGCCATCTTCAACTGGCTGATGCCCATCGTCAACTGGCTGTGCGTGCTCGTCGGCTGGACGCTCAAGGATCTTGCCGGTAAGGCGTATAAGAAGGTCAAGGCGGAAAAGTAATCTCACCCCATAAGGAATTGAACCAATGACAAGTGATCGAAATCATTATCCCTCTTTTGAATGCGATCTCGATAAATTGTCTGAGAATCTGGCAGCGCTCGTAGAGCGCTGCCATGATTCGCTTATCGAGGTCGCGGGCGTCGTAAAGGGCGTGAGCGCCCTGCCTGAGATCGTGCGCGTATACGAGGAGAGCGGCGTGAAATTCATCGCTACCTCGCGCGTCGATCAGCTGCGCGCCATCCGGAGCTACGGCTTTGTGACAAAGCCCCTGATGCTCATCCGCATCCCGATGCTCTCGGAGCTTGCGGATGTGGTGGCGCTGAGCGACATCAGCCTGCAAAGCGACATCACGGTGCTGCGCGCGCTGAATGAGGAAGCAAAAAAACAGGGGAAGACCCATGAGGTCATCCTGATGATGGATCTCGGCGATCTGCGCGAGGGCTTCTGGAACGAGGAGGAGGCCATCGACGCGGCGCTTGAGATCGAGCGCGAGCTGACGAACCTGCGGCTCTCCGGCGTGGGCGTGAACCTGAGCTGCTACGGCTCGGTGAAGCCGAACACGCGCAACATGCAGGGCCTTGTGAGCCTTGCGGCGGATATCGAGCGCGCGATCGGCCGCAGGCTCGACTATATCAGCGGCGGCGCGTCCACCTCGCTCTATATGGCGCTGAACGGTACGATGCCGTACCGCATCAACCTGCTGCGCGTGGGCGATATGGCGCTGCGCGGCGAGACGGACGGCTTTGACCCCGGCTTTCTGCACAAGGATGTGTTCACGGTCAAGGCGGAGGTCATCGAGTGCCGCGATAAGCCGAGCTTTCCCGTCGGCGAGCTGACGGTCAACGCCTTCGGCGAGGTGGGGCACTATGAGGATCGCGGCATCCGCCGCCGCGCGCTCGCAGCGATCGGCCGCGTGGACTACGGCAACTGCTTCGACCTTGTGCCGCGCATGAAGGGCGTGGAGATCCTCGGCGCTTCGTCCGACCATACGATCCTCGACGTGCAGGACGCGGAACGGGAGATCCATGTCGGCGACGTGCTGGAGTTCGGCATCAGGGCCTACGGCCCGCTCGTCTATCTGACGAACACGCCCAGCGTGCGCATATCGTACCAGGGCGGGGAGTGAGCGGAACGCTTTCTCTGCGTGAAAGGCTGACGCAAAACAGGAAAACAAGGCCGTCAGGATAAACTCCTGACGGCCTTGCCATATGTTGCTTTACTTGTGCAGCAGCGGGGAGAGGGGCTTGTAGATGAGGAAGCACAGCGCCACGTCGAGCAGCCCCTTGCAGAACGTGAAGGGCATGTTGAATACCAGCAGGCATTCGAGCAGCCCGTCCGTCGACGGGCGGATCGCCTGATACATGCCGATGATCGCGTCGAGCGGCAGCTTGTAGCAGACGACGTAGGCGGGGTAGACCACGAAGTAGTTCAGCGGCACGGACAGCGCGGCCATCAGCACCGCGCCGGCGAGCGCGCCGATGAGCGCGCCGCGGCGGGATTTGTGCTTCCGGTAGATGAAGCCCGCCGAGAACGAGAATACCGCGCCCATGATGAAGTTGAACAGCTCGCCGACATAGGCCGACGACGTGCCGTGCAGCACGGAGAAGAGCAGATTCTTGAGGAAGGACACGACCACGCCGTAGACCGGCCCCAGCGAGAACGCGGCCAGCAGCTCCGGAAGATCGGAGATATCAAGCTTGACGAACGCGGGGATCAGCGCGGGGATCGGGAACTCGATGAACATGAGCAGGAACGCGACGGTCGAGAGCATGGCGGTGACGGTGAGCTTGTGGGTGCGGGCTTGTGCGGACATAATAAAACACTCCTTTTTGTCATTTTCCCCTGAAAGAACGAGCCTTCCAAGGTGCATGACGCAAAGGAGCGAGGGAAATTGCGTGGTCAACGCGTGCAGCACATCTTCTCTCATCCGGACTGTGACCGTCGGTTCCGGAATTTCACCGGATCATGCGGCAGAGCTGCCGCTTGCGGACTATACCGCCGGTGGGGAGTTTCACCCCGCCTTGAAGACTGGTGATTCAGTTGATAGGTAGAGTATACGCCAAAATCCGCAAAAGTCAACAGAAAAATGCTTTACAATCGAGAACGTATGTTCTATACTGGAGAAGATGAGAGGAGGCGGTGCGGCATGAGAGGAAGACCATGCTCCTGCGCGTTCACCGGACACCGGCCGGGGAAGCTTGCCTGGGGCGAGGATGAAACGGACATCCGCTGCATCGCCCTCAAGGCGAAGCTGCGCGCGGCGGTGGAGGGCGCCATCCACGAGGGAATGGAGCACTTCATCTGCGGCATGGCCGAGGGCTGCGACCTCTACTTTGCCGAAACGGTGCTGTCGCTGAAAGAGCGATATCCGCACATCACGCTCGAGGCTGCCATCCCGTGCCCCACGCAGCCGGACGGGTGGAGCGCGGCGCAGAGAGCGCGCTATCAGGACATTCTGTCGCGCTGCGACTACGAGACCATGGTGCAGCAGAGCTATTCGCGCGGGTGCATGCAGCGGCGCAACCGCTATATGGTCGACCACGCAAGTCTGCTGATCGCCGTGAACGACGGCGCGCGCGGCGGCACGCGCTCAACGATCGAATACGCGTTCCGGCGCGGCGTGAGCGTGCTGGATATCCCGCTGGAATAGCGGGGGATACATTGGAGCAGGCGGCAGAACGCGCCGCGGGAAAGGGGAAAACGCCATGAGGGTCATCGACCTGACGCACACCATCCGGCCGGATATGCCGGTCTATCCCGGCACGGAGCCGCCGAAGTTCACGCCCGCCAACAGCTACGAGCGCGACGGCTTCAAGGAAACGCTACTTGAGCTGTTCACGCACACCGGCACGCACATGGATCCGCCCGCGCATCTGTTCGCGGGACGGACGACGCTCGATCAGTTTCCCGCCGATCAGTTCATCGGCAGGGCGCTCGTGATCGACTGTCGAATGTTGCACGAGGGCGAGGAGATCACGATGGCGCAGCTCGCGCCTTACGGCGGCAGGGTGCGGGAGGCGGACTTCCTGCTCTTTAACCTCGGCTGGGACAAGCGCTGGGGGACGGAGCGCTACTTTGGCGACTACCCATGCCTTGACGACGCGGTGATGGAGCTGATCCTTGCGGGCGATTACAAGGGCATCGGCTTCGATGTGATCGGCCTTGATCCCATCGCGGACGAAAACCTGACACGGCACAAGCGGCTCTTTGCCGAAAAGGACATCGTGAACATCGAGAATCTCAAGGATCTTGACCGCTGCGGCAGCGAGCTGTTTTCCTTCAGCTGCTTTCCGCTCAAGCTGGAGAACTGCGACGGCTCGCCGGTGCGCGCGGTGGCGTGGTTTGAATAAAGAAAGCGTGGGGAAGCGGCTCGTGCCGCTTCCCCACGCCGGTTTATTGCCGCTTTTTCCTCGGCTTTGGCGCGGGAAGCTCGTCGTACATCGCGCGGAACAGCCCCGTTAAAAAGTCCCGATCGTCCACATCGGTCACGAGCAGCATCTCCTTCGCGCCCTCGTAGGGGCGCTCGTAGACGGCGGCGGGCAGATAGGCGACCGCCGCCGCAACGGGCTTGACGAGCAGCCGGTCGTCGCAGAGATAGGCGGCGATCTTTCCGTGGAGATAGAGGATATATTCTCCCATCATGGCGCGGTGGGTCACGCCGTCCAGACCGGAGAGCTGATCGAGTATGAAGTCCAGATATTCTCTGCTCGTAGCCATGTGCGGTACCTCCTGCCGAGTCATCGTATCGTCATACGGCATGATAGCAGAAAAGAAAGAAAAAGTCCACTGAAAAAAGCGCCCCGACCGTGAGGTCGGGGCGCTTTGCGGCCTTGCTCAGATATCGAACACGCCCATCACGGCGATGCCGATGACAACGAGCAGGATCATCAGATAGTGCTTCCACGAGAGCTTTTCCTTCAGGAAAAGGCGGCTCCACAGCACGCTTGCCGCGCAG
The DNA here is from genome assembly GCA_934572465.1 of uncultured Oscillospiraceae bacterium. GTDB lineage: Bacteria > Bacillota > Clostridia > Oscillospirales > Oscillospiraceae > Hominicoprocola. Next base: position 4,276 of record CAKTLG010000051.1, read on the forward strand.
TAGGAGCTGATGATCGGCGCGGACATCGCCAGATGCTCCGTATCGGAGATGGCGTAGATGTAGGCGAACTGGCCGGCGGTCTCGCAGATGGCGCCGAGGTACTTCGGCGCTTCGCGCTTGGGGAGGAGGCGGTCTTTTCTGATGAAGACCACGTAGACGAAGCACACGGCGGCGGCGAAAAGGAACGTCAGCTCGTAGGCGCAGTTCGCGCTGCCCTCGTCCAGCGTTTCGAGCACGCGGTTGTCGGCAAAGGTGCCGGCGGCGTCGAGCAGACAGTAGGCCACGGGCAGAGCGAGCGCGAGAAAGCTCTTGGCGTATTTGCGGTTGCCCTCGGCCTGACGGGCCGCGCGCAGCGCGGGGTCCTCCGTGGCGTCCACTACGCCAAGGCCGATCGCGCCGACGCACACAAGAATGATCGCGCCGATGGCAAGTGGGGAGTAGTCCTCGCCGCCGAGGAACAGCAGCGTCATCACCGCGACGAGCGCGCCCGAGGAGTTGCAGATCGGCGACGAGACGGAAAGTTCGATGTAGCGAAGGCCGAGGTAGCCGAGCGTCATCGAGCCGATGTACAGCAGCGATACGGGCAGATAGGTCCAGATGATGGACCAGCTGATCTCCGTGCCGCCGACAAAGATTTCAAACGCGGCGTGAAGACCCATCACGGTACCCACGGCAATGACCATCTTGAGATGGGCGAGGTGATCGTCCTCGCCCTGACAGCCGATCTTGGAGAAAAGGTCGCTGCCGCTCCAGCAGAGCAGCGCGATCAGAGAAAGCCAGAACCACATATTGAATTGTCAAACTCCTTTGTACTGTTGTATTTTCAGATGGGAAAAACAGCGGTACGTGGGGGTGGGCGGCGGCGGAAGTGCCGGTTCGTCAGGGGCGTTCGGCGAATGAGCATGGGGGAAGGTTCCTCCGGAAAGATAGAATGGGGGATCAGGGCAGCGTGATAAGGCCGACGTCGAGCATTTTCTGGAGCGACAGCAGCACGCCGAGCTTGGCGTGATACCACGTGAGGCCGCCCTGATAGTAAACGGCGTAGGGGGGGCGCACAGGGCCGTCGGCCGAGAGCTCGATGGAACTGCCCTGCACGAACGCGCCGGCGGCCATGATGACGTCAGAGTCGTAGCCTGGCATCGGCGCGGGGACGGGGTCGACATAGCTGTCGACCGCGGCGGCGGACTGGATGCCCTTGCAGAAGGCGGCCATGCCCTCAGGACTGCCCAGCTCGACGCACTGGATGATATCGTGCCGCGCCTCCTTTGACGAGGGAACGACGGTGAAGCCGAGCTTTTCATAGCACGCGGCGACGAACACAGCGCCCTTGACCGCGCCGGAAACGACGCTGGGCGCGAGAAAGAAGCCCTGATACAGCGCGGGCATGAGTCCGAGGTTCGCGCCGACCTCCTGCCCGAGCCCGGGCGCGGAGAGACGGTAGGCGCAGCGGTCGACGCACTTCTGCGTGCCGCAGATGTAGCCGCCGATCGGCGCAAGGCCGCCGCCGGGGTTTTTGATGAGGCTGCCGACGATCATATCCGCGCCGAAATCGCTCGGCTCGTTCGCCTCGACAAACTCGCCGTAGCAGTTGTCGACCATGACGACGACATCGGGGCGAAGCTTTTTGCAGAACGCGATGGCTTCGCCGATGGCGTCGACGGAAATGGTCGGGCGCGGGCAGTAGCCCTTGGAGCGCTGGATGTGGATGAGCTTCGTCCTGCCGTTCAGCGCGCGCTCGATGGCGGGGAAGTCGAAGCCGCCGTCCTCTAAAAGATCGACCTGCGCATAGCTGACGCCGTACTCGCGGAGCGAGCACGGACTTTCGCGGATGCCGATGACCTCCTCGAGCGTGTCGTAGGGCTTGCCGGAGATGGCGAGCAGCTCGTCGCCAGGCAGCAGGTTGGCGGACAGCGCGATGGCCAGCGCGTGCGTGCCGCAGGTGATCTGCGGGCGGACGAGCGCGGCCTCGGTGTGAAAGGCGCTGGCGTAGACGCGCTCTAAATTGTCGCGGCCCTCGTCATCGTAGCCGTAGCCGGTCGTGGCGGCGAAGTGCGTCGCGTTCACGCGGTTTTTCTGCATCGCGGCGATGACCTTCGCCTGATTGAGCTCGGCGATCTCCTCGATTTCCGCGAAGCGGGGCCTGAGCTCGTCCAGAACGGACTCGCCGAATTTGAGCACCCTGTCGCTCACGCCGAGCGAGCGGTACATTTCGTCTCTGTTCATTGCTCCTCCTCCGGCGTGTCGGGGAACGTTACGCCGTTGCACATCAGGATGAACCGCAGCGGATAGTCGCGGTCCAGATAGTTTTTGCTGTACCATTCGTAGGTCGCGGCGGGCAGGTGCCGCAGCTCGGGCGCCTCCGTGCGGAAAAGCTCGAACGTCTTTTGGTCGCCCGAGAGCAGCGCGCCCAGAAGCTCGCCCTGCCTTTCTTCATAGAGCCGCGCGAAGCACGCGTCCATGATGGCGGCGCAGGCGCGCTCATCGTCCGTGCCGTAGTCCTCGCGGTGAGAGAGCCAGTAGAGGAACTCGCGCGGGTCAAGATCGAGATGCGTCGTGACCTGCGAGAGCTTGTAGAACGCGGTGCGGTCGCCGCGCTTCAGAATGTCGATGAGGTAGGCGGTAAGCTGCTCGTCCAGCTCCACGCAGTCGCAGAAGACCTCGAAGGCGTGCTTGCCCGCGTCGGGATCGGGCGCGGGGGCTTCGTCCGCTTCGGGCGCGGACGCCTCCTCCGGCGCATCCGCCGCGCCGGACATCGCTTCGAGCAGCGCGCGGGAGAAGGACTCCTCGTCGAAGCCTTCAAAAATGGACTCGTCCAGCGCATCTCCGGCGCTTTGCGCGCACAGACGCACAAAGTCGGGGACGCTGATCGTTTGCAGCGCCTTTTGCAGCTGCGCGGCGCGCTCCATCGGCGTTTCGCCGCTGAGAGAAAGCGCCTCCGGCGCGGGGAGCGTCCCCTCGCACAGCGCGCTCATATAATGCAGATAACGGTCACAAAGCTCCATTGCCGCGCCTCCCGATCCATGATCCTTAACACTCTATCATACGGCGGCGGAAAAAGCAACTGCAACGCGAAAAAGGAGGAGGGCGTTCAGCCCTCCTCCCGCTCCAGTTGCTCAAGCAGCGCGAGGTTGCCGCGCAGCCGCTCGTCCTCCGGCGCGAGCGCCGCGGCGCGGCGCGCATTTTCCACGGCGCGCGGCAGCAGGCCGAGATGATAGCAGGCGATGGAGAGCAGGTCGTAGGGCAGGCTCCCCCACGCATAGGCTTCGCAGATATAGGTGCGCGGACGCTCGGTGATGGCGAGCGCGCGGTCGACCATGAAGATGACGCCGTGCCAGTCTTTCTGCGCGTAGAGCAGGTCGGCGAACTCGAGATACGGCTCGCGCAGGTGCGGCGCTTCGGCGATGGCGCGGTGCAGCCAGAGCGCGGCTTCGTCCTCGCGGCCCAAATGCCGCAGACAGCGCGCGAGGTAGCGCATCGACGCGCAGCGCTCGTCGCGCCAGACGGCGCGCGGCAGCGAGAGGTGACGTTTGAGCGTGGCGGCGGCCTTCTCCCATTCGCCGTGGAACATATACTCGCGGCCCAGATAGTGGCAGTTCCGGTCATTGTCGGGGTCTTCCTGCACGGCAAGCTCCAGAAGCGGCAGATACTGTCCGCGCGACTTTGCCGGATCGGGGTGGTGGTCGAGCTGCACGCCGTTGGCGTCGATAAAGCGCTCTGCGCCGCCGCCCGTGTATTGCAGCACCTCGTGCACCGGATGCACCCAGCGGTAGCAGCCGTTTTTGTGGATCTTATCCGTCCAGAAGACGCTGCCCTCGCGCCCGTCGGGCGTAAAGCTCCATGTGTAGCGGTAGCGGGCGCGCGTCGTATCCGGCTGCCACGCTTTTTCGAGCGCGGCGCGCCAGCCGGGGCGGAACTGCTCGTCAAGGTCGATGCAGCAGCAGATGTCGGCGTCCTTCGGGATGAGCTTCAGCGACTCGTTGCGCGCGGCGTCGAAGCGCCACGGAGAGATGAGCTTCTGCGCAACATACGCGCCGCGGGCGCGCAGCGCTTCGACCGTGCCGTCGGTCGAGCCGGTGTCGAGGATGCAGATGTCGTCCGCCTCGGACATCGAGTCCATGAAGCGGCCGGCAAACTGCGCCTCGTTTTTGCAGATGGCGTAAACACAAACGCGGTAGGAAACGGCGATCCTCCTCCTTGCGGCTTTTTTTGACACTATGTACCGCGGCGCGGCAAAGGCCGCGCCGCAGCGGCTTACGTCTCGAGCAGTCCGGCCGCGCGCAGGTTGGCCAGCAGCGCATTGAGCGTCTCGGTGGTATCGTCAAGGGTCGCCGCGTCGGCGACTGCTGCCGCCGCGCGCGTGTCGGCGGGGCCAGTCGGGCCGGTGGGGCCGGTAGCGCCCGTTGCACCCGCAGCACCGGTCAAGCCCTGCGGGCCAGTGGGGCCGGTTGCGC
>CAKTLG010000052.1 GCA_934572465.1 uncultured Oscillospiraceae bacterium
ATTCGCTGCGCTTCGTGCCTTGCCGCCCGTAAGGCGGCTGCGACACGCGCTCCGCGCAAAGAGTAATTTGTCACGCGCGTGTCGCGACAAATTACGATTTTACTTTATTTGCCGCCGTGCGCGGCGGCAAAGTCTGCGACGCTTTTCTTTATAAAACAGGCGGTCGCTGCGTTGGCAGCGGCCGCCTGTTGCTCGTTGGTTTTTTACTTTTTGCCAAACTTGGTAAAGAGTGTGACTAATACAGTGATGAGGCCCATCACGGCGAAGATGCCGAGCATCCCCTGCCCCGTGATCATCAGGGCGAGTTCCAGCGTTGTCATGTTATTCCCCCTCCTTAGCCCAGAAGCTGCGGCACGAGGTTGAGGATCATGCCGCCCGCGATGACCGATGCGATCTGGCCGGCGACGTTCGCGCCGACGGCGTGCATCAGCAGATGGTTGGTGCAGTCCGCCTCCTGCCCCATCTTCTGGATGACGCGCGCGGACATCGGGAAGGCCGAGATGCCGGCCGCGCCGACCATCGGGTTGACCTTGTTCTTGCAGAAGAGGTTCAAAAGCTTTGCAAACAGCACGCCGCCGATGGAGTCGAACACGAACGCGACAAGGCCCAGCAGCATGATGATCAGCGTGTCAAGGTTGACGAAGCGGTCAGCCTGCATGGAGAACGAAATGGTGATGCCGAGCAGGAGCGTGATGAGGTTTGCAAGGTCGTTCTGCGCGGTCTGGGAAAGGCGCTCAAGGCAGCCGCATTCGCGCAGGAGGTTGCCGAACATCAGAAAGCCCACGAGCGAAACGGACATCGGCGCGATGAAGCCCGCGATGATCGTCACCATGATCGGGAAGCAGATGCGCAGCGTGCGCGAAACGTGCTTGGGATTATAGGGCATGTGCATCGCGCGCTCTTTTTTCGTCGTGACGAGCTTGATGGCAAACGGCTGGATGATCGGCACGAGCGCCATGTACGAATAGGCCGCCACCGCGATGGGGCCGACATAATCGGAATGCAGCACCTGCGAGACGAGGATGGAGGTCGGGCCGTCCGCCGCGCCAATGATGCCGATGGAGGCCGCGTCCTTGAGATCAAAGCCCAGCAGCACCGCCGCGATCATTGCAAAGAAGATGCCGAACTGCGCCGCCGCACCGAAAAGGAACATCTTCGGGTTCGAGAGCAGCGGGCCGAAGTCGATCATCGCGCCGATGCCGATGAACAGCAGCAGCGGCAGCGCCTCGCTCGCCTCGATCGTCGTTTCAAAGAGCCACTGAATGATGCCCTGGCTCTCGCCCACGCCCGCGACCATCTGATTCAGAACGCCGGACATCGGCAGGTTCACGAGGATCGCGCCGAAGCCCATCGGCAGCAGAAGCGACGGCTCGTAGTCCTTCTTGATCGCAAGGTAGATCAGCAGCGCGCCGACCAAATACATCACGCACTGCTGCAAGGTGACAGCGCGCACGCCGTCGAGCAGAAATTCCATGCAGATACACTCCTTTTGTTCGTCAAATTCGGGTTGCCGTGGAAAAGGCCGCGATGAGCAAAAGAAAAAGACCTCTACCGCGGGGCAATATGCCCGTGGTAAAAGTCTTGCCATTTCGCGAACAGGCCGGAGGCTCACGCCCCGCGATGACGACCTGCCCAACGTCCAAAGACGCCGGCTACTCCCTTTTTCCATTGGTGCACACCCTATCACACTTTTTATGCACTGTCAAGGCATTCTTTCCGTATTTTTCCATCCTGCACGCCATCTTAACCGGAAAACGGGCGCAGTCTTCGCGCATTTCGATCGGGCAAGGCTTGACAAAGCGGACAAAAGCCGATATATTACTACTGCTATCAGGCAAAATCGCGTGGATGAGGACGAGTAGGCCCCTCCGCCGCGGCAAAGAGAACCGCCGTTTTGGTGCAAGGCGGGGCGCGGCAGGGCTGAATATCACCTCGGAGCGGCCGGACTGAACAGATCGAGTAGGACCGGACGGGGGCGACCGTTACATCGCAGCATTTGAGTGGCCGCGTGAAGGCGCGGCAAGAAGAGTGGTACCGCAGAGGTCAGCGCCTTTGTCTCTTTACGGGGACAGGGCGCTTTTATTTTTGCCGGAGGAGCGTGAAGCATGAATTGCCCGAAATGCGGGAAAGAGATGCTGTGCGGTTCGATGCACACACAGAAGTATCCCTACTGGACGCAGCAAGCGCTGCGGGTCTTCAAATCGCCGACCGACCTTGTTGAATTGGGGCCGCTCGATGACGACGATACGTCGATATTTACGCGCGACCCGTTCCCCGAGTTTCCCGATACGGAGATCTGTCAAGAATGCGGATTGGTCGTTTTCCCCTGTAAAATGCTCACGCGTCCGCATTAAGAGGGGTTACCCACCCTTTAGATCCCCCGCGCCAGCGACGCAGGCCACCGGCGCCGCCGCCCTGAGCGGCCGGGTCGAGGAATTTTGCCACACGCCGGCTGCGGCGAAAATAAACTGTCCACAACGAGAATATCAAAATTCACATAAAGGTAAGGAGACGCAACATGGAGTACAAGAAGACACTCAATATGCCGAAGTCCGGCTTCCCCATGCGCGCGGGTCTGCCCGCACGCGAGCCGGAGATGCTCAAGCATTGGGAGGAGATGGATCTCTACCACCTGATGCTCAAGAAGAACGAGGGCAAGCCCCGCTTCGCCCTGCACGACGGCCCTCCGTTCTCCAACGGCGGGCTGCACATGGGCCACGCGCTCAATAAGTCCCTCAAGGACTTCATCACCCGTTCCTATGCGATGCGCGGCTACTATACGCCCTACATTCCCGGCTGGGACAACCACGGCATGCCCATCGAGAGCGCCATCATCAAAGAGCAGAAGCTCAACCGCAAGGCGATGAGCGTCGCCGACTTCCGCACCGCCTGCCACAAATACGCCGACAAGTACATCGGCATCCAGATGGAGGGCTTCAAGCGCATCGGCGTGCTGGGCGACTGGGAGCACCCCTACAAGACCATGGACCCCGGCTTTGAGGCCGAGGAGGTCAAGGTCTTCGGCGAGATGTACAAGAAGGGCTACATCTACAAGGGACTCAAGCCCGTTTACTGGTGCTATCACGACGAGACGGCGCTGGCCGAGGCAGAGATCGAGTATCAGGATGACCCCTGCACGACCGTGTATGTCAAGTTCCCGATGCACGACGATCTCGGCAAGCTGAGCCACCTCGACAAGTCCAGGCTGAACTTCGTCATCTGGACGACCACGATCTGGACGCTGCCCGGCAACCTTGCCATCGCGCTCAACCCCGTGGAGAGCTACGCCATCGTCAAGCCTGACTACAGCGACGAGATGTATATCATGGCCGAGGCGCTCGTCGAGAAGGTCATGGGCATCGGCGGCTTCACGAGCTACAAGATCGTGGAGACCCACCCCGGCTCCTTCTTTGAAAACATGCTGGCGGATCACCCCTTCCTGCCCAAGACCTCCCGTCTGGTGCTGGCGGACTATGTCACGATGGATTCCGGTACGGGCTGCGTCCACACCGCGCCCGGCTTCGGCGCGGACGACTATCAGACCTGCCGCCGCTACGGCATGGACATGGTCGTGCCCGTGAACGATCAGGGCCGCCACACCGACTATGCCGGAAAATACGAGGGGATGCTCGTGGACGAGTCCAACCCCGTCATCCTGAACGACATGAAGGAGAGCGGCGCGCTCTTTGCCAGCGAGGAGATCGTGCACTCCTATCCGCACTGCTGGCGCTGCAAGAAGCCCATCATCTTCCGCGCCACGCCGCAGTGGTTCTGCTCCGTCGATTCCTTCAAGGACGAGGCCTGCGCCGCGTGCGACAGCGTGCGCTGGGTCCCCGGCTGGGGCATCGACCGCATGAAGAGCATGATCCGCGAGCGCGCCGACTGGTGCATTTCCCGTCAGCGCCGCTGGGGCCTTCCCATCCCCGTGTTCTACTGCAAGGACTGCGGCAAGCCCGTCTGCAACGATGCAAGCATTCAGGCCGTGTCCGATCTCTTTGCGGCAAAGGGCTCCAACGCCTGGTTCGATATGGACGCCGCCGACATCCTGCCCAGCGGCTTCACCTGCCCGCACTGCGGCAAGAACAGCGGCTTTACCAAGGAGGAGGACACGCTCGACGGCTGGTTCGACTCCGGCTCCACGCACTTTGCCTCCATGCAGAAGGATCAGGGCTTCTGGCCCGCGGATATGTACCTCGAGGGTCTTGATCAGTACCGCGGCTGGTTCCAGGCCTCGCTGCTCACGGCCGTCGGCGCGCTGGGCAAGGGCGCCCCGTTCAAGGAGTGCGTCACCCATGGCTGGACCGTGGACGGCGAAGGCCGCGCCATGCACAAGAGCCTTGGCAACGGCGTCGATCCCGCGGACGTGTTCAACCAGAACGGCGCGGACATCCTGCGCCTGTGGGCCGCCAGCGCGGACTATCACGCGGATGTGCGCTGCTCGAAGGAGATCTTCAAGCAGCTGAGCCAGAACTACCTCAAGTTCCGCAACACCTGCAAGTTCATGCTCGATAACCTCGTCGACTTCGACCCCGAAAAGCTCACGAAGCCCGAGGATATGCCCGTGCTCGACCGCTGGCTCCTCACCAAGCTCAACGAGCTGATCGAAAAGGTCGAGCAGTCCTACTGCGACTATGAGTTCCACATGATCACCCATGCGGTGAACGACTTCTGCGTCACCACGCTCTCAAGCTTCTACCTCGATATCGTCAAGGACCGCCTGTACTGCGACGGCGCGGAGAGCGCCTCCCGCCGCAGCGCGCAGACCGCGCTCTATCTCACGCTGCACACGCTCTCCAAGCTCTTTGCGCCGATCCTCGCCTTCACCTGCGACGAGATCTGGCTCGCCATGCCGCACACCGCGGCGGATGACGCGCGCAACGTCGTGCTCAACGAGATGAACAAGCCCTTTGCCGCCTACGCGCTCGACGGCGAGACCATGGCGCGCTGGGAGCGCATCATCGAGGTCCGCACCGTGGTCAACGGCGCGCTCGAGGAGGCGCGCGCGGCCAAGGTCATCGGCAAGAGTCTGGAGGCCGACGTCCACCTGACCGTCCCCGAGGACGACCGCTTCCTTGCCGACGAGAGCGCCGAGGCGCTGGCTGACATCTTCATCGTCTCCAAGGTCGAGCTGACCGTCGGCGACGCGCTCGGCATCAAGGTCGACAACGCCGCCGGTACGAAGTGCCCGCGCTGCTGGAAGCACTCCGTCGAGGCCGACGCCGAGGGTCTCTGCCCCCGCTGCGCCGCCGTGATGAAGCACTTTGTGTTCACCGACCTGCTGTAAAAAGCCACATCGCGGGCGGCCATGAGCCGCCCGCGCCGCATTTTGCATTTCGGTTTCAACTGCCATCCGCCCGCTCTCAGAAAGGATATCCCACCCATGCACTTTGACACCAGAAAGCTCACCCGCTGCGCGCTCATCGCGGCGGTCTACGTCGCGCTGACGCTGCTCTCCAACGCTCTGAACCTCGCCTTCGGCCCCATCCAGCTCCGCTTTTCCGAGGCGCTGACGGTGCTGCCGTTTTTGCTCCCCGAGGCGAGCTGGGGCCTTTTCATCGGCTGTCTGCTCTCCAACATTTTAAGCCCCTACGGCCCGCTCGATCTGATCGTCGGATCGGCGGCCACGCTGCTCGCGGCGCTGCTCACCGCCCGCTGCCATAAAAAGTGGACGGCGGCACTGCCGCCGGTGATCTGCAACGCCGTGCTCGTCGGCGCGCTGATCGCCTGGGAGCAGGCCGGCACGGGCAATGCGTTTGCCCCCGCCTTCGCCTACAACGCGCTCACCGTGGGCCTTGGCGAAGCGGTCGCCTGCTGCGCCCTCGGTCTGCCGCTGCTGAGGATGCTGGAAACGCGCGTCGCGCCGGAGCGGTAACGCGAAAAAAGCCCCGCAAAAGCCAATGGCTTTTGCGGGGCTTCCCTTTTCTCTTTACTTTTCGCAGATGACCGGCTTGCTGCGGTCGGCCTCGACAAAGGCCTTGGCCTTTTCAACGGCCTCGGCGCGCGGGAGCTTGACCTGCTCGCCGGTGCGCATATCCTTGCACGACACCGCGCCCGCTGCGATCTCATCTTCGCCGAGGAAGTAGACATACGGCACCTTGAGCTTGTCGGCGTAGTTCATCTTGGCCTTGAACTTCTTCTTTTCTGTATAGATCTGCGTGCTGACGCCCGCGGCGCGCAGATCGGTCGCAAGCGAGATGGCCTCGCTCAGATCCTCCGTCATCGGCAGGATGAGCACATCCGCCGGCGCGGTGCAGACATCGCCGTTCAGAAGCCCCTGCTCGCCGAGGACGTAGAAAAGGCGCGTCACGCCGATCGAAATGCCGACGCCGGGGAGCTTGCGGTCGGTATAGTACTCCGCAAGGTTATCGTAGCGGCCGCCGGAGCAGACCGAGCCGATCTCCGGATAGTCGAGCAGCGTCGTCTCGTAGACGGTGCCGGTGTAGTAGTCGAGACCGCGCGCGATCGTCAGGTCGACGGCAAAGTTCTCCTGCGGCACGCCGAACGCGCCGAGGTACCTGGCAACGGTCGTGAGCTCGTCGAGTCCCTGATCGAAGACCTCGCTGCGGCCGCGGTATTTTTCAAGCGCGGCCAGAACCTCTTCGTTCGTGCCCTTGATGGCGATAAAGGCAAGGATCTCATCCGCCTTTTCGCCCTCGATGGCGTAGTCATCGACGAGGATCGCGCGCACGAGGTCGGGGCCGATCTTCTCGATCTTATCGACTGTGCGCATGATGTCGCCGGACTTGTCGGCAAGGCCGAGCATCGCATAGAAGCCGTTGAGGATGCGGCGGTTGTTGATGCGGATCTGGAAGCGGGAGAGGCCGAGGCGGGAGAAGACGGTATAGATAATGGCGGGGATCTCGGCGTCGTTCGTGATGTCGAGCTCACCGTCGCCGATGATGTCGATATCCGCCTGATAGAACTCGCGGAAGCGGCCGCGCTGCGCGCGCTCGCCGCGGTACACCTTGCCGATCTGGAAGCGGCGGAACGGAAAGGCGAGGTCGGCGTAATGCAGGGCAACGTACTTCGCCAGCGGGACCGTCAGGTCGAAGCGCAGCGAGAGGTCGCTGTCGCCCTTGGAGAAGCGGTAGATCTGCTTTTCCGTTTCGCCGCCGCCCTTGGCGAGCAGCACGTCGCTCGCCTCGATGATGGGCGTGTCGAGCGGCGTGAAGCCGTAAACGCCGTAGGACGCGCGCAGCACCTCCATCAGACGCTCCATCTGCGTCTGCGGCGCGGGAAGCAGCTCCATGAAGCCGGATAAGGTGTGAGCTTTGATCGTTGCCATGATAGTTTGTCCTTTCATTTGTCATAATGTATGGACAGCGTACTGCACCGCGGTGGCACAGCAGCGTATCGGTGTGATTGCCGCCTATTGTACGGTACGGCGCGGGAATTGTCAAGCGCCGAAGCAAAAAACATACAGGTGCAGTATAACAGGCGCGCGGGGAAAATGCCAGTCCTTCCGTGCAGATGCATAACTTTTTTCAGAAAGACCGCACACGTCTCTTAAAAAACCACAAAAGCAGGGAAAAAGCGGAATTCCCCTTGACGCGGCCGTTACTTTTTGTTACCATAGTAAAGCATACAGGGTAGGCGCGTCTGCCCTGCCGAACGCTGACAGGAGGGAACGCTGGATGTACGAGAGCAAAATGAAAAGCGACGAGACCGACCATCTGTTCAAGGCGATCCTTGCGCTGAAGACCGAAGAGGAATGCTACCGCTTTTTCGACGATCTTTGCACCTTCAGCGAGATCGTGGCCATGTCTCAGCGCTTTCAGGTGGCAGCGCTCTTGAACGAGGGTAAGACCTTCACGCAGATCTCCCAGAAGATCGGCGTATCCTCCACCACCATCACGCGGGTCAACAAATGCCTCTGCTACGGCGGCGACGGCTATCGGCTGCTGCTCGATCGGCTGAAGGAAGAGGGCTGAAGCGATCAACAAACGGGCGCTGCGGCGCCCGACTTTCGTCCCCTTTCACTTTATCGAGCTACCACGTTAGCGTAACAACACGATATCATGCCACCTAGATATAGTCAGCTTGCATAAATTTTTTCCAGCTTTCTGTCGATTTTTATTGCTTTTGCTGAATGTGTATGTTACAATTAGTTCACAAATAGACTGGAATGGAAGCGCGGCACTGCAAGAAGCCGTTGCCCGACGGCGCTGCGCGGCTGTTTTGGTTTGTTTGCCTGCGGGACCCCTCCGCAGGAGCGTGCCGTCCCCGCGGCACGTGTGTTCATTCCGTCTGCTTCGGGGAGGGCGGCCCGCCGCTTTTACGCAGACAAAGTATTTTTTTAAGAGAGAGGTACAAATCAATGGCAAACGAAAAAAAGACCGCACGGGAGCCCAGTTTTATTCTGGCGCTGGTCCCCATTGTGGCAATGATCGGGTTCATGCTTTACTGCTTCCTCGGTCATTCCGAAACCGGCTATCATGACGCGCACCTGCCCCTGGTCATGTCCATCATCGTCGCCTGCATCGTCGGCT
>CAKTLG010000053.1 GCA_934572465.1 uncultured Oscillospiraceae bacterium
AAGGGCGGCATGATGAACTGCCAGAAGGAAATGAAGAAGGCCGTCGAGTGCGGCTACTGGAACCTGTTCCGCTTCAATCCCGCGGCCGACAAGAAGTTCACGCTTGACTCCAAGGCTCCTGCCGGCGGTTATCGTGAATTCCTGATGAACGAGGCGCGCTACAGCCGCCTGACCCGCGAGTTCCCCGAGCGTGCCGAAGGCCTCTTCGAGCGCAACGAGGAGGCGGCCAAGGAGCGCTACGAGCACCTCACCAAGCTCATCGACATGTACGATAAGCAGTAATTCCCCTTTACAGCGAGAGGAGCACCCGCAAGGGTGCTCCTCTTTTGCCTTCCCATAAGAAAAGGGCCTTCTCCCGCATGGGAGAAGGCCCTCAGCGTGTGAAAAAAGCCTCGCAGAGTTTGCCGGCGGAAGTCGGCAAATAGCATTAAATCATTTTCTGTCGGGGCGTGTACCTGACAGAAAATACAATTCAGGCTGCAAGTGTGTGAATTGTTCGCCGTAGGCGAACAATTCGTGCGCGCAGCAGACTGCAAAAGTTTGTCGGAAACGCCCATCAGGGGTTTTCCGACAGTCTCAGAGGGCCTTCTCCCGCATGGGAGAAGGCCCTCTCAGGCAGCTTTCTTTCAGTCGAACGACGGATAGCCGTCCTTGAGCGTTTCGTCGTAGATCGCGCGCTCGCCGCCGATGAACTTGGGGCGCGTCCGCGCGGCCAGCAGGATCGCCTGCCCAATATGGTTCTGCGCGAGACGCACAGGCACGGCCACCTTCTTGAGATGCATCCCGATCAGCGTGCCGCCGATGTCGAGCCCCGCGTCCGCGCGGATCTCCTCCAGCGCCACGGGATGGCGGAATGCCTTGTACGCCGCCGTCGCAAACGAGCTGCCCGCCTTGGGCTGCGGCAGCACGTTGACGATCTCCGCATTCGGTACGGCCTCGTGCTCCACGATCAGCGCGCGGTTCAGATGCTCGCAGCACTGGGCGGCGATGTAAACGCCCATGGGCGCGAACACGCCGTTAAGTCCCCGAAAGATGGCATCAGCCACCTCGGGCGTCGACCAGCTGCCGACCTTGTGTCCTACGACCTCGCTCGTGCTGCACCCGACGACAACGATCTGCCCCCGATGCAGCCGCGCCGCCTGCGCCAGCTCCTGCGCGGCGCGCGCCGCCTCCTGCTCGACCTCGAGGATCAGGCTGCGGTCCTCCGCTTCATGTACAGTACCTGCCATAGCTTCCTCTCTCCTCTCCTGCGCGCTCAGACCAGCTTGGCCGTCAGTCTGGAGCGCTCCATCAAGGTCACGAGCGCAAGACCGGCCGCAAGGCCGACCACGCCCTGAAAAAGATTGCCCGGAATGCTCGCCGCAGCGGCAAGGCCCTTACCCAGCAGCAGCGAGGCATAGCCGAAGTAGCCGGCCACCATGATGCACTCGGCCGCGGCGCCGCCGGCGAGATAACCGGCCTTACTGCCGTGCATGCTCCTCAGGATCAGCGCGGCGGCCATGGCCATCAGGCCCTTGATGACGAGCGTGCCGGGGGCATAGTGCGCATAGCCCAGCAGGATATCCGCCAGCATTGAGCCGACGCCGCCCGCCGCAAAGCCGTACCACGGCCCCAGCAGCCAGCCCGAGAGCAGCACGAAGCAGTCGCCGAGGTTGACGTAGCCCTGCATGGGGCTGGGGATCTGCACGACCATCGTGGCGACGCAGCAGAGCGCTGCCATCAGCGCGGTCAAAACAAGCTTTCTGATCTTCTTATCGTTCATAGGGATCGCTCCTTTACCTCTTGCTGCGTGTATTATACCGCCAATTGGTATTATTGCTATGTCCAAAACACAACAAAATATGCAGACCAGATATCCCATAAGACAGGAAAATGGCGGCGCAGCCCTCAGGCTGCGCCGCCGTGCAAGTCACGGGGCATTATTCGTTGGAGACAGGCTCCTCCGGCTTTTCCCCCGCGGTCTCCTCAGCGGGGGCTTCTCCGGCAGGCTCGTCCTTTTCGATGGTGATCTCGATCACGGGGCCCTCGGCCTTCTTCGCGGCGGCAGCCTCGGCCTTGGCGGCCTCATAGGCGGCAAGCTTCTCCTGCGAGGCCTTGATCGCCGCGACGATATCGGCGACCGCCTCGGGCGCGTCGCCATCCAGCGCGGAAACGTACCACTCGCCGATGGCGCGGTAGTTCTTGTCGATGCTGCGGCGCTCGGCGGCCATCTCATACTCGGTCTTGGCCTTGTCGGCGACGGCGTTGGCCTTCTCGCCGGCGACCGCCGCGACCTGCTGCGCCTTCTCCGTTGCCGCAAACGCAACATCCTGTACCTTCTTGCTCAAATTATCAAAAAATGCCATGATTTCCTTCTCCTTTCATCTTTTGGCTTGCTTGACTGTAAGTATATGCGCCTCGGGCACGCAATTCAATGGATAATTTACGAAAAAAGTGTAAAGTTTCTATGAAACACCCTCTCACTTTTTCTCGACCCAGCCCTGCGCGCAGCCGACGGCGCGCTTCCAGCCGCGATACGCCTCCTCGCAGTCGTACTGCTCGCGCTGCGGCGTAAAGACGCGCGCGCTGCGGCGCAGCGCACGCAGCTCATCAAGATCGCGCCACACGCCCGCGGCAAGTCCCGCGAGCGACGCCGCGCCGAACGCCGTCGTCTCGACCATTGCGGGACGGTCGACAGAAATGCGCAGCAGATCGGCCTGCAGCTGCATCATCACGTCGCTGACGCTCGCGCCGCCGTCGACGCGCAGCACCGAGATCTCGCAGCCCGCGTCCTGCCGCATGGCGGTCATGAGGTCCGTGACCTGAAAGGCGATGGACTCGAGCACCGCGCGGGCAAAATGCGCCCGCGTCGTTCCGCGCGTGATGCCGACCACGCAGCCGCGCGCGTACATATCCCAGTACGGCGCACCAAGCCCCGTAAAGGCGGGGACTAAGTAGATGCCGCCCGCGTCGGGGACGGATTCCGCCAGAATGTCGCATTCGCGCGCGGTCCGGATAATGCCCATCTCGTCGCGCAGCCACTGGATGGCCGAGCCCGCGTTGAATACGCTGCCCTCGAGCGCGTAGGTCGTCTCGCCGTTTAAGCTCCAGCCGACGGTCGTCACAAGTCCCGCGCGCGAGCGCACCGGCGTATCCCCCACGTTCATCAGCGTAAAGCAGCCCGTGCCGTAGGTGTTTTTTGCCTGTCCGCGCGCAAAGCAGCCCTGTCCGAACAGCGCCGCCTGCTGGTCTCCCGCCGCACCGCAGATCGGCACGCCCGCAAGCGCTTCGAGTCCCTCGATGCCCTCGGCCACCGTGCCGTAGACCTCGGAATTGGACGCCGGCCGCGGCAGGATGCTCATGGGGATATCGAGCAGCGCGCACAGCTCCTCATCCCATGAAAGCGTGTGGATATTGAAGAGCATCGTGCGGCTGGCGTTTGAATAATCGGTCACATGGACCCTGCCGCCCGTAAGCTTCCAGATCAGCCACGTCTCCACCGTGCCGAACAGCAGCTCACCGCGCTCCGCCCTTTCCCGCGCGCCGGAAACATGGTCGAGCATCCAGCGGAGCTTCGTCGCGGAAAAATAGGCGTCGATATGGAGTCCCGTCTTCTCGGCGACCAGCTCGCTCACGCCGCGCCGTTCGCGCAGCTCGTCGGCGATGTCCGCCGTGCGGCGGCACTGCCAGACGATGGCGTTGCAGACCGGCTCGCCGGTCGCGCGATCCCACAGGATCGTCGTCTCGCGCTGGTTCGTGATGCCGATGGCCGCGACCTCGCGGCCAAGCCCGCTCTCGCGCAGCGCCTGCGCGGCGACGGCGCGTTCGCTCTCCCAGATCTCGTTCGGATCGTGCTCGACCCAGCCCGGCTGCGGATAATACTGCCGGAACGTCTGCTGGGCGTGACCGGCAACGCTGCCGTCCTGCCCGAAGAGGATCGCGCGCGAGCTGGTCGTGCCCTGATCGAGCGCCAAAATATACCTCTGCATGAAGATACCCCCTTGTTGGATCGCACCGTCTTATGCTATACTATAAAAAACAGGCACTTTTATTATACCATACAGGAGGTCTTTGCGCCATGGCAAATTGCAAGGAATTTTACTTTCCCTCGTCGGACGGCTCCTCGCGCATCCACGCGGCGGAGTGGACGCCGGAGGATGGCAGGATCATCGGCGTTTTACAGATCGCGCACGGCGTCGCCGAATACGGTATGCGCTACGCGCCGTTCGCGGAATTCCTGACCGGTCACGGCTTCGCCGTGGTCGCAAACGACCATCTCGGCCACGGCCTTTCCGCGGAAAAGGACGCGGACACGCTCTACTTCGGCCCGCACGACGGCTGGAAGCACGTCGTGGACGATATGTACGCCCTGCGCTGCCGGACAAAGGAAAAATACCCCGATGTCCCCTATTTCCTTATGGGCCACTCGATGGGCTCGTTTCTGACGCGCACCTACCTCATCCGCTATCCCGGCACCGTGGACGCCGCCATCATCATGGGAACGGGGCAGCAATCCCCCCTGCTGGTCTCCGGCGGGCGCGCGGTGGCCAGGGCGGCGGGAAAGCGCCACGGCTTCAAAGCGCACTCCCCGCGTGTGGAGGGCCTTGCCTTCGGCGCGTACAACAAGGCGTTTGCCCCCAACCGCACGGAGCTCGACTGGCTCAGCGTGAGCGACAACAATGTCGACGCCTATATCGCCGATCCCCTCTGCGGGCAGAAGACGAGCATCGGCCTTTTCTATGAGATGCTCGGCGGCATCCGCTTCATCAGCACGCAGAAAAACGTGGACTCGATGAACCTGAACACCCCCATCCTCTTCATCTCCGGCGACAAGGACCCCGTGGGCGACATGGGCAAGGGCGTGAAGCGCGCGTATGAGAGCTTCCGCCGCGCCGGCGTGCGCGATGTGGAGCTGAAGCTCTATGAGGGGCTGCGGCACGAGATCCTGAACGAAGACTGCCGCGCGGTGGTGTATGACGATCTCTGGAGCTGGATCGAAAAGCATTTATAAAGTGTAAGGAGGCGAACCGTCAGGCGGCTCGCCTCCTTCTCATTTGAAAAAGCGTTCTCAGCCGCAGCGCGTCGATGTCGTGCGTCGTGAGCAGCACGCGCACGGCAAAGATGCCGTCGAGCGTGATACAGAACAGCGCGAGCGCCGCCGCCTCGTCCGGCAGCGCGGCGGCAAGGCGCGCGAGCAGCGGCTGCACATACCGCACCGCCAGCATCGCCAGAATACCCCAGCAGAGCGAAAACGGCAGGCAGATGCGCCCGTTCACGTCGCATTTGGTATGCGAATAGTCCCAGAAGCGCACGCCCAGCAGCGTCTCATACGCCCAGTGCACCGCGTACTCCACCACCGTGGCCGCAAGCACGCCAAGCAGGAACTGCTCCCACGGGCGCGGCAGGCTCTCCGCGCCAAGCAGCAGCACCGCGAGCATCGCAAGCCCGTAAACGGGGCAGAGCGGCAGCACAAGGAAGCACCGCCGCAGCCGGTGGCGCGATCGCGTACACGCGGCGAAGAGCTTTTCAAGCCCCCAGCCGAGCACACTGTAAAAAATGCCGTACCACAAATATTCCATAGTCCCTCCGCGCCGGTTTTCCTCAGTATGACCGCGGCGCGTGAAAAAATGCGCGCGCCATGCGTTGCAAAGCGTGGGGGAACATGGTAAAATGGCAAAAAACCGACAGGAGGATCGATATGATGCCGGATACCTGGGAAGCGCTGGAGCACGACTGTAAAACCTGCCGCGAATGCTCGCTGTGGGAGACGCGTCAAAACGTTGTTTTCGGCGTCGGCAACCGGAGCGCCGAAGTGCTGTTCATCGGCGAAGGCCCCGGCGCGAACGAGGACGCGCAGGGCGTTCCGTTCGTCGGAAGAGCGGGACACCTGCTCGATGATATGCTCGAGATCATCGGCCTTTCGCGCGAGGATGTGTATATTGCCAACATCGTCAAGTGCCGCCCGCCGGAAAACCGCGACCCCCTCGGCGTGGAGCAGGACGCCTGCATCGGCTATCTGCGCCGTCAGGTCGCGCTGCTGCGGCCAAAGATCATCGTCTGCCTCGGCCGCATCTCGGCCATGCGCCTCATCAAGCCCGATTTCAAGATCACGCGCGAGCATGGCCAGTGGTTCGAGAAAAACGGCTTCCAGATGATGGCCGTCTACCATCCCGCGGCGCTTCTGCGCGACCCGCGCCGCCGCCCCGAGGCCTTCGACGATTTCAAGGCCCTTCAGGCAAAGATCAATGAGCTTTGCGATCACACCCATGCAGGTTCGTAATGGAAAACGCATACTTTACAGCGCTGTGACCTGTGATAATTATTCAAGGGCGGCATTTTTTGGATAAAAATGCCATTGACTGTCAATTTTGTGTGTGATATATTAGCACCATCATTTTTGAGGAAAGGAGAAAGCAAAGGATGAACGCCATTCGCCGCATGGATCGCTATTACTATTATTCCTACTTTTACTTTTATCTGAAAGTAAAAGCGATTTGTGATGCCCGTATTCGGATGGCTGCCTGAAAAAGCTTTCTTCAAAGTTCTCAAAAAAGCTTTTGTCAAGAAACCCGCCGTATGGACCCACAAGTCCTTACGGCGGGTCTTATTTTTACCAGCAATTTTTAATTGGAGGAAAAGAACATGAAAACCAAACGTTCCATCACATCCGTCATCCTCTCCCTCGTGCTGGCGCTGAGCCTGTGCCTGGGGCTGACCGCCTGCGGCGACAAGGCCGCGCAGGACGATCCGCAGGGCGGCAGCTCTGACGGCGAGACCAAATACGTCGTCGGCATCTGCCAGCTCGTGCAGCACGACGCGCTCGACGCCGCCACCCAGGGCTTCATCGACGCGCTGAACGAGGCGCTGCCCGGTCAGGTCGAGTTCCTGAACAGGAACGCCAGCGGCGACAGCGCGAACTGCACCACGATCGTCAACGGCTTCGTCTCCGACGGCGTTGACCTCATCATGGCGAACGCCACGGCGTCGCTGACCGCCGCCGCCTCCGCCACGGACGAGATCCCCATTCTCGGCACCTCCATCACCGCCTACGGCGTGGCGCTGGACATTGAAAACTTCTCCGGCACCGTCGGCGGCAACATCTCCGGCACGAGCGACCTCGCCGACCTTGAGGCGCAGGCCAACATGATCACCGAATGGTTCCCCGAGGCGCAGAAGGTCGCGCTGCTGTTCTGCTCCGGCGAGGCCAACTCCCGCTACCAGATCGAGGAGGTCGCCAAGTACCTCGCCGCCAAGGGCATTGAAAGCAAGGAATTTGCCTTCACCGACACCAACGACGTCTCCTCCGTCACGCAGTCTGCCGCCGACTATGCCGACGTTGTCTACATCCCCACCGATAACACCGCCGCCTCCAACACTGAGGCCATCGCAAACGTCCTCGTCCCCGCGGGCGTGCCCGCCATCGCCGGCGAAGAGGGCATCTGCAAGGGCTGCGGCGTGGCGACGCTGTCCATCAGCTACTATGACCTCGGCGTGACGACCGGCAAGATGGCCGCGAAGATCCTGACCGGCGAGGCCGACATCTCCACCATGCCCATCGAATACACCGACGCAACGCCCAAGTACAACGCCTCCATGTGCGACGCCCTCGGCATCACCCCGCAGGACGGCTACACCGCCATCGAGGACTGATCGTATCCCCTACAGGCGGGGACGGTGACCGTCCCCGCCCATCCTGAGATAGTTGGAGGAGAGAGACCATGAGTTTTCTTTCATCGCTGATGAACGCGCTGCCCGGCGCCGTTGCGCAGGGGCTTGCGTGGGGCATCATGGCCATCGGCGTTTACATCACCTACCGCATCCTTGACGTGGCCGATCTGACGGTCGACGGCTCGCTCGCCACCGGCGGCGCGGTGTGCGTCATGCTCATCCGCGCGGGGCTGAACCCGTGGCTCGCGCTTTTGTGCGCGGTGCTCGCCGGTATGCTCGCGGGCCTTGTCACCGGCCTTTTTCACACGCGCTGCGGCATCCCCGCGATCCTCGCAGGCATTTTGACGCAGCTGTCGCTCTATTCGATCAACCTGCGCATCATGGGCGGGAAGGCGAATCAGGCGCTCAGCGTGGATAAATACCCCCTGCTCGTCTCCCAGCGCTATGTGCGCACGTTTTCGCCCGTGGGCGACCTGCTGGTCAAAAACCCGCTGCCGCTGCTGCTGGTCTTCACCGCGGCGGTCATCGCGCTGCTCTACTGGTTCTTCGGCACCGAGAAGGGCAGCTCGCTGCGCGCCACGGGCGCAAATCCCCACATGGCCCGCGCACAGGGCATCAACACCGATTCCAATATCGTGCTCGGCCTGATGCTCTCCAACGGTCTCGTCGCCCTTTCGGGCGCGCTGCTCGCGCAGTATCAGGGCTCGAGCGACGTGCAGATGGGCCGCGGCGCCATCGTCATCGGCCTTGCCGCCGTCATCATCGGCGA
>CAKTLG010000054.1 GCA_934572465.1 uncultured Oscillospiraceae bacterium
CCGTCGCGTTCGACTCCGGCGGCGTGACGACGGGGCCGATGACCGTGCCGTTCATCATGGCGCTCGGCGTCGGCGTCGCATCCATCCGAAGCGATGAGAACGCCAAGGCGGACAGCTTCGGCCTTGTGGGCCTGTGCTCCATCGGGCCGATCCTTTCGGTGCTGCTGCTCGGCGCGATCTATAAGACGCAGCCCTCTCAGGGCGCGAGCGCGGCGGTCTCCGGCGCGGCCACCACGGTGGAGATGGGGCGTGATTATCTGCACGCGCTGCCCGACTATCTCTGGGAGGTCACGATCGCGCTGCTGCCGATCGTCGTCTTCTTCCTCATCTTCCAGATCGTCTCGCTCCGGCTGCGCAGGCTGCCGTTCCTGCGCATCGTCGTCGGCATCCTCTACACCTACGCGGGGCTGGTGCTGTTCCTCACGGGCGTGAACGTCGGCTTCTCCCCCGTGGGCTACGCGCTCGGCGCGGCGCTGACGGAGGGCTGGAAGCTCTGGCTGCTCGCGCCGCTTGCGATGCTCATGGGCTGGTTCATCATCAACGCCGAGCCTGCCGTACATATCCTCAACAAGCAGGTCGAGGAGCTGAGCGCGGGCGCGATCTCGGCCAAGGCCATGGGCATGAGCCTTTCCATCGCGGTCTCCTCCGCGGGCGGGCTTGCGATGCTGCGCGTCATCATGGGCGTTTCGATCATGTACTTCCTCGTGCCCGGCTACCTCATCGCGCTCGCCCTGAGCTTTTTTGTGCCGCGCACCTTCACCGCCATCGCCTTCGACTCCGGCGGCGTGGCCTCCGGCCCGCTGACGGCTACGTTCATGCTGCCCTTCGCCATGGGCGCATGCGAGGCGCTCGGCGGCAGCGTGATGACCGACGCGTTCGGCCTTGTCGCGCTCGTTGCGATGATGCCGCTGATCACCGTGCAGGTGATGGGCGCGATCTACGTCATCAAGTCCCGCCGCGCGTCCGCCGAGCCGGCGCTGCCCGACTTTGGCGACAACGAGATCATCGAACTGTGGGAGGCCTGCTGATATGGAACTGTATTACGTCATCGCCATTACCGATCACGACAAGGGCGAGATCATGCACGATCTCTACAGCGGCGCTGGGCTGCATATGATCCTCAGTATGCCCGGGCGCGGCACGGCAAAGAGCGAGCATCTGGCCGTTTACGGGCTGGACGCGACGGAAAAGTACGTCGTCGGCGCCGTGGCCAGCGCACAGGAGGCCGGAGCGCTGCTCAAGGCCGCCAAGCGCAAGCTCTTCATCGACATTCCCGGCAACGGCGTCATGCTGACCGTGCCGCTCAAGAGCGTGGCGGGCGGCAAGACACTCGCCTATCTTACCGACAACCAGAAAGCAGGAGGTGCACCGCGCATGGATTTTGAACACGAGCTGATCATCGTCGTCCTCAACGAAGGCTATTCCGACTTTGTCATGGACGCGGCGCGCGCCGCGGGCGCAGGCGGCGGCACGGTGCTGCACGCCAAGGGCACCGGCGGCACGCGGGGCGAAAAGTTCTTCAGCGTCAGCCTTGCCGACGAAAAGGACATGATCTACATCATCGCCCACAAGGACGAAAAGGCCGCCATTATGCGCTCGGTCAACGAGCAGGCCGGCCCCGGCACCAAGGCGGGCGCGATCTGCTTCTCGCTGCCGATCTCGTCGGTCGCGGGTCTGCGCGCACGCGAGGAAAACTGAAGCACGCAAAAGGGAGAGGGCTGTGCCCTCTCCCTTTTCCCGTATCCTGCGCCCTATCTGTCCGCGCCGCGCGCGCCGTCCTCCGCAAAATCGAGCCGCACGATCTGCATTTTCATCGCCCCGTCGCCGACGCGGGCAAGAAAACGGAAAAAGCCGCTGACGTCCGGATCGTCCAGACTCTGATAGCCGAGCATATAGCCGCGGCTCGATACGCGCAGCCGCTCGCTCCACGCCGAAAGCTCGCGCGCGGCGTCCGACACGGAGAAGTACGCGCCCACATCCTGTATCGCCGCGTCGCGGATCCATGTTTTGAGCATCAGCTTCACCGCCGGCCTGCCCGCTGCGTCAAAGGCCAGCCGCCCGCTGGGGAACGCCTCCGCCATAGCCTGCACCAGCGCCCTGACCTGCTCGGTCAGAAAGTAATAGAAAACGCCCGCGGCAAAGAACACCGCGCCGCCGCTCGCGTCGATGCGCGAGAACCACGCGGTATCGTTCAGATCGCAGCCAATGTTCTCCTCGCGTTCTCCGGCGGGGAGCAGCGCGCCGCGTACTGCGATCACGTCGGGAAAGTCCAGATTATAGAGCTTGCAGCTGCCGTTGTCACACCTGCGGCCCGTGTCGTCCAGCCCGCAGCCGAGATTCACGACCGCCGCCGTCGGATGCGCCTTAAGATAGTCCCGCACCTCCCATGCAAGGTCGTTCTGCCGCATGGCGACCTCCAGAAAGCCAAAGCGCTGCATCGTGCTCTCCGCTTTTTTCGCAAGCGCGGAGAAGTCGTAGTCGACCTGCCCAATCAGGCGCACAGCCGTCTCGTCCTGATAGAGCCGCGGGAACAGCTCCGTGCACATTTTCTTTCCATACAGCGGGATGACCAGCGTTTCCTGCACGCTGTTTTTCTTAATGTGATACTGCATGTTCGTCCCTCCATCGGTTAGTTGTATCTAACTTCATTGTTTTGAAAAAGCCGCGTCACGCGGCTTTTTCTTTCTTTGCGATCATTTTAATGCGGCGGCGGCAAATTGTCAAGCCTCGCCCCGCGCGGCGCTCAGCCGCTCCCGCTCATACTGGAGCATATAGAGATCATAGTAGCGTCCGCGCGCCTCCAGCAGCTGCTGGTGCGTGCCCTGCTCGATGATCTCGCCGTGCGCAAGGTGGATGATATTGTCCGCGTGCTGGATGGTCGACAGCCGGTGCGCCACGATCAGGAGCGTTCCGATGCTCATGAGCTTTTCCAGCGAATCCTGAATGAGCACCTCGGTCTCGGTGTCGATATTCGCCGTAGCTTCGTCGAGGATCATGACCTCCGGCCGGTGGATGAGCGTGCGTGCAAACGAAATAAGCTGCCGCTCACCCGCGGAGAAGTTGTTGCCGCGCTCGCGCACCTCCTCATCCAGTCCGTGCGGGAGCCGCGCGATGAGCCTGTCGGTGTTGACGTAGCGGCAGGCCGCCATGACCTCCTCGTCGCTCACGCCTTCCATGCGCAGCAGGATATTGGAGCGCACCGTGCCGGAAAAGAGGAACACATCCTGCAGCATCTGCCCGAAATGGCGGCGCAGGGAGGATATCCTGATCTTTCGGATGTCGATCCCGTCGACCAGGATCTGCCCGCGCTGGATATCGTAATTGCGGCACAAAAGCGACAAGATCGTCGTCTTGCCCGAGCCTGTCGCGCCGACGAAGGCGACCGTCTGTCCCGCCTCGACCCTGAACGACACGCCGCGCAGCACCCAGTTCTCCTCCTCATAGGCAAACCAGACATCGCGGAACTCGATGTTCCCCTCAATGTGCTCCAGCTCGACGGCGTCCGGCGTGTCGACGACGAGCGGCTGCATATCAAACACCGTGAATATCTTCTCCGCCGAGGCAAAGGCCGACTGCAGAACGTTGAACTGCTCGGCAAGGCTCTGAATGGGGTTGAAGAACTTGGAGATGAACATATAGAACGAAACGATGACGCCGCCGTCGATCACCTGCCCGAAAAAGGCGGTGTCCCTGATGCTGCCGCGCCCGCCGAGATACAGCAGACACAGCACCGAGCTGATGTAGAGCATATACACCGTGGGCCGGAACACGCCGAAAACAAAGATCTCGTTCATGCGCGCGCGGCGCAGCGCGCTGTTTTTGCGCTCGAACTCCTCGCGCTTGCGCTCCTCCTGATCGAAGATCTGGATGATCTTCATGCCCGAAAGGTTTTCCGAGAGGAACGTGTTGATATCCGTCGTGCCGTCCTTGACCTTGCGGTAGGCCTTGCGCAGAAATTTGCGGAAGATGACCGTAAAGAGCACGATGAACGGCACAAAGCAGAGGATCATCAGCGTCAGCATATAGTTCACGCACAGCATCGCCACCAGCACGCCCGCAATGACAAAGATGTTTTTGATGAGGTTTACCAGAATGCTCGTAAACATCATCGAGATCGCGCCCGTGTCGCTCGTCACGCGCGTGACGAGCTTGCCGACGGGAATATGGTGCAGCTGCTCGTGCGAAAGGCTCTCGATGTGTGTGAAAAGATCCTCGCGCAGCGCGGTCAGGATCTTCATGCCGGTCTTTTGCAGCACGATGGCCTGCACATAGGTGCACAGCAGCGACACCGCGAGGATCGAGGCGTACAGCGCCACATAGCGGTACAGCGCCGACATGGCAAAGTCATGCTGGATGAGCCGCTCGATCTCGCCGATGATCAGCGGAGAAGCGATGTCATAGGCCACGGAGCAGAGCATCACCAGCAGCACGAAGGCGAAGCGCCCTGCATAGGGCCTTGCATAGACGAGCAGCCGCCGCACGATCTCGCTGTCCTTCATATTGCGGTCGAAGCCGATGGCTTCCTTCTTGTCTTCGATAGAGAGGTAGGCGATCAGAAACGCGATGGCGAGCACGCCCGCACAGCCGCCCACCAGCAGCAGCGGGAAGTATTCATGCATGGTCTCTCGCCTCGCTTTCATCGTCCAGCCTTTGCAGCGCCACCATCGTGCGGTAGCCCTCGCAGCGCGCGCACAGCTCCTCGTGCGTGCCCGCGTCCACGAGCCTGCCTTCATCCATAAAGAGCACCCTGTCCATCTGCTCCACCGTCGAGATGCGGTGCGCAATGAGGATGGTCGTCATGCCGCGCCGCGTTTGGCGCAGATTCTCCAGAATGGCCTTTTCCGTCTTCACATCCACCGCCGAGACCGAATCGTCCAGAATCAGGATCGGCGCCCGCTTCATCAGCGCCCGCGCGATGGAGATGCGCTGCTTCTGTCCTCCTGAAACAGTCACGCCGCGCTCGCCGAGCATCGTTTCGTACTGCTGCGGAAATTCCATAATGTTGTCGCGGATGCCCGCAAGCACCGCCGCGCGCTCGATCTCCTCCTGTCCGCCGCCCGCCGAGGCGAAGGCAATGTTGCCGGAGATCGTATCGCTGAAAAGGAAGTTGTCCTGCGGGACATAGGCGGCAGAGCGCCGCACCGACTCGATCGTGAGCGTGTTCACGTCCCGTCCGTCGAGAAACAGCGTGCCGTCCGGCACGTTGTAGGTGCGCAGGATCAGGTCGACCAGTGTGGTCTTGCCGCAGCCCACGCGCCCGATCACGCCGACATTTTCGCCCGCGGCGATATGGACGCTGACGTCTTTCAGCGCGTCGACCGCCGCATCCGGATAGCGGAACGTCAGGCCGCGGAACTCGATCTCGCCGCGCAGCGCGCCGCAGTCAACCGCGTCCTCGCGATCCTTCACGTCGGCCGGCTCGTCAAGGAGCCTGCCGATGCGCGCGAGCGACGCCTTGCCGCGCGAGCGCATCTCGATGAGCTGCGAAACGGCCATCACCGGCCAGACGATGGAGGTGAAGTAGCCGATGAATTCCACCAGCTCTCCCGCGTTGAAAATGCCCTCGTGCGCAAGATAGCCGCCGTAGCCGAGGATAACGCAGATCACCGCCTCGACAAAAAGCGTAACGAAAATATTGAACAGAACAGACAGGCGCGTATAGGCGACGTTCGCGTCCTCGTTGCGCTTGTTCAGCTTTCGGAACGCGGCAAGCTCCGCGCCCTCCTTGACGAAGGCCTTGATGACCGCGATGCCGGAAAAGCTCTCCTGCGAAAAGTCCGACAGCGCGGAGAACGCCTCCTGCCGCCTGTCCCAGCGCAGCTCCATGTAATGCCCCAGCACCATCGCCGCAAACAGCAGGAACACCATCGGCAGCATACAGTAGAGCGTCAGACGCGCGTTCATGCGCAGCATCTTCGCCACGGCCAGCACGCCGAGGAACGCCGCGTCGCAGAACATCAGCACGCCGCTGCCGAAGCAGTCCTGTACGGTCTCCAGATCGTTGGTGAACAGCGCCATCAAATCTCCGACCTTGTTGCGCTGGTAGTACTGCTGCGACAGCAGCTCGCAGCGGGCGAACATCCGGCTGCGGATGTCGGCCTCCACGCGGATGCCCGCGCCGAAAAAGCACACGCGCCACAAAAACCGCCCGATCAGCAGCGCAAAAATGATCGGGATGAACGGCCGGCAGATCTCCTCGAGCAGAAAGTCCATGTCGAACGTCCGCCGCACGCCGTCCAGCAGCACATAGCCGTCCTTCACGCCGTTGACCGTCATCCGGTACAGCTCCGGCACGATGAGCTGCACGTAGTCCACCACCAGCAGCGTCAGCATCCCCAGCAGCAGCCGCGGCGCGTGACGCAGATAGTAGCGGTTGATATGCCGTCCGAAAAGCATTGCTCTCCTCCCACTCCCCGCGCGGGCCGAAAAATACCGCGTCCGGAGCAGGCTTCGGACGCGGCGTTTCCTTCCGCGCTGATCTCAGCGTTTTTCTCTCTCATTTCTTTTATTATACACCGCTTGTCAACTCGCGCGGCGCAGCGGCAAAAAAGCGGGCGGCGGGAACGCATATGCGTTCCCGCCGCTCTTCAGCGCCGCCCTTACAGCAGCTTCAAAAATCTTGCAAAGATCGCCGCGACCTGTGCGCGGGTCGCCGTGCCCTGCGGCTCGAGCCGGCCGTTGATGCCGTTGACCAGCCCCTTCGTGACCGCCCAATCCATCGCCTCGACCGCGTAGGACGAGACGCTCTCATAGTCGGAGAAGCTCTGCAGCGCCGTGCCGCCGGCCGTCACATCGACGCCGCGCAGCTTCGCGTAGCGATAGAGCATCGTCACGAGCTGCTCGCGCGTGATGCTGCTCTCGGGCGCTGTGCCGTCGGAGATGTCGTTTGCGACCGCCCACGCGCAGCCCTTGTCGTACCACTTCGCGCCGCCGCTCGTATCCGCGCCGCTCATGCGCGCGAGCACCGTAACGACCATGCCGCGCGTCATCGGCAGCGAGGGACTGAACATCGTGTCGCTCGTGCCGTTGAACAGGCCGCGCGCCACAACGGTGTCGGCCTCATTCTTTGCCCAGTGGCCGCGCATATCGATAAAGTCCTTCGACCGGTCGGCGACCTTGACCGTCACGCTGCCGCTGACCTTCATACGGATGCCGTCTCCGGTCACGACCGACTCTCTCACGACCTCCTCGGTGCCGTCGCCCTTGACGATGATCGCCACCGTGCCGCCCGTTGCGCCGGAGACCGGGATCTCAATGGTCACATCCTCGCCGCCGGTGCGGATGTCAATGTCGATCTCCTGACCGGGCCGCCCGTCGACGGGGAGCTTGATGGTCGAGCCGTCCTTCTTCGCGTCGGAGACCGCCTTATCGCTGACCTTGACGTCCGTATCCGTATTGCCGTCCTTGTCCGTCGTGGTCGTGGACGTGGTGCCGTCGGGCGTCGTCGTGGTCTCGGTAACGGTGCCGTCCGGCTTCGTCACGGTCGTCGTGGTCGAGCCGTCGGGATTCTTGACCGTCTCGCTCTTGCCCGTCTCCGCGGCTTCGGGGGCATAGCGCCAGAGCACGATGCTGCCGTTGACCGGCTCATAGTTGCCGAGATCGTCGCGGAACACCCACCGATAGGTGGCGTCGGAGACGATCATGGTGCTGTCCGCCAGCGCCTTGCCGTTCTCGTCGTACCACTGGAAGCTGCCCTCAGGCCAGAGCGCGGGCACCGTGATATGCGCGTCGCCCAGCGTATAGCCGTAGCGCGGGAACGTTCTGCAGGTCACCTTGCCGGTAAGCTTCGCCCTGCCGATCGTGACCGTAACGCTCGCAGCCGCCGTGTCGTTGTGGTTGCTGTCGCTCTCGACCTTGTAGTACACGGTGTACTCGCCCGCGTTCACAGCCGTGGGGATATCACCGCCATAGGTCTCGCCGTCCAGACTGTAGACCATCGTGCCGCCGAGCGCTTCGCCCGCCGTGACGAGCTGCTGCTCCGCGCCGCTGTAGACAAGACCGCCGACGGCCGCCGGAGCGGTGGTGACCTTAGCATCAGCCTTGTCGATCGTAACCTTGACGCTTACAGCCTCCGTGCCGTTGTGGTTGCTGTCGCTCTCGACCTTGTAGTACACGGTGTACTCGCCCGCGTTCACAGCCGTGGGGATATCACCG
>CAKTLG010000055.1 GCA_934572465.1 uncultured Oscillospiraceae bacterium
ATCGCCGTCATCACCGACGCGGGCACGCCCTGCATCTCCGACCCCGGCAACGAGCTCATCCGCGCGGCGGTCGAAAACGGCATCCGCGTCGTCGGCGTGCCCGGCTGCTGCGCCGCGGTCAACGCGCTGTCGATCTCGGGCTTCGACTTATCATCCTTCCTCTTTTACGGCTTTTTCCCGCGCGAGACGGCGGACCGCCGCCGCGTGCTGATGATGATGCGCAAGGGCGACACTGCGACCTACGCCTTTTACGAGTCCCCCAAGCGCATCATGAGCGTCGTCGACTTTTTCATCGAGGAGAACGCGCAGCTGCGCCTGTGCCTCTGCAACGACATGACGAAGCTCCACGAGATGACCTTCCGCGGCACGCCGCAGGAGGTCAAAGACCAGCTCATTGCGAAGGAAACGTATGAAAAGGGCGAATACGCCCTCATCGTCGAGGTCTGCGACGACTACCGCCTGCGCGAAGTCGAGCACATCACCTCGCCCGAGGCGCTGCTCGTGGACTGCATGGTGCAGAATGACTGTACCGCCAAGGACGCCATCAAGCTGCTTTTGAAGGACGAGAACAACACCTACAGCAAAAACGAGCTGTACGCCGCGCACCTTGCGCTCAAAGAGAGGTTCGGCGCATGAGCATCGTTTTGAACGACCTTTCCGAGCGGCTCGACACGCTCACAAAGCTCGTCCTTGCCGAGCCGGTCGCGCGCATCGGGCACTCGCGCGTCACCGTGCGGCCGCTCACGCTGCGCGGCAAGGCGTTTTTCCAGCTCGAATACCAGCAGGGGCAGAAGGTCGCGCACCGCAACGTTGCGCGCGGCGCGCTGCCTGAAACGTTCGAGCGCGAGCTCGATGGCCTGTTCCGCTCCGTCACGCTCTGCACCGCGACGGAGACGCGCCAGTATGTCCGCAGGACGAACGGCGCCTATAAATGCACCGCCAAGTCCGGCGCCGCCCGCGCCGCCGTTCCCGCCGCGCACGACCGCAAGAAGGAATACATTTTGCAGGAGGGCGAAAACATCCCCGCCCTCGTCGATCTCGGCGTGTTCACGCCGGACTTCAGGATCGTCAAGGCAAAATACGACAAGTATAAGCAGATCAACCGCTTCATCGAACTGGTGGACGACGCCTTCCGCGCCTATGGCCGCGACGAGATCACGATCCTCGACTTTGGCTGCGGCAAATCATACCTCACGTTCGTGCTGTACTACTATTTCGCCGTCAAGCGCGGCGTGCGCGCAAAGATCATCGGCTACGATCTCAAGGAGGACGTCGTCGCGCACTGCAACGAGGTCGCCGCACGCTACGGCTATTCAGACCTCCGCTTCGTCGTCGCCGACGTTACGCGCGATGTGCTCTACGACGAGCACATCGACATGCTCGTCACGCTCCACGCCTGCGACGTGGCGACCGACTATGCCCTGTACTACGCCGTCTCCCGCGGCGTCGAGCATATCTTTTCCGTTCCCTGCTGCCAGCACGAGGTCAACAAGACCATCCGGAAGGGCGGCGACTTCGATATTCTCCTCTCCCACGGGCTGTTTCAGGAGCGCTTCTCCGCGCTGCTGACCGACGCCATCCGCGCGGCGGTTCTGGAGGACGAGGGCTACGACGTGGATGTCATCGAGTTCATCGACTTTGCCCACTCGCCGAAAAATCTGATGCTCCGCTGCCGCCGCACCGGCCGTCTCGGTGTCAAAAAGCTCACCGAAGCCCGCCGCCTCCGCGACCAATACGGCTTTGAGCAGACCCTGTTGTCGCTCGTCGAAAACGACAAAAAATAAGCCTCGCAGAGTTTCGTGCCGCGCACGGCACGAAGCGGAGCGTGATCCCCGCTCAAAAAAGAGGGACGCAGTTGAAAACTGCGTCCCTCTTTTTTGAATATTTTTTTATTGCGCCGCGCGCACCGCGCACAGCGAGCGGTCGAGCATGCTCACGACCGGAGGCGCGGCAAAGCTCATCACGAGCGCCGTCGCAAGGCCGGCGATCACGCGGGTGACGATGCCGCCGAAAACGTAGGCATAGGTGTAGTAGCCGTTGATGACGCTGTCGAGATACATCGCGCCCGTGTTGAGCGCGGTGACGATGACCGCGGTCACGCACAGCACGCCGATGATCTGCGTGCGGGAGAGCTCATAGTCGTGCCGTCTGGCATACGCGCCGATCATCGCGCCGCGCGCGGCGGCGGGGATGACCCACAGCACGGTCGTGACCGTCAGCCCGTAGGTGAGCAGCTGATTCATGAAGCTGCCGAGCAGCCCCACCAGCAGGCCGCCGACCGGCCCGTAGAGCAGCGCGCCGAGGATGATCGGCAGGGAATCCACGCTGATGCGGATCCACCAGAGGTTCAGCGTGCCGACAAGGCTGAGCACCACGTACACGGCCGTGAGCATGGCGATGGTGACGAGCTTGCGCGTCGTCAGCGACGCCGAGCGGCACACGAGGATGACCGCGACGACGAGCGCGGCGACAGCCGCGATCAGGATGCCCCATACGGCGGGGGAGAGCTCTGCGACATTGGAAAACATTGTGAGGACCTCCTTTTCGATAAATGGTTTCCGCGCGGCGGCAGACCGCGCTGTGGCTTGACCCGAAAAAGAAGAAACCTCTCCCTCCGGGTGGCAGGGACCACGCGGAGGAGAGGCCTCACAAAAAATCTCTCATCTGAGTGGCAAGCGGATGCGGAAGCCATACTGCAAACCATGGTTATTTCGTCCGCGGGCAACTTCCCATCCCAACGGCACTGATCGCTTTTTGCGAAACACATGGCTTCCTACTCTGCCGGTTTGCCCGCCCCGAAAACGGGGCGCTGCACGCTCAGCATAGCAGATAGGCCGCGGCGCGTCAATCATTTTCCGGCAGGCGCTCCGCACTTTTGCTTTTTTAAGGTGATTTCCGACTTTTTCCTAATAAAAGCATCTCGTCCGCGCGCCGTTTTTTCTTGACAGAGCCTTTGTTTTTTTGCTATTCTAAGGGGTAGAGAGCACCGTATGAGTCCGCGCGGCGGACCCGTTCCCACACTGAATTTAACCAGAGGAGGAAACCGCACCATGATCAAGGAAACCATGGAATTTCTGTCCCAGTATGACCCCGAGGTCGGCGCGACCATCGAGAAGGAGTATCACCGCGAGCAGCGCAACATCGAGCTGATCGCATCCGAGAACATCGTCTCCCCCGCCGTCATGATGGCGATGGGCACGTGCCTGACCAACAAGTACGCCGAGGGCTATCCCGGCAAGCGTTACTACGGCGGCTGCTACTGCGTCGACGAGACCGAGGAGATCGCCCGTCAGCGCGCCTGCCAGCTCTTCGGCGCTGAGCACGCGAACGTCCAGCCCCACTCCGGCGCTTCTGCCAACCTGGCCGCGTTCAAGGCCATGCTCCAGCCCGGCGACACCTACATGGGCATGAACCTTGCCCACGGCGGCCACCTGTCCCACGGCAGCCCCGTCAACATCTCCGGCCAGTACTTCCATCAGGTCCCCTACTCCCTCAACGACGAGACCGAGCAGATCGACTATGACGAGCTTTACCGCATCGCGCAGGAGTGCAAGCCCAAGATGATCCTGGCTGGCGCCTCCGCCTATCCCCGCAAGATCGACTTCGCCAAGTTCCGCGAGATCGCCGATTCCGTCGGCGCGTACCTCATGGTCGACATGGCGCACATCGCCGGCCTCGTCGCCGCGGGCGTGCACATGAACCCCGTGCCGTATGCCGACGTGGTCACCTCCACGACGCATAAGACGCTGCGCGGCCCGCGCGGCGGCCTGATCCTCTGCAAGAACGAGATCACCAAGAAGAACATCGAGACCGGCGAGATGGAGACCATCAACCTCGCCAAGAAGATCGACTCCGCCGTGTTCCCCGGCACGCAGGGCGGCCCGCTCGAGCACATCATCGCCGCCAAGGCCATCTGCTTCGGCGAGGCGCTCAAGCCCGAGTTCAAGGCTTACGGCGAGCAGGTCGTCAAGAACGCCGCCGTTCTGGCCGAGGGTCTGAAGGCGGAGGGCTTCCGTCTCGTCTCCGGCGGCACGGACAACCATCTCATGCTCGTTGACGTCCGCAACTTCAACATCACCGGCAAGGAGATCGAGCGCCGTCTGGACGAGTGCTTCATCACCGTCAACAAGAACGCCATCCCCAACGACCCCGAGAAGCCGTTCGTCACCTCCGGCATCCGCGTCGGCACCCCCGCCGCCACCACCCGCGGCCTGAAGGAAGAGGACATGAAGGAGATCGCCCGCATCATGGGCATGGTCGCCCGCGACTTCGAGGGCAGCAAGGAGAAGGCCCAGGAGGCCGTCGTCGCCCTGACGAAGAAGTATCCCATCTACGAATAAAATATCTCAAAATAAAAGGGATCGTCCCATCGGGACGGTCCCTTTTATTTTGCTGGATGCAGCCCGCTGCGCGCATGATCTGCCCGCTGACAGCGGGCAAATTCTACACTTGCGGGCGGAGAAGTGCTTTTTCCGGCGCACATGGAGATCGGCGGAGCGCCGCCGGCGGCGGATAAAGCGAGCCGGTTTCGAGGAAGCGGCACGGTTGGCGCGCTCAAAAGGGCGCGGGGATCGCAATGCCGCGGCGGTGACGTCAGAGAAAACGATTAAAATTATTGGCCGCCTGCGGGCGGCATATGGTGGGCCTTCGCGCGCTGCACGCGGTCAGCCCAGCAGGTCGCCGTAGCGGTCGAGCGATTCCGCTGCCGCGGCGCGCATCGCGTCCCAGTCCGCGTCGTTCCCGCCGCGCACAGCTACGGTGCGAAAGCCTGCGGCCTTCGCGTTTTCGATGGCGGCGAGCGAGCCGGAAAAGACCACCGTGTCAGCCTTCTGCGAATGCAGGCGCTTCATCGCGCGCTCGAACATCGTGCCGCTGTCGGCGGGGCAGAGCGCGACGCGCTCGGTCAGCACGAAGCGGAAGTACGGGGCGAGTCCCGCGCGGTCGAGCGCCTTCTGCGCGTCCTCCGCGCTCAGCGCCGTCACCGCGCCGAGCCATACGCCCTCCATCTTAAAGAGCGCGAGCGCCTTGTCCAGCGCCGCGCGCGCCGCGCCGGTCGCCGGATCGAACAGGCAGTCGTCCATGGTAAAGATCGCGCTTTGCAGCCGCATGATGCACACATCCTCCCGCCGTCAGGCATGATTTTTCCTTATTATACCTCGCCGCGCGGCGGTTTGCAAGCGCCGTGCCCGTGCATAAAAATGACGGCGCATTGCCCGCCAAACCCCGCGAATTGTGAAAAATGATGGACAGATATCCATGTGCAGCAGGGAAATTCAGCACATTTGCGAATGAATATTCTGTTGACTATGGATTTTTATTGATGTAAACTGACTGCATCAACATTCATCGCCGCATATGCCGCGGCGAAGCAGGAACACTTTAGGAGGAAGAAACATGAAAAAGCATCCATCGTTTGCCACAAAAGCGCTTTCCCTTTTGATGGCGCTGATGCTGACGCTCTCGCTTGCGGTAAGCTCCGCGGCGGCGGTCAGCTATCAGGACATGAACCCCAAGGACAACGCGCTCCTCGGCACCAAGTTTGCCGTTGACGCAACGATCACCCTCGTCACGAGCGAGGACGGCAAGGACGTGTCCCTCTCCATCCCCGTTTCGGGCATGAGCAAGGACGCGCTCGCCGCCGCCGTTGAGGCCGGCACGGTCGAGCTGTCGCTCGAGCGCGACGACTCCCGCCCCTATGTGAACGAGGAGCTGTTCCCCTACGCTTACGCGGGCGGACCGCTCAATGCCTGGAAGACCGAGGGCGACGAGCAGCAGTTCACGAACGTCAAGCTCACCGCAAACGAGAAAAACGGCAAGACCGTGCTCGACGTGAGCTTCCACGTGAACAACTACTTCTTCTCGTCCAACTGGTACTTTGACGGCAGCGACTGGCAGCTGGGCGATCCCGCTGTGGACTACAGCGTGCCCCATGTGGACGGCGGCTACTTCATCGACAAGTGCGGCTACTTTGACCTCGTTGCCAAAAACAGCGGCAAGGCCGTCGGCTCCGCCCCTGTAAAGGTCACGCCGTATGAGAACTTCAACACCATGTGGGAGCTTTACAAGGAGCTTGACACGATCGTGGCGGACGGCACGAAGAACGGCCTTTATGTCCAGAAGTTCTCCATGGGTCTGTCCACCGCGGGCCGTGATATGCCCTACCTGATCGTCGCCGACTCCAAGGCGAGCGTGAGCAAGTGGCTCGCGCTGACCGAGCAGGCCGAGACCGATCCCGACGCCGTGCTCGCGCAGATCGCCTCCGGCGCGCTGGACGACGTCCGCGTGCCCGTGATGTACTCCAACATCCACCCCAACGAGGTCTCCGCCACCGACGGCGTGCTCGACTTCGCCAAGATGATCACGAGCGAGAAGACCATCGACTACAAGATGCTCACCGGCTTCACCGCCGCGGGCGAAGCGCAGCTCAAGGCCGAGATGGGCCCCGTGGGCGCTGAGGGCAGCGTCGCCATCCCCGATCTCGTCAAGGACAAGGCCAGCTACCTTGGCTATCTGACGGTCGACAACGACGGTCAGTCCGGCAAGGTCGACCTTGAAAAGTACTACACGGTCGAGAACAAGACGGTCGACGTCAAGAACGGCCTGCTTTCCGACGTGTTCTTCATCCTCGTTCCCGAGGAGAACGTCGACGGCCGTACCTATCTGACGAGACACTCCACCGGCGGCTATGACCTGAACCGCGACAACTCCTTCCAGACCACGAGCGAGACGGCCAATATGCAGCAGCTCATCGGTACGTTCAACCCCATGTCCCTCGCCGAGTTCCACGGCCGTGTCGAGGCCTTCCAGTGCGAGCCCTGCGATCCCCCGCACGAGCCGAACTTTGAATATGACCTGCTTGCCAACCACCTCATCGGCGGCGGCGAAGCGCTCGGCATCGGCGCGGTCGCCAACAACCCCGGCTACAACAGCTACGTCATCCCCCAGCGCGACTACCTGAGCTACACCGGCAATGGCACCGACACCTACTGGCAGGATCCGTGGGACGATATGTCCACGAGCTATACCCCGCAGTTCGCCATGCTCCACGGCACCGTGTCCTACACGGTCGAGCTGCCCGCCTATAACGACGAGACCGCGCAGGCCGTCCAGTACGGCATTCTCGGTCAGGCCGAGTATGTGGCCGGCGAAAAGCTCTCCTATCTCGAATCTCAGGTCAAGATCTTTGAGCGCGGCGTGAAGAACCTCAACTCCGACGCCTATGACATGGTCGGCCAGTGGCTGTGCGACCAGAACGACGTTGAGGGCGCGGAGATGGATATCTTCCGTCCCGAGTACAACGGCACGGGCCAGAACGGCAACTTCTATCCCGAGTGCTACATCATCCCGCTCGACGGCAAGAACCAGACCAACCTCCAGGCCGCGGCTGACATGATGGAGTGGCTCACGAGAAACAACGTCAAGGTCAACGTGACCGAGAAGGAATTCACCTATGACGGCGTCACCTATCCCGCCGGCACGATGATCGTTTCG
>CAKTLG010000056.1 GCA_934572465.1 uncultured Oscillospiraceae bacterium
GCGCTCAAGGTCGAGCAGATCATCCGCGACGCGGGCGCCGTGCCCGCGACCATCGCCATCATCGGCGGCCGCCTGAAAGCCGGTCTTTCCCATGAGGAGATCGACTACCTCGGCAAGACCGGCGCGGGCATCCCCAAGGCCAGCCGCCGCGACCTGCCCGTGCTCGTCGCGCAGGGCAGGGACGGCGCGTGCACCGTCACCACCACGATGATGATCGCCGACATGGCGGGCATCCGCGTCTTTGCCACCGGCGGCATCGGCGGCGTACACCGCGGCGCGCAGGAGACGTTCGACATCTCCGCCGACCTTGAGGAGCTGGCCGACACCTCCGTCATGGTCATCTGCGCGGGCGCAAAGTCCATCCTCGACCTCGGGCTGACGCTCGAATACCTTGAGACGCACGGCGTGACCGTCATCGGCTACGGCACGAGCGAGCTGCCCGCGTTCTACACCCGCAAGTCCGGCTTCGGCGTCGACTATGAGCTCGACACGCCCGCCGAGCTTGCCAAGGCCTTCCACGTCAAGCGCGAGCTGGGCCTGCGCGGCGGCCTTCTCGTCACGAACCCCATCCCCGAGGAGTATTCCATGGACAAGGAGGTCATCGACAAGGCGATCGCCGAGGCCGTCGAGGACGCGAAGAAGGACGGCATCCACGGCAAGGCCACGACGCCGTATCTGCTCGCCAAGATCAAGGATCTCACCGGCGGCGACAGCCTGGACTCCAACATCCAGCTCGTGTTCAACAACGCCCGCCTCGGCGCGGCGGCGGCGGTCGAGCTGGCGAAGCTCGCGCACTAAATGGAGCGGGGGCTGCTCGTCTACCTCGCGGCGGTAAACGTGCTGACGTTTTTCGCCTACGGCGGGGACAAGCTGCGCGCCAAGACCGAGGGCGCGCGCCGCACGCCGGAAAAAACGCTGCTGGGCCTCGCCGTGATCGGCGGGAGCCTTGGGGCGCTTTTGGGGATGCAGGTTTTCCGCCACAAAACGCGGCACTGGTACTTCAAATACGGCGTTCCCGCCATCCTGCTGGCACAGCTGGCGCTGGCGGTCTGGCTGATCGGCGGAAGATGAAAAATTTTTTGAAAATTTTTCGGTTTTCGTGGAACGAAACCGCGCGTTTGCGCGTCTAACTGAATATGGGGGACAACGGGAAAATGAAGAATTTATGAAATTTTTTATTTTCCCGTTCCCTTTACCGGAAAAGCGTGATAAAATCAGGTTGTGAGAAGGGCCTCCATTTTTCGGGAGGTGCACAACCAAAAACGAAAGGATGAAAATCACATGAAGAAATTTCTCTCCTTGCTGTTGACTCTGACCATGGTCTTGAGTCTCGCCGTCGTGCCTGCAAGGGCAGACGGGGCAACCGGTGACGGTACGATTACTATTACCGGTAATACCACCGCCAAAGAGGGCGGGGATGTTTCCTACAACATTTCTGGCGCATCCATTACTTACAATGGTACGAGCCATACGGTTGCTCCCGCAAATATTACCAATATCAACTGGTCCGGCATTGACGGTGCTTCTGCTAACGGAACCACCTATACCGGAAAAGCGGGTACGTCCAATTTCTCTGTAAGCTGTACCGCTGACCTCTCGGTCACCCTTACTGTTGATGATGACGATAACCCAGGTCAGACTAAGGAAATTACTGTTACTGCTGCCTCTGTCCGCTCGAACATCGTTGCGGTCGCTGTTACCAGCAAGGCCGATGAGGCGAACGCCAAGTTCAGGACGGATCTCCTTGCGGCTATTACCGTTAAGTACAATAACCGCCCCTACAGTGGTGTTGACGGCACTTTCACCGCGTACAAGTACGTCGGTGAAAGTGACAGCTGGGCGATCACTGTTTCCGAGAGCTTCCAGTCTGCATATGATGTCACCATTCCCAGCGCCTTAACTACCGGCGAGCTCACCATCTCCGGTAAGACCAAGCCCGCAGAGGGCGAGGGCGTCAATGTTTCCACCAAAATCAATCTTGCAACACAGACTTCCTCCTTTACCGCTACCGCTGCCCCCACTCCGGTCACCGCGGGCGGCGTTGTTGCGCTGGGTATCCAGAGCGGTGCGACGCTCCCCAGCAGCGGCCTGAGCTATAAGTGGGAGTACGCCAAGGCAACCGAAACTCCCACGTTTTCCACCATTGGCAATGGCGCTTCCTTCAACTGGGCTGTCAAGGGCAGCGACGGCAAGGATCTTGCCGAGGGCGCTTACGTTGTGAAGTGCACCGTCACCGACGGCCAGACAACCGTTGCGACCGATACCGTGGACGTTACAGTTCAGAAGGACATCTGGGGCCTGTTTGCCAGCAGCGACAGCCTGAAGGCGATCAATCTCGCCCCCGGCCAGAGCGCGACTCTCCCGACCGATATTCTGCTCTATGCCAAGGATAGCAACGGCAATAAGACCGGCGACGCTATCTCCGCGAGCGCGGCGAAGTACGACTGGAGCTACACCAGCAGCGCCCTTGAGGTCAAGGACGGCAAGGTCTATGTCAAGACCGGCGCCAGTAGCAACACCTATACTCTGACGCGCACCGCCACCTATCAGGGCAAGACCTATAAGCAGAATATCAGCATCGTCGTTTCCAGCCTGAGCTATGAGCTTGATCCTGTCGTCAACGGCGATTCCAAATCCTACTCCGTCAACACTCTCGCCTCCTACGCCCGCAGCAGGATCGCTTCGAGGCTCGGCGAGAGCGCCAGCAGCATCACGGTGAATTCGCTGACCGTGAAGAGCAGGAATCCTCTCACCGGCGGCGCATTCTCCACCAATGCCAACGTCGGCACGACCTTTAACCGCAGCAGCAGCGGCAGCACCATCAGCGGTTCCTTCACCTACAGCGCCTCCAAGACTACGCTGGGCTACGCGAGCATCGTCATGACGGCCGAGACGAACCGCGGCAGCTTTGACGTGACCTATTCCATCCCCGTTATCCCCATCTCCCGCGCGTTCGAGGCGCAGTATCCGCAGGTCAGCACCTCCGGCAGCAACTACATCTACACCGTCTCTGCGCCCAGCGGCTTTGACCGTATTTACGTGATCAACAAGACCGGCGCGACGCCCACCACCTCTCAGCTGACGACCATGCCGTCCGGCGCAGCCTCGGTCTCGCTGAGCGCCAGCGACTTCAACTCTGCCACCGGCAAGTGCACGCTGTACATCATGGCGTGGAACAGCAACTACAGCAGCTCCAGCTCCAGCTACGGCAAGTACTACTACGGCACGCTCGAGGTCTATCTCCAGAGCAACGACATCGAGTACACCGGCGTGGCGGGCAGCACCGTCAACTTCCAGCACAGCAGCTTCACCGCATTTCTGAACGCGATGAACGTTTCCACCAGCACCGACTACTACGAGTTCCAGGACGTTACGTTCACCTACTTCAATTCCACCACGCAGGGCACGCTGTACTATGGCAGCACCGCCATGACCAGCGGCACCTACAACAGCTCCTCCTACTTCAACTCCGCTACCAAGATCACGAATCTTGACAACGTGAGCTTTGCGATCAAGTCCACCATCCCCTCCACGATCAAGACGATCAGCATCCCCTTCCAGCTGCACGCCAAGCAGTACCGCTCCGGCACCTACAGCAGCACCTTTGTCCGCGACGTCACCTTCTCCGGCCGTGTGGTCATCAGCGTGGCGCGTGAGGATGTCGTCATCAACGTGGCCGCGGGCGATGCCGTGAAGCTTGACGCCACCGCGTTCCTGACCTACCTGCGCAATTCCAGCACCTCCTACCGCAACGCGAACATCGACTACGTGACGTTCTCCCAGAACCTCTCCGTCAGCTCGAGCAACAGCGCCTACGCCAACGGCGCGCTCTACACCTACTACACCAACAGCTATTCCTTCGGCAACCCCGTCACGAGCACCGACCGCTTCTATTACAACCCCACCACCTATAACGTCAACCGTCTGAGCGACGTTGCCTTCCGCGCCAACGCCTACGCCAGCGCGGGCACGACGGTCTACATCCCGTTCACCATCAAGCTGCTCAACAGCAACGCGACCGTGACCGGCACGCTGGCCGCCAAGATCGCCAACGCCGTCAACTTCTACGACGTGGCGCCGGGCGCTTACTACTATGACGCCGTGAAGTGGGCCGTGGGCGCGGGCGTGACCAAGGGCACCGGCAACAACATGTTCTCCCCCGCCAAGAGCTGCACCCGTGCGGAGATCGTCACGTTCCTGTGGCGCGCCGCCAAAAGCCCGGCTCCCAAGAGCTATTCCAACCCCTTCACCGACGTTTACTCCGGCATGGGCAGCGACTTCTACAACGCGATCCTCTGGGCCGTCGGCGAGGGCATCACGACCGGCACCACCACCAGCAAGTTCTCCCCGAACGATACCTGCACGCGCGGTCAGATCGTCACGTTCCTGCACCGCTATCTGAAGACGCCCTCCGGCTACTACTCCAACCCGTTCAAGGATGTCAAGAGCGGCTACTACTGCTATAACGCCGTTATCTGGGCTTATGGCAGCGGCGTGGCCAAGGGCTCCAGCGCTACCACCTTCTCCCCCGACGCCACCTGCACGCGCGGCGACGCGGTCACGTTCCTGTACCGCGCGCTCGTCAAGTAAGACGTCTGCAAGCACATGAAAAAAGGGAGCCATCCGCCGGACGGCTCCCTTTTCCTTTGTAAACTTTCTGTGAGGGGCTTTACGCGCGCGGCAAAAGCGTGTAGAATACTACT
Source organism: uncultured Oscillospiraceae bacterium (assembly GCA_934572465.1). Taxonomy (GTDB): domain Bacteria; phylum Bacillota; class Clostridia; order Oscillospirales; family Oscillospiraceae; genus Hominicoprocola. Next base: position 4,704 of record CAKTLG010000056.1, read on the forward strand.
ATCAAGCTTTTTGGGAGTGTTTTTCTGTGAGTAAGCTGCGTAATGCCCTTTACCGCTTCATGTATGGCCGCAACGGCGTGGATGCGCTCGGCTGGGCGCTGTTTGCGCTCGAGCTGCTGCTGAGCGTTATCAGCTCGTTCGTGCGCGTGCAGGTGGTCTCCGCCGCGCTGTATTTCCTCTCGATGGCGCTGATGTTCGTCGTACTGCTGCGTATGTTCTCACGCAACCTGACGCAGCGCCGCGCGGAAAACGCGAAATTCCTCGCGTGGATCGCGCCCTTTCTGAACGACGTGCGCGGGGCGAAGGCGCGCCGCGCCGATACCGCGCACAAATACGCCCGCTGCTCCTGCGGGGCCTGGTGCCGTGTGCCGCGCGGCGTCGGCAAGGTGGAGCTGACGTGCCCGAAGTGCGGGCGCAGGAAGGTCATCAAGGCGTAAATTCTGAGAAAATAAAAAGATCCGCTCCTGCGAGCGGATCTTTTTGTAAGAAAACGCGCGCGGGCGCGTCTTATAGGCAGAAAGGGGGGCGAGGGCGTGAACGATATGGAAGAAGTATACGCGGTGTATTTTGACGATGTATACCGGTATCTGCTTGCGCTCTCGGGCGACGAGGGCACGGCGGAGGAGCTGACGAGCGAGACGTTTTTCCGTGCGCTCGGCGCGCTGGATCGCTTCCGGGGCGATTGCAGCGTGCGCGTGTGGCTGTGCCAGATCGCCAAGAACCTCTTTTTCTCCCAGAAGCGCCGCGAGCAGCGGCTTGCGCCGCTGGAGGACTGCGCCGCTCCCGCTGACGATCCCGCCGAGCGCATCGAGGACCGCAGCGAGGCCGAGCGCATCCAGACGCTGCTGCACGGGCTGAAGGAGCCGTACAAGGAGGTCTTTATGTGGCGCGTGTACGGCGAGAAAAGCTTTCGGGAGATCGCAGGACTGTTCGGCAAGACGGAGAACTGGGCGTGCGTGACCTATCACCGCGCACGGAAAATGATCCGCGAGGGATTGGAGGAATGACATGAAAAATGATTGCAGCATCGTGCAGGATCTGCTGCCGCTGTACGCAGAGGACATGGTAAAGCCGGAGACGAGGGAGTTTGTGGACGGGCATCTTGCGGACTGCGCGGCCTGCCGCGCAGAGCTGGACGCGCTGCGCGCAGAGGAGACGCCTGCCGCGCCGGAGATGCAGCTCGCGCCGCTGCGCGGCATCGAACGGGCGCTGCGCCGCAGACGGCTGACGGCGGTGCTGCTGACCGCCGCGCTGGTGCTGACGCTGGCGACGGCGGGCTTTGCCTACGCCACCGCGCCGCAGTACATGCCCTACGGAAAACTGGAGTGGCAGCTTACCGCCCTGTGCAAAACCGCCGACGGCACAAGCTGGATCGTTTCGCCGCCGAACGGTCAAAAGAAGATCGGGCATACTTCCCGAATCGTGATCACGCTGACTTCGCCGGTTTCCGGCGCAAGGGTGGACGCCACGACCGATGAAAACGGGAAAACGCTTTACTTCATCAGCGCGTGGCGCACACCGTGGGACGAATGGTTTGGGAAATTTTCTGCCGCAGATCCTACGGCGGTGCAGATCACGAAAGGTGATGGGCTGAGCGCTGTTGCAGCCGAGTCGGACACGGTGCAGGACACGCTGTATGATACGGAACTCGTCACCGCAATCCTGCGCAGCGGTAAGGAGGGCTTTGCCGCGTACCCCGACGGCACGTATCTTCTCGCGCTCAGCACCGAAAACTGCGCAGGGATCTATTACTCCCCGAACAATGGGCGGGACGATGTTTTGCTCTACGGTGAGCGGATGGACGGCGGGATCGTGTCGCTGCCGCGGCTGGCGCTGGGATACTATGCGCTGCTGGCGCTCGCGCTGGGCGCGGCGCTGGGGCTCGCGTGGCTCGTCTGCCGCAAAAGGCCGTGCGGCAGGACACTGGGCCGTCTTGCGCTCGTGCCGCTGTGCTACCTTGCGGGGCACGTGCTCGTCAAGGGCTTTGTAACGACGAGCTATCAGATGCAGCGCGATCTCGCGCTCATCGTGCTCGCGGGCGCGCTGCTCTACGGCGCTGTTCTGCTGGCGCTCGATCTGCGGGCGCAGAAGCGGAGCGGAAAATAAGCGCGGCGAGAGACGCGGCAAAGCGGGAACGGGAGGCGCCATGCCCCCCGTTCCCCGCTGTTATAAGGCGCCTTGCAGGAGCCGCGCGCACTGGCACCGGATGCGGACAGCAAACGCCGCTGCTGGCACGCTGCCGGCAAAGGCAGGAAAAAGGAAGACCCTCAAAGCCTTGCGGCTCTGAGGGTTTTCCTGGTGCCTCGTCGGGGATTCGAACCCCGGACACCCTGCTTAAAAGGCAGGTGCTCTGCCGACTGAGCTAACGAAGCATATCCCGCGGCAATATAAAAACCGCCGAAGCGGAAGAACGCTGGCAGGGATGGCTGGACTCGAACCAGCGAATGAGGGAGTCAAAGTCCCTTGCCTTACCGCTTGGCTACACCCCTA
>CAKTLG010000057.1 GCA_934572465.1 uncultured Oscillospiraceae bacterium
CTGATGTAAACATTATCTAATGTATTAGTCTATATGTCAAGAGAAAAACTGCCATAGACTGATGAAAACATGAGAGAATGGGAGCATCAGATATGGTAACATTAGATGTTTTGTCCCTGCTGGAGAAAAAGGGCAAGACGAAATACTGGCTCTACCACCAACTTGGGATGAGCTATCAGAATTTCAGCCGCATGGTCAACAATGAGACCAAATCCATCCGCTATGAAAATATCGAAGCCCTCTGCCAGATCTTCGAATGCACCCCCAACGACCTCTTCCGCTTCACCGAAGACTAAAACGGCCGCTGACGCGGTCGTTTTTTTGCCGTCCGGCGGCGAGCGCGGCAATGCCGCACACAATGTCTGTGGAGGCAAAATGAAAAGCGACCCCTCTACGGGATCGCCTCAATCGTCTAACAAGGATTCATAGGATACGTTGAAAACCATTGCGAGCGCCTTGACCTCGTAATCAGGGACAAAGCGGTCACCCTTTTCGATGCGCAAAATGGTAAGGTCGGAGCATTCACAGCCAAGCAGCTGTACCCTTGTCGCCAGATCGTGCTGCGACCATTTCTTTTCCAGTCGCAGCGCACGGATCTTTGCACCGATGATATTTTTGGATTCGCCCGACCAATAGATCTTCATTGCGCACCGCCGCCTTCATAAGATGAAGTTTCATATCTTGATTTTATCGGTGCAGAATGATAATACACTTCTAAAGATGAAGTGAAAGGGGTGTAATTTTATGGTCACATACAAAAGCCTGTATCATATGCTGGTCAGCAGAGGGGTGCAGGGGCGTTTCGATCTCGCCCCTGCCGTTCTCTTGGGGGATTTAAAGGGGGCATTCTCTCACGTGAGAGAATACCCCCTTTGCCCGCACTCCCGCGCGGCCGCGGGAATAAGGTGCAGCGCTTTGCGCTGCCTTATTTCTTGTTCGGATTATAGTAGTCCGTCTCGTCGGGAATGACGATCGGCAGACCGTTCTGATACACCGGCAGCGTCTGGAACTTGAAGCGCGAGACCCTGTGCTTGCGGTCGATCTGCTCCTTGATGGCGGGGTCGACAATGCCCTTGCGCATATACTCGTTCACCGCGTGGTAGGTAAAGCCGAGGTTGTCCTCGTCGGTCTTGCCGGTCAGGCCGTCAGACGGCGGCTTGATGAGGAAGCGCTCGGGCAGACCCAGCTCCGCGCCCAGCGCAATGACCTCCTCGGTCGTGTACATGCCCAGCGGCGAAAACGCACCCGCGCTGTCGCCGTAGATCGTGCAGTAGCCCACCCAGTCTTCAGAGAGGTTGGAGGTGTTGATGACGATGCCCGCGTCCTCGCTCTGCGCGATGGCGTACAGCGTCGCCATGCGGATGCGGGAGGGCAGATTTACGCGCGTCTGGCGGCTCGCGTCGATGCCCACGCGCGCCATCTCGTCCAGAATGCCGCTCGTGCCGCCGTGGATGTTGAAGGTGTAGTGGCGGATGTTCAGCACGTCGACAAGGCCGTTGGAATAGTCGATATCCGGCTGCACGCCGTCGGGCATCAGCACGCCCACAACGTTCTCGCGCCCGTAGGCTCTCACGCACAGCGCCGCGGTGACGGAGCTGTCCTTGCCGCCGGAGATGCCGATCACGGCGGTCTTTCCGCCGCAGGCCTTCATCTGCGCGCGCATCCACTCGAGCAGGCCCTCGAGCTGTTCTTTCGCATTGAATTCTACCATAGTCTTCGCTCCTTCATATTACTTCAAATTACTTCAAAAAGATGGCGCCCCATCTTTTTGAGAAGATCCCCCGCTCCGTTCTGCGCCTCGCCTTCCGGCTCGCCGCAGCGGTCGCTGCACTCGTTCTCCGCGCGAGTTTCCCGCGCGGTAGCCCTGTTTTATTTCATCTCTTGCGGCAGCGAAGTGGATCCGCCGCTCGCGCCGCCGGACTTCCGGCGAGAGAGCGCGCTGTTGTTTACTTAAATTTATTCACCGTCGCGGCATTATTTTCCCACGCGGCAAGCCGCGCGGGAGCCCTGTTTTATTGCATGTCTTGCGGCGGCGAAATGAATCCGCCGCTCGCGCCGCCGGACTTCCGGCGAAAGGCCACGCTGTCCATCACTTAAACTTATGCCACTCTGCCACGGCCATCTCGTCGCAGCGGTTGTTGTACTCGTTCTCCGCGTGGCCCTTGACCCAGTGGTAGTGCAGCTCGTGCTGGGCGATGAGGGTCAGAAGCTCCTCCCAAAGATCGGCGTTCAGCGCGGGCTTTTTGTCGCTTTTGACCCAGCCGCGCTGTTTCCAGCCGTAGACCCAGCGCTTTTCCAGCGCGTCGATCACATAGCGCGAGTCGGAGTAAAGCTCCACGACGCACGGCTCCTTCAGGAGCTTCAATGCCTCGATGACGGCGGTAAGCTCCATGCGGTTATTGGTCGTGCTCGCCTCGCCGCCGGAAATCTCGCGCTCGTGCGCGCCATATTTGAGCACTGCGCCCCAGCCGCCGGGCCCCGGGTTGCCGGAGCACGCGCCGTCGGTATAGATCGTGACCTGTTTCATCTGCTTCCTCAATAAGAACTGATCTCGAGCGAGGGATCGTCCTCGCCCGGCGCGATCGAACGAATTTCGACCGTGTACTTCATCTCCGGCGAAACGACGACCTCGACGCGCTCGCCCACCCGTCTGCCCATAATGGCTCTGCCGACGGGCGATTCCTTGCTGATCAGGCCCTTGAGCGCGTTCTGCCGCAGGGTGGTCACAAGCTGGATGCTCTGCTCCTTCCCCAGCTTTTCATTGAAAAGCACCACATGGTCAAACAACCCCACCGTGCCCGCTTTCTCGTTCACCTCGATAACCTTCGCCGTGGAGATCATGCGCTCCAGATACCGGATACGGCTCTCGTTGCGGTTCTTCTCCTGCTTGGCGACCTTGTACTCGTAGTTCTCGCTCAAATCGCCAAAGGCGCGCGCCGTCTGTACGTCCTCAATAAGCTTGGGACGCAGCGTAAGCCGCCGGTGCTCCAGCTCGGCCTTCATTTTGTCGATATCGACCTGTGTCAGCTCGTCATACATCGTGTATTCGCTTCCCTTTTCCGTTTACTGCTGCGCATGTGCGCGCCTGACGCGCGCAACGCGCTGGGCGTACTCCTCGCGGTCCAGAATGCCCGCCTCGTACAGCACCCGCAGGCTCTCAAGACGGCCCTCGCAGCTGTCGATGTGTACGCCGTGCACCAGCGCGGCGTCCGCCTGCTGCTTCCGTGCCGCCGCCCAGCGTTTTTCGCTGCTCGCGCGCTCGGCTGCGCGGCGCTGCTCGCTTTTTTCCCATTCGTCGGCGCGGCGCTGCTCGTGGAAGTCCCTGATCTCCACAGGGCTCGGGCGCTTTTTGCTTTCCCGCTCCTTCGCGCGCTTCGTGTCAAGCGCGTCAAGCGCGTCGTTGATATTCTTCGCTGCCCCGTCGACGCTCATCGAATTCGTCAGCACGTCGGCATAGGTCCGCAGCTTCCAGCCGCCTTGCCCGCCGCTCTCTGCATACTCCTCTTTCTGCTCCGGCTCTTTTGTTCCGGCCTTTTTCTCCTCATTGTTCACCGCCGCCTTGAAGAACCAGATAAGTACGATGATGATAAGTCCTAATATCTCCATATCCGCGCTCCCTTCTCACAGCCGGTCCAGAATGTCCTTCCGCTTTTCCTGATATTCCTCCTCAGTGATGAGCCGGCGGTCGTAAAGGGTCTGCAATTCCTCCAGCCGCGCTTCGGCGTCGGACTTGCCGCCCTTTGCGCCGTCGTCGGACTCGTCGGTGATCTCGTAGCCGCCGTTGTACTTCACAACGCCCGCCGCCAGCAGAAACTGGTAAATGCCCATCCCGAACGCCATCAGGCACCAGATGGCCTTGAACGCGAGAAATTCCAGTTCAAAACCCGGGATCGTGAACAGGCCGAACACGCCCATCGCGCAGGCGACAATGCCGCCGAAGATGCTTGCGCCCTTGCTGGGCTTATAGCGGATTTTTCGTCTCATGGTGACCTCCCTTTATTTTCTTATTCTCTCTTTCAAAGGAAATGCAGCGCGTCACGCTGCTGCATAGCACACCCCCCATTTTCTTTCCCGAGAAAGAAAACGGGCGGTGTGACCGTCCAAAAGAAAGGCGTTTAGATTGGCAGCCTCGATTTTGAACAGCTTTTTTCCTCCGGAATGGGAATGCCTGCGCGCGGCAAAGCCGCGTCAGCATTGCTATACGATTTGGCTTGCTTCTATTATCCGCTGTTGCGCAGCCGCTGGCAGCTCTGCTGCCTTACGGATGCGGCACACCCCTTGCGGGTGTTGCTCTGTCTGCGTATCGGCAGTCTTCATCAATTTCCGCTTATTTCGGATATACTACTGTACTTTATTATAGTGGATAGATGCGTTTCCTTCCAGCAAATTCAAGTTTACATGCAGAGTTTTTCAGCAAGTTTTGTGTTACACACCGTGTTCTGCCTTTCGGCAGACCAATTCGTCCAGTGAAAGATCATAAAAATCGGCCAGCGCAATGAGCGTCGACATCCGCGGTTCACTTTTTCCGTATTCATACGCCTGATAAGCGCGGACAGTCACACCGATCGACGACGCGACGTCGCTTTGTTTTAGTCCGCGCTCCTGTCTCAGTTTTAAGATATATTCGGGAAAATTCATTTCTGTTTCCTATTGACATGAAGTTTTCTTCGTGTTACAATGAATTTGAACATGAAGAAAACTTCATTTGTTGTTGAGGTTATTGTATGCTATCTCTTTACGAATCCCTGTTTCGTGCTGGATATGGAGAACATCCGGAACGCTTTTTGTCGAAGGATGAACTCGACGATTATCGGGCATCCTTATCCTATTACAGTTCACAGTATCTTGCACTTCTTGCCGTGCTTAATACTGAACAGTCCGCTCTTTTCAAAAAGTTACAAGACAATCGCTCCGACATTATTGGTCTTGAGCGCGACGCGTCTTTTCGCTGTGGCCTGTGTGTCGGCCTAAAGCTCGGAGGTCTTTCTTCTCTTCTGCTCTAATCAATGCGGCGAACAAAACAATGCCGCATTCCGCACGCAGTCTGCCTCCGTTATACCGTCACTCGCGCCTCACGATAGTAAGGCGCGGTTGCAATCGGCAACGGATAGCAGGGGTTCATGGCGAAGCCATGTACACCGCACCCGATTGCGCAGCGCGTGCAGCTATTCAAGCTGCAACCCGCAATGTTGGGGGTCGAGGGGCCCTCCCCTCGCGTTCTCTTGGGGGTCCAAGGGGGCCATTCTCTCACGTGAGAGAATGGCTCCCTTTCCCGTGCAGCGCTTCGCGCTGCATCTCCCTCCGCGCGACGCGCGGAAAAGAGGGCCGGGGCGCTTACTCCTCGCTCTCCTCATGCTCCGTCAGCGCCATGGAGATGACCTGATCGCCCTCCTCCTTAAAGCGCATGACGATCACGCCCTGCGTGGCGCGGCCCGTCGTGCGGATGGCCTCCACCGGCGTGCGGATCAGAATGCCCGCGCGCGTGACGAGCAGCAGATCCTCGCTGCCGTCCACGACCTTGACGCCGACGATGCCGCCAGTCTTTTCGGTGACCATGTAGTTCTTGATGCCGAGGCCGCCGCGGTTCGTGATGCGGTATTCTTCAACGGGCGTTTTCTTTCCGTAGCCGTTCTCGGTGATGGTCAGCACCTCGCGGCCCTCGCGGGCGCGGGCGGCGCCGACGACATAGTCGCCCTCGCGCAGCTTGATGCCGCGCACGCCCACCGCCGTGCGGCCCATCGCGCGCACGTCGTTTTCATCGAATACGACCGCCATGCCGTCGTGCGTGGCGATGAGGATGCGCTGGCTGCCGTCCGTCTCGCGGACGGATACCAGCTCGTCGCCCTCCTCCATCGTCAGCGCACGGATGCCGTTGTTGCGCAGATTCTTGAGCGTTTCGACCGGCAGCCGCTTCACCGTGCCGTTGCGCGTGACCATGGTCAAGAACAGGTTCTCGGCGTTCAGGTCGCGGAAGTGGATCATCGCCTGCACGCGCTCGCCCGTCTCCACCTGAATGATATTG
>CAKTLG010000058.1 GCA_934572465.1 uncultured Oscillospiraceae bacterium
TATGGTAAGGCGCTGCGACAAGCGGTCAGCCCTGTTAGTTAGGTAAACTCAAAATGAGAAACCGTCACTTGGCAGAGTGGCGGTTTCTGCTTTTCACGATGATCGTAACAGTAAACTGTTTGATATGGAACGTGATACGCATGATGTCAGCCCCTTTCGGGGAATGTGACCACCCGCCTGCCGTTCGTGCAGCGCCTTACCGCTATGATAACAGAATGCGCGGAAAATGTCAATTTTCGAAGAATCGGGAACAAAACGGGAAAAACCGTAGTCAAAAGAGATAGGGTCTGCTATAATGGCGGACGAGAGAGAAGGAGGAATGCGATATGAAACGATTTTTTGCGCTGCTGCTGTGCCTTGCGATGGCGCTGGCGCTTTTTGCGGGCTGCGGCCAGCAGAAGGAGGACACATCGAACGGCGATGCGCCGCCGGTCGACGAGCAGACGCCTGAGGACGGCGCGGACGCGCCGGACGACGGCGAGGCGGCGGGCGATCCCTACGACGCGGTGCGCAATTACTGGTCGGGGGATCAGCTGACGCAGGCGTGGGGGCCGGAGCAGGTGGTGGAGCACCTCTTTTTCCACCCGATCATCGCGTATCCGCAGTGGGCCTTCCACGACTGTGCGGCGTCGCAGGATCAGCGCTACGGGCTGGACGACTGGATGGTCACGGTGGACGAGTACAACAAGATTTTGCAATCCGTTTACGAGCGCGGGTACATCCTCGTTGCGATGGAGGACGTCTGGAGCGAGGTGACGGACGAGTCCGGCACGCATATGGTGCGCAACACGCTGATGCTGCCCGAGGGCAAAAAGCCGCTCATCATCAGCTTTGACGACGTGAACTACTATCCGTATATGCTCGAGGAGGGCTTTACGAGCAAGCTCGTCATCGGCGAGGACGGCGAGGTATGGGCTGAGTGCACCGATCCCTATACGAACGAGACGTTTTTGACCAAGGAGCTTGACGCGACGCCGATTTTGGATCAGTTCGTGTACGAGCATCCCGACTTTTCGCTGAACGGCGCGAAGGCCATCTTCTCGCTGACGGGCTATCAGGGCATCCTCGGCTACCGCACGCAGGACGACCGCGACATCGCGCAGGACAGCCCCGACCGTCCGGCGTTCGACGCCTATCGCGCGAGCGAGATCGAGGCGGTCAAGCCGGTGATCGCGCGGCTCAAGGAGACGGGCTGGACGTTCGGCAGCCACACGTGGGGGCACATCCGGCTCGACACGAAGCCGCTGCAGACCGTTATCAACGACACCGAGCGCTGGGCCGACGAGGTCGGCTCGCTCGTGGGGCCGACGCAGATCCTGTTCTATCCGCACGGCGGCCGTCCCGACGGCGACGACTGGCATTCGACCGGCGAGCGGTTCCGGTATTTGCAGAGCCAGGGCTTCCGCATCTTTGCGAGCGTCGGCACCAGCTCGTTCAGCCATGTGAAGGAGGATATTTCGGCGGTCATCTGCGACCGTCTGCATCCCGACGGAACCACCCTGCGCGGCAGCAAGAAGGTTTTGAGCTGGTATGCGCAGTTCTATGACGCGAAGGACATTATCGACCTCGACGTGCGCCCCGATCTCGGCGTGCGCTGGGATGAGTAAGGAGGAGCTATGACGTTTGAAGAACTGAAGGCCAAGGCCGTCGCCATGCTGGACATGGCGTATGTGCCGTATTCCCACTTTCCTGTCGGCGCGGCGCTCGAGTGCGAGGACGGCGCGGTGTTCACCGGCTGCAACATCGAAAACTCCAGCTACGGGCTGACGAACTGCGCCGAGCGCACCGCGGCGTTCAAGGCCGTGAGCGAGGGGCACCGGAAATTCAAGCGCATCGTGATCGCGGGGCGCAGCGAGGACTATTGCTATCCCTGCGGCGCGTGCCGTCAGGTGCTCTATGAGTTCGGGCCGGACATGGAGGTCGTGTGCCTGAACAAAGACGGCGCGGAGAAGCATCTGCACATCAAGGAGCTGCTTCCCTATGGCTTCGACCAGACATGGCTGGACATCGACGAGCCGAAGGCAAATTGAGCAAAAAAAGGAGAGCGGCTGTGCCGCTCTCCTTTTTTGTCCTTTTTGTCAGAACCGCCAGCTCTCGATCGTCAGGCCGCCGCTGACGGCTGAGACCGTCAGCTCGCTCATCCCGCCGCCCTCCAGCGCGGGGACGGTATAGTGCGTGGAGCGGTCGCCGCAGGCGAGCATCGTTCCTTCGCGGTCGGTCAGGGCGCTTTCGAGCGCCCCGCTCGTCGTCTCATGCGCGAGGGTAAAGCCGTCAGGCTCCGGCAGATAGAGCGCCAGATCGCCGCTCGTCGTCTTCGCGTCGAGCCGCAGCGCGCTTTTGGCGTAAAGCGTCAGGTCGCCGCCGACGGAGGAAAAGTCCGCCGCGCCGAAACGGCCGTTCAGCTCCGCTGCGCCGCTCGTCGTTTCGATCTCAACCTCCTCTGCATCGCCCGCAAGCTCGACCGCGCCGGAGGTCGTGCTCACGCTGACGCTCTGCCATGTGCCTTCGACAACGCCGGCGTTGCCGCTCATCGTCTCGATCTCCACCTCAGGGCAGCTCGCGCACATCACGCGCGCGTCGCCGCTGAGGGTCGAAATGTCGATCTTCCGCGCCGCGTCGGCGCTCACATGGGCGTAGGCGCTCGTGGTCTCGATGTCGACCTCTTCAAGAAGGCCGTCCTTGACCAGCTCCCACGGCACATAGACGGTCAGATACTTCTCGCCGTCGAAGCGGTCGCTCTTCATAAAGCCGATGTGCAGCGTGTGGCCGTCGCTGTCCGCGTCGAGACGGAACGTCAGCGTTTCGTCCTCCGCGAGCATGCGATCCGACCGCTCGACCACGGTGATCCCGCCGATCTGCCCGAGGGCCTCGACGCTCACGCCGCCGCTCAGCCACGAAATGTCAAGCGATTTGACCGGCGCTTCGCCGCCGAAGGAATAGGTCTTGCTGTAGGGCAGCTCCTCCGCTCCCGCCGCCTTCGTGCAGAAGGTGTAGGTCGCCGTGCCCTTATAATCCTCCGTGTCCCAGCCGGCATCCACGGCGTAGACGCCGATGCTCGGGCTCAGGACAAGGCCGTACGTCCCGTCCCCCTGTTGATCCGCCGTCATCGGTTCCGCCTTCGCCTCGGTATCGCCCCAGCACAGCTCATTCCAGAAGCGCACGGAGACGGACTGCGGCGCATGACCGCCGAAGTCGAGCGTCGCGGTGTAATAGCTCGCCAACGACACCAGGTTGGATATCGGCAGCGCGGGCGTGCTGTCGCGGTACATTTCGTCGAGCGGGTGCGCGCCGCAGGCGATCGCGCCCGAGCGCTGGCCGTTCCCAAGGTCATAGTCCCAGTCATAGATGCCGCCCATCGCCGTGACGTTCACGCCCTGCGCGTTCGTCACGGTCAGCTGCGGCGGCTCGGTGAGCACATCCTTCTTCGCGCCGCAGCCGGCGAGCGTCAGCGCCAGCGCCGCGCCCAAAAGCAGCAGCGAAAGACAGCGTTTCATCACAGCATCCTCCATTTCGTGTTTTCTGCATCTATAGACGTAATTTCCGTTCAAAAAGTTCCCGATCCGGCGAAAAAATGACAAGCCTTCCCAAAGCGCGTGAAATAACAGCAGGCGCTGTTGTAAACGGCGGTCAGCAAACCACCTTCCGAATGGAGGCGGTGCGAATGGGAAAGAACCGGCGGGGCAGGCTCCTGCGGTTTATCATGTACTTGATCATTGCCGTTCCGGTAATGGCCTGCATGACCCCGAAAGCGTGTTGACCGCTCGGCTGGTGCCCAAGCGGTCAACATAGTAATATTTTGACTGATATCGAGGGCTGACCGTCATTGCGGCAGCGCCTTTCTGTTTTCATTATACCATCCCCCGCCGCGTTGTCAAGCGCAGTGAAAGGCGCCGCAGACCTTTACCCGCAGGGAGTATGCGGCATCCGTGCACGGCGCAAACAAATTTGAATCGTTTTTTGGCGCGTCACCGTCGCGGCATTACGATCCCCGCGCCCATTCAGACGCGCCAATCGTGCCGCGCACATCGAAACCGGCTCGCTTCATCCGCCGCTGGCGGCGCTTCGCCGATTTCGATGTGCGCGGCGATCTACACCTCTCACTTCGCAAGTGCGCGAGCAAAGCGAGTGCGCGCAGCGGAGTGTATCTAAAAACAAAAGGCGTGGCAAAGCCACGCCTTTTGCGTTTTTAGAAGTCCGCGTTGCCGACCGTTCTCGGGTGCAGCTCCACGTCGCGGATGTTGCCGATGCCGGTTAAATACATCACCATGCGCTCGAAGCCGAGACCGAAGCCCGCGTGACGGCAGGAGCCGTAGCGGCGCAGATCGCAGTACCACCAGTAGTCCTCGGGGTTCATGCCAAGGTCGCGGATGCGCTGCTCGAGCAGCTCGATGCGCTCCTCGCGCTGGCTGCCGCCGATGATCTCGCCGATGCCAGGAACAAGACAGTCCGCCGCGGCGACGGTCTTGCCGTCGTCGTTCAGGCGCATATAGAACGCCTTGATCTCCTGCGGGTAGTCCGTGACGAAGACGGGGCGCTTGAAAACCACCTCCGTGAGATAACGCTCGTGTTCGGTCTGGAGGTCGATGCCCCATTCGACGGGATAGTCGAACTTCACGCCGCTCTCTTTGAGGAGCCTCACGGCCTCGGTATAGGTCACGCGGCCGAAGTCGGAGCTTTCAACGTGCTGGAGGCGCTCCAGCAGGCCCTTGTCGACAAAGCTGTTGAAAAACGCGAGATCGTCCGGACAGCGCTCCATCACGCGGCGGATGATGTGCTTGACCATCGCCTCCATGACCTCAAGGTCTCCGTCGAGGTCGCAGAACGCCATCTCCGGCTCGATCATCCAGAACTCGGCGGCGTGGCGCGCGGTGTTGGAGTTCTCGGCGCGGAACGTGGGGCCGAAGGTGTAGACATCGCCGAACGCCATGGCAAAGTTCTCTGCGTTGAGCTGGCCGGAAACGGTCAGGCTCGTCTTCTTGCCGAAAAAGTCCTTGCTGTAATCGACCTTGCCGTCGGGCGTTCTCGGCGGATTTTCCAGATCCAGCGTCGTGACCTGGAACATCTCGCCCGCGCCCTCGCAGTCGGAGCCGGTGATGATGGGGGTGTTGACGTAGACGAAGCCGCGGCTCTGGAAAAACTCATGCACGGCGTAGGCCGCCGCGCTGCGCACGCGGAACGCCGCGGAGAACAGGTTCGTGCGCGGGCGCAGATGCTGGATCGTGCGCAGATACTCCACGCTGTGGCGCTTTTTCTGCAGGGGATAGTCGGGCGAGGACACGCCCTCGACCGCGATCTCCGCCGCCTTGACCTCGAGCGGCTGCTTGGCCTCGGGCGTGAGCACCACCGTGCCGCGCACGATCAGCGCCGCGCCGACGTTCTGCGAGGCGATCTCCTTATAGTTGGAAAGAGTATTGGCGTCCATCACCACCTGCAAATTGCGGAAGCACGAGCCGTCGTTCAGCTCGATGAATCCGAAGGTCTTCATATCGCGGATGGTCTTCGCCCAGCCGCAGACAGTGATGCTCTCGCCGCCGTAGCGCTCGCTGTCGGCGAAGATCGCGGCAATTTTCACTCGTTCCATAATAATTTTTCCTTCCTTTTCGCGGACATGCCATGTTTTGTGCGGCTTCCACGGGATAATGCGCTTATTATATGCTACTTTCCGTGCGATTTCAAGCCTTTTCCTGCATTGACTTTCCACAGGGGCTATGCTAATATTAAATCTTACCTCAAAAGGTAAACGTGATACTGTCACCTATTACTTTACAGGAGGAATTTTCATCATGAACAAGTATCTGGACGTCGCCCCCGAGGTCGCCGAGGCGCTCAAGGCCGGCAAGCCCGTCGTGGCGCTCGAATCCACCATCATTTCCCACGGTATGCCCTACCCGCAGAACGTGGAGACCGCGCTCAAGGTCGAGCAGATCATCCGCGACGCGGGCGCCGTGCCCGCGACCATCGCCATCATCGGCGGCCGCCTGAA
>CAKTLG010000059.1 GCA_934572465.1 uncultured Oscillospiraceae bacterium
GTCGCCTGTTTTGTCCAATCCTGTCTGACAGATGCCGATTTCGTACTTTTCTCAAATTACTGTCTTATCGGCACACGGCAAAGGGTCAGCGTTTTTTGCATGTAATGTTTAGCGGTAGCGCTCGCGGTGGGCGTGCATGATGTCGGCCAGCAGCACGCCGTTGTCGGGCGGGGTGTAGGTGATGGCGTTCGCGCCGGCGGCAATGGTGCTGCGGATGGTCTCGTCCTTCGGGCCGCCCGTGGCGATAATGGGGATCTCGGGATGGCGCGCGCGGAGCGCGGCGACGAGCTGCGGCGTTTCCGCGGCGGCGGAGACGTTCAGGATATCGACGCCTGCGGCGATGCGCGCCTCGGTGTCCTGCGTGGCGGAGACGATGGTCGCCACGACGGGAATGTCGATATGCGCCTTGATATCGCGCAGGATATCGGCCGAAACAGGCGCGTTGAGCACGACGCCGTAGGCGCCGCAGTGCTCGGCCTCCATCGCCTGGGCGACGGAGCGCGCGCCGGACGTGAAGCCGCCGCCGACGCCGCAGAACACGGGCATATCCGCCACGCTGATGACGGCGCGCACGATGCGCGGCTGCGGCGTGAAGGGATAGACGGCGATGACCGCGTCGGCATTGCAGCTTGCGATGGTGGCAACGTCGGTAGAGAAAACGAAGGACTTGACAGTCCGGCCGAAGATGCGGATGCCGCTGCACTCGTTGATGCACTCTGGCACCAGCAGCATATGGTTGCGGAGCTTTCCGCTGTAGCTGGGGGTGGGCGTCGGGGTGAAATCGCTCATGGGAGCACCTTCCTTTCACAGAATGTTCGGCATGAGGCCGCGCGTCTCAATCCACGTGGCTGCTGGCGCGCATGGCAAGGATCGTCTGCTCGATGAGCGTGTCGAGGTCCCATCCGAGCATTTCCGCGCCGCGCTCGATGACCTCGCGCGAGCAGCCGGCGGCAAACTTCTTATCCTTGTACTTTTTCTTGACGGACTTGACCTCAAGGTCGCTGACGCTTTTGCTCGGGCGCATGAGCGCGGCCGCGCCGATGAGGCCAGTGAGCTCGTCGGTGGCGAAGAGGACTTTTTCCATCTCGTGCTGCGGCTCGGGCAGCCCCTCGAAGTGCAGACCGTAGCCGTGGCTCGCGGTGGCGCGGATCAGGCGCTCGTCAAGGCCGGCTTCGCGCATGATCTGCTGCGATCTGATGCAGTGCTCGTCTGGATACATCTCAAAGTCGAGATCGTGCAGAAGGCCAACGATCTCCCAGAAATCGGCTTCGTCGCCGTAGCCGAGCTTTTCCGCGTACCAGCGCATCACGTCGGCGACGATGTTGGCGTGCTTTAAGTGGAACTCGCCCTTGTTGTACTGCGTGAGCAGCTCCCATGCCTGCTCTTTGGTGTATGCCATGAAAAATGCCTCCCTTTGCTTATGGCTGTTCGTCCGTGAAGTGGACGTGGTTGAAGATGTGATCGGAGCAGAAGCAGTGATACCCCGCGCACTTGCTGCAATAACGGAACTGCAGCTCCGGATCCGTTACGTCCGTGCGGCCGCAGACCGCGCACTTGTGGCGATAGCCCTGCGTCTGCTGCTGGTACTGCTCCTGTCGCTGCTGGGAGCGCACTGTGTTGTGAAAGTGCGTAGCCTGTCTGCTCTGGCGGCGTTCGAGCTTGAAAAAGTGTGTCAGCTCGGGCCAGAAGAAGATGACGAAGTTCAAAAGCGCCACGATGGGCAGGATGGCATAGTACCATGCGCCGGCGGCGATGAAGCGGGCGATGTCGAAGAAGAAGTAGAACACGTCGATATATGCGAGCCACTTCATGCGGATGGGGAGAAAGAAAAACAGCAGCACCTGCGTGTCAGGGTAAAGCAGGGCGAACGCCATGAACATGGCGAAGTTGACATAATTTGCACCGTAGACCGGCAGGCTCGCGCCGACGATCAGGCTGACGATGCTCGCGCCGACAACGGTGAGCAGCATACCGCTGAGATAGTAGGTGGTAAACTTGGCCGTGCCCCACTGGCGCTCGAGCGTCGAGCCGATCCAGTAGTAGAAATAGCAGGTGATGAGCAGATAGAAGGGGCTGGTGCTCTCGGGAATGAGCACGAATGTGATGAGCCGCCAGACCTGCCCATGCAGCAGTCCGTCGAGCGTGTAGGCGAAAAAGCCCAAGAAGTTTCCGCTGGAGAATCTGGACAGCAGTCCCAGCACCACATTGCCGATAACGACATAAAGCATCAGGTTGGGGATGCCGAAGTTCGGGTGCAGGATACAGAAACGGTCGATCGCGCGGTTGAGTTTATTCAAGGGAGATACCTCGCTTTGCTCTTTTGTTTATGATTGTTATATTATGCCATAAAAGCGGAAAAAAGTCATCAATAAAGTTTGAACAAATCCACTCAACAAAATGGAATGAGGAAAAAGAACACGGGAAGGGTGACGGCCTTCCCGCGTTCTTAACGATAACATCATTCAATATCCAGCTCCGGCGGCACGTCGATCTCCTCGCCGACATATTTGCCGTTTTTCTTTCTCTGGCGCACGCACTCGCTGAGCAGGTATTCGATCTGCCCGTTGACCGAGCGGAAATCATCCTCAGCCCAGGCGGCGATGGCCGCGTAGAGCTTGGGCGAAAGGCGCAGAGGGATCTGCTTTTTGGTGTTGTCGCTCATGGGTGACCTCCGGCCTCTTTAGTAGAGGCTGCCGGAATTGACGACGGGCTGCGCGTCGCGGTTGCCGCAGAGTACCACCAGCAGGTTCGAGACCATTGCGGCCTTGCGCTCCTCGTCGAGCTCGACGGTCTTGTTTTCGGAAAGGCGATCGAGCGCCATTTCGACCATGCCGACCGCGCCCTCAACGATCATCTTGCGCGCGTCGATGATGGCGCTGGCCTGCTGGCGCTGGAGCATGACCGCCGCGATCTCGGGCGCGTAGGCGAGGTAGGTGATGCGCGCTTCGATGATCTCAAGACCTGCGTCCGCGACCTTGGCCTGGATCTCGTCGCGGATGCGCGCGGCCACGACCTCGCTCGAGCCGCGAAGACTCCCCTCGTCGGCCTGCCCGTCGCCCGTGGTGTCCACGTTCGGCGCAACGTCGTAGGGGTAGATGCGCACGATGTTGCGCAGCGCCGCGTCGCACTGGAGGGAGAGATACTCTTTGTAATTGTCCACGTTGAAAACGGCCTTGGCCGTGTCGGTCACGCGCCACATGACGGCGATGCCGATCTCCACGGGGTTGCCGAGGCAGTCGTTGATCTTCTGGCGGGCGTTGTTCAGCGTCATGATCTTGAGCGAGATCTTCTTGCTGCCGCCGACCTCGACCGCGGCGGACGCGCTCTGCATGGCGACGAGAATGTCGCCGCCCTTGTGGCCGCCGTCCACGTCGCCGGACTGGTTGAGCTTCGTCTTGGCGGCGGGGTTAAAGGACGTGCAGAAGGGGTTGACGCAATAGAAGCCGTCGCCCTTGAGCGTGCCGATGTACTTACCGAACAGCGTCAACACCAGCGCCTCCTGCGGCTTCAAAACGCGCAGACCGCACAGCGGGATCCAACCGAGCGCGAGCACGGCGATGCAGAGAATGACGAGCGGGATCAAATGCGCCGTGATGCTGAAAAAGAGGCCGACAGCGGCGGCGATAAAGAGCACGATCCAGAGCAGCAGCACGAGCATACCGTTTTTATGACCAGTGATGATTTTTTCTTCCATGAAAAAGCACCTCCAATAATTGATATCAAAATAATATCACAACAATATTGATTGTCAAGAGATCGGGGAGAGAAAAGTGCACAAAAAGACCGACCGGTCATTGTACCGGTCGGTGAAAAAAGCGTGTGCAGCAGTTTGACAAACTGGAAGTTAAATTACATTGGCGATGTGAACCATAAATGACCTAAAATCACAATTCCCACAACCATGAGCGCAGACACAATTATACACGGAGCCCATTTTTTAGTTTCTTTACCTTTTGTAAATGCAAATATATCAATCACAAATAACATTAAATATAATATAGCTAACCATGTCATAAAACTCATACGCATTCTCCTTTGCAAATTCCGATTTGCTGGAATTATCTTAGCACAGCCCGCCGGAATGTGCAAGAACAGCCGCGGCGGGGGAACCGCTGCGGCTGTTCATTGGCTGTTGATGGAAATTCAGGCGTAGTGATACTTTTTCCGGCCCGCAAGGAACAGCGCTCCCGTAACGAGCAGCGTGAGCGCCTCGGCGGCGGTGATGGCGAGCCAGATGCCGTCAATGCCGAGGATGCGCGGCAGGAGCAGCACGGCGGCGACCTGAATGACAAGCGTGCGCAAAAACGAGATGAGCGCGCTCGCGGTGCCGTCGTTGAGCCCAGTGAAGAATGCCGAGCCGAAGATGTTGAAGCCGCAGACAAGGAACGAGAGCGCATAGATGCGCAGGGCATTCGCCGTGATATCGCACAGCGCCGCGTCATAGCCGACAAAGATGCGGGCGATGGGATCGGCCAGCAGGATGGCCGAGGCGGTCATCAGAAGGCTTGCGATGAGCGTGATGCAGAGGCTCTTTTTGAGAAGGCTCCTGAGCTCTCCGTGGTTCTTTGCTCCGTAGTGATAGCCGACAACGGGCGTGACGGCGATGGAATAGCCGAAGAAGAAGCCCATAAAGATCAGGTTGACGTACATCAAAACGCCATAGGCGCTCACTCCATCCTCCTGCGCGACGGCCATGAGCTGCACGTTGTAGAGCACGCTCACGAGCGAGGTCGAGAGGTTGCTGACCATCTCGCTCGAGCCGTTGTAGCAGGCCTTGCCCAGTGCGCGCAGATCAAGGCGCGTGCGCGTCAGGCGCAGAGGCGTGTCGTTCGGGCGCAGGAAGTAGATGAGCGGGATGAGCGCGCCGACGATCTGGGAAAGGGCTGTGGCGAGCGCCGCGCCGAAAAGCCCAAGGGGGAAGACGTAGACGAGCAGAAAGTCCAGCACCATATTGGTAAGTCCCGCGAACACCGTGACCCGCAGACCAAAGCCCGGCTTTTCCGCCGTGGCAAGAAAGCTCTGGAAGCTGTTTTGCAGCATGAAAAACGGCAGCGACACAAGCAGGATGCGCCCATAGAGCACGCAGTCGTCGATCGTCAGCTCCGTCGCGCCCACGGCGTAGGAGATAGGGCGGGCGAAGATGAACACGATGGCCGAGAGCGCCGCGCCGCCCACGGCCAGCACGAGGACGAGCATCGAGAAGATCTCGCTGGCCTCCTTCGGCTTGCCCTCGCCGAGCGTTTTGGCAATGAGCGCGCTGCCGCCTGTGCCGATCATGAAGCCGAACGCCGCGAGCGCCATGATAACGGGAAAGATAAGGTTCACGGCGGCAAAGGGGTTCTTGCCGACGAAGTTGGAAACGAAAAAGCCATCGACGATGCTGTAGATCGATGTGACGATCATCATCATGACGCTCGGCGCGACGAAGCGCAGGAGCTTACGATAGGTAAAATGGTCGGAAAGGGAGATGGTCACAGCCGCGGCCTCCTTTGGTAAAAAAATCGAAAAAATACAAAAAAAGTCCGGCCATTTTCTTGACCGGACGCATCCGACATCTCTTGACCGCTGCGGCTGCGGCCGCAAGTCCCCGATGACAGTTAAATTTTGCAGAGGACATTGTAGCATAAATACGGGCAAAGTCAAGTGTCTGCACAAAATCTTAAAAATATCATTGACAAAGCGCACAAACATGCTACAATAACCTCTGGCGAAAGCCAAAAAGTGAATACTTCATCAAGAGTGGTTGAGGGAACGGCCCGATGACGCCACGACAACCTGCCCAAAGAGGCAAGGTGCCAAATCCGACGAACGAATCGAAAGATGAGGAAGAGCAGAAAGCGCGATACTCTGTCGGTTCGA
>CAKTLG010000060.1 GCA_934572465.1 uncultured Oscillospiraceae bacterium
CCGCGCTCGCGCCGCATGGCGACGGCGGCGAGCAGCGAGCGGATGCGGATGCGCACCGCGCCGAGGTTGTTGACCTCGTCGATCTTGAGGCAGGTGTAGAGCTTGCCGCCCTGCTCCAAAAGCTCGCAGACCTCGTCGGTCGTGACGGCGTCGAGCCCGCAGCCGAACGAATTGAGCTGGATGAGCTCAAGATCGTCGCGTCCGCAGACGAATTCCGCCGCCGTGTAGAGCCGCGAGTGGTAGACCCATTGGTCGTTTACGCGCACGGGGCGCTTGGGCGTGAAGTCGATGGGCAGAGAGTCCTCGGTCAGCACTGTGAGGCCGTAGGCCGCGATCAGCTCGGGAATGCCATGGTTGATCTCGGGGTCGACGTGATAGGGCCGTCCTGCGAGCACGACGCCGCTGCCGCCGCGCTTCTCCATCGCGGCAAGCGCCCTTGCGCCCGCGGCGCGGATATCCGACTTGGCGCGCTGCTGCTCCTCCCAGGCAAGGTGCGCGGCGCGGCGCGTTTCCGCTTCGGGAATGTCCCACGTTTCGCGGCAGAAGCGCGCGAGCCGGTCGGCGGCGGTCTTCTCGCTCGTGAGGGCGAGGAAAGGACGGAGATAGCGCACCGAGCCGTCGGTCACGGCCTCGACGTTGTTCTTGATGTTTTCCGGATAGGAGACGACGATGGGGCAGTTGTAATGATTCTGCGCGTCCGGCACCTCCTGACGCTCAAAGAACACGCAGGGGTGGAAGATGGTCTTGACGCCGCGGTCGATGAGCCACTGGGCGTGGCCGTGGGCGAGCTTGGCGGGGTAGCACTCGGATTCCGACGGAATGCTCTCCATGCCCAGCTCGTAGATCGCGCGCGTGGAGAAGGGGGAGAGGATGACGCGGAAGCCCAGATCGCGGAAAAACGTTGCCCAGAAGGGGTAGTTTTCGTAGATGTTCAGCACGCGCGGGATGCCGAGCTCGCCGCGCGGCGCATTCTCCGGCTCGAGCGGGGGATAGGCGAACAGACACTCGCGCTTGTAGGCGAAAATGTTTTCGCCGGGGGCGGCGCCCGTTTCGCCGCGCAGCGCCTTTTCGCAGCGGTTGCCGCTGATATGGCGCCGCCCGCCGGGAAAGGCGCTCACAGTGAGCATACAGTGGTTCTGGCAGCCCTGACAGCGCGCGGTCGAGGTCTTATAGGTGAGCTTTTCAATGTCCTCGAGCGGGAGCATCGCGCTCTTTTGCCCGTGGAAGCGCTCGCGCGCGAGCAGCGCCGCGCCGAACGCACCCATGATGCCCGCGATGTCGGGGCACGTGACCTGCGCGCCGGAGATGCGCTCAAATGCGCGCAGCACAGCCTCGTTGAAGAACGTGCCGCCCTGTACGACGACGTGCGCGCCCAGCTCGCTCGCGTCGGAGAGCTTGATGACCTTGTAGAGCGCGTTTTTGATGACGGAGCAGGCAAGACCCGCCGAAATATCAGGGACTGACGCGCCCTCCTTCTGCGCCTGCTTGACGTTGGAGTTCATGAATACCGTGCAGCGCGTGCCAAGGTCGACGGGGGCCTTGGCAAAGAGCGCCTCGTGCGCGAACTCCTGCGCCGTCATGCCGAGGGAGTTGGCGAAATTCTCAAGGAACGAGCCGCAGCCGGACGAGCAGGCCTCATTCAAAAGCACCGTGTCGACCGCGCCGTCCTTGAGCTTGATGCACTTCATGTCCTGCCCGCCGATGTCGAGCACACAGTCGACCCTGGGGTCAAAGAACGACGCGGCGGTGCAGTGGGCGATGGTCTCGACCTCGCCCTCGTCGAGCGAGAAAGCGGACTTGAGCAGCGCTTCGCCGTAGCCCGTGGAGCAGGAGCGCGCGATGCGCGCACCCTCCGGCAGCCGCTCGCGCAGCTCGTGCACGGCGCGCATCGCGGTCTGGATGGGGTCGCCCTGATTGCTTGCGTAAAACGACCACAGGAGCTCGCCGCTTTCGCCGATGAGCGCGAGCTTTGTTGTGGTGGAGCCTGCGTCGAAGCCAAGGAAGCAGTCGCCCTGATACGCCGCAAGGTCGCCGCGCGGCACGACCGCCTTGCGGTGGCGCGCGCGGAAGGCGGCAAGGTCGGCCTCATCGGCAAAGAGCGCGGGCAGGCGCTTTAATTCAAAATCCATCTGCACGCCGCGCTCCAGCCGGTCGATCAGCGCGCTAAGGGACTGGGGCTCGGCCTGCGTTTCGTCGATGGCCGCGCCCATGGCGGCGAAGAGATGGGAATTTTCGGGATCGATCGCCGTCTCATCCGTGAGTCCCAGCGTGCGGACGAACGCGGCCTTGAGCTGGGGCAGAAAGTGCAGCGGCCCGCCCAGGAATGCGACGTGGCCGCGGATGGGCTTTCCGCAGGCAAGGCCGGAGATCGTCTGGTTGACGACCGCCTGAAAGATCGAGGCGGCAAGATCCGCCCGCTTCGCGCCCTCGTTGATGAGCGGCTGGATATCCGTCTTGGCGAACACGCCGCAGCGCGCGGCGATGGGGTAGATCTGTTCATAGTGCGCAGCCTCGCGGTCAAGGCCGGCGGCGTCGGTCTGCAAAAGGGCGGCCATCTGGTCGATGAACGAGCCGGTGCCGCCGGCGCACACGCCGTTCATGCGCTCCTCGAGCGACGCGCCGAAGTAGATGATCTTCGCGTCCTCGCCGCCGAGCTCGATGGCGACGTCGACCTGCGGCGCGGCGCGCTCGAGCGCCTGCGCCACGGCCACGACCTCCTGCACGAAGGGCACGCCCAGCGCGCGGGCAAGGTTGATCGCGCCGGAGCCTGTGGCGCGCAGAGAGAGCGCGCACTCGCCAAGCGTTTCGCGCGCCTCGCACAAAAGCGCCGAGAGAGCGCGCTGCGTGTGGGAAAGGTGGCGGCGGTACTGCCCAAAGATCATTTTTCCGTTTTCGTCCAGTACGACGAGCTTGACGGTGGTGGAGCCGACGTCGATGCCTGCCTGATATGCTTTCATGCTGTTCTCCTTCTGAAGCGGTGCGTCCGGCGGGGAAAGAGTCCCGCCGCTGCTGTATTATTGTCATTATAGGGCGCGGGAAGGCAAGTGGTAAAGTTCAGCGTCTGTTAAGAAAATGAACGAAAGTTTACAACTGACCCTTGACATACATAGAAAGTCTATGTATACTACAAGCATAGATACTCTATGTATTAAAGGAGGCGCAACATGAAGAAAAAAAGCATCGACCACGCGCAGCTCCTGCTGCTCAAGCTGCTCTCCGGCGAGGATATGTACGGCTACCAGATCATTCTGGAGCTGGCGCGCCGTTCGAGCAACGTCTTTGAGCTCAAGGAGGGGACGCTCTACCCCGTGCTGCACGGGATGGAGCGCGACGGCTACTTGACGGCCTACGAGAAGGCCGCGCCGACAGGCCGCACGCGCAAATACTACCATCTCACGCGCGCGGGGCGCGGCGCGCTCGCAGAGGAGGAGCAGGCGTGGCAGCGCTACAGCGGCGCGGTGAACGCGGTGCTGCGCGCGTCCGAGGGATGAGAGATGAACGAGAGGGAATATTACGTAAACGCCTATTGCTCGCGCGTGCTCTCCCAGGCGGGACGGCTGACGAAAAGCGAGGCGGGCGAGGTGCGCGCAGAGCTTTCCGGTCACATTGAGGATCACGCCGAAACGCTGCGGGAGCATGGCTACGAGGAAAACGCGGCCTACGAGCGCGCGGTGACGCTGATGGGCGATCCGGAGGAGACGGGCCGCGCCCTGTGCGCGCAGTACGGCGGCTGGTGGCTCGTGGTCGTGCGGCGCGCCGCGCGCATCCTGACGGCGGTGCTGTGCGTGATGATCGCGGGGCTGATCGTAAAGTCGAGCGGCGTCTACGGCGCGATCTGCGACCGCCATACCGTGCAGAAGCCGGGCGGGAGCTGGGAGGAGCTGTGGGGCGTTGAAACGCCGGGCACGCGCATCCCCATCGGGGACGATATCGTGCGCGTGGACGCAGTTTCCGCCGGCATCCCAGTCACAGAGAAGCATTTGGGCGAATACCGCGCGGAGGTGGAGCTGACGGGCTTCGACCGCATTCCGGGCGGCGTGGTCTATTCGCGGCTGCTGGAATCGCTGCGGCTGGAAAACGAGCGCGGCGAGGCGCTCTTTGAGGGGGAGGAATACCCGTTCCCAAGCTGCGTGAGCGGCAGCGGCACGCTCTGGGTACACACCGCGCGCCACTATGTGTCCATCGAACCGGACGATACTTACATTACGCTTATTTACGACCGGCTCGGCGAGCGCGTTGCAGTAACGATCCCGCTGCCGGAGAGGGAGGTGCAGCCGTGAAAACGATCAGGCGCAAGCCGGGCAGGGCGCGCCGCGCAGGCAGAAGCATCATTGTGCTGCTGTGCGCGCTGGCGGTATATGTCCTCCTCTCCGGCATGCAGCTCACGCCGCGCGCGGCGATCCGTATGGGCGAGCAGTATTACGGCATCTATGAGCCGACGCACGTCGTCACGGTGCAGCGTATGCGCGTGGGTGGACGCAGCTGCCGTGTCTATCTGACGGCAGGGGAAAACACGCTCTACTGCGGCGCGGCACGGCTGACGCTCTCCGGCTGGGACTGCATTTACATGGGCGAGGCGATCGCCTGTACGGACGGGGAAAGCGTCCATGCCGGCAGCTGGTGTCCGTCGGCGCTCAACCTCATCTGGGGGCAGGAGCTTCTGTTCGGCCGCGTCGACGATCCGGACGCTGCGCTGCTCAGCATTGAGGAATGGGGCGGCGGAGACTGGACGCAGCCCGCGGCGGAAAACGAGGGGCTCCGCAAGCTGCGCACCGTCAGTGTGGAGGAATTCATAGAGGACGGGGACTATCGCTACTTCCTGCTTGACGCGCGCGAGCGGGAGGAGAATGCGAAATTCTATGCGGCGGATAACGGCGTGATGTACATCACGGGCTACGACACATCGCGCAGAGAGATTTTGCGCTGTAAAGCGGTGATCGGCGAAAATGGCCTTCTGTAAGAATTGGAAAAGGGCGCTGCGGCATTGCCGCGGCGCCCTTTTTGTGCAGAATGGAGAATTGTATCAAGCATGAACTTTCGGTGAATTCTGACGCTTTTCCGTTGACGGTAAAAAACCAAAATGATATGCTACTCTGGAATTTATACTCCAAAGAAAGGAGGCAGGATATGCTGAAGCTGCAAAGTATCGTCAAGGATTACCGGGTGGGGGACACCACCGTCCACGCGCTGCGCGGCGTGAGCCTCAACTTCCGCGAGAGCGAGTTTGTCGCCGTGCTCGGGCACTCCGGCTGCGGCAAGACGACGCTGCTGAACATCATCGGCGGGCTTGACCAGTACACGAGCGGCGACCTTGTCATCAACGGAAAGTCGACGAAGGACTTTTCCGACTCCGACTGGGACAGCTACCGCAACCACTCCATCGGCTTTGTGTTCCAGAGCTACAACCTCATCCCGCACCAGAGCGTGCTGAGCAACGTGGAGCTGGCGCTCACGCTCTCGGGCGTGAGCAAGGCGGAGCGCCGCGAGCGCGCGAAAAAGGCGCTCGAGAGCGTGGGGCTTGGGGATCAGCTTGACAAAAAGCCGAACCAGATGTCCGGCGGGCAGATGCAGCGCGTCGCCATCGCGCGAGCGCTCGTCAATGACCCCGACATTCTGCTCGCCGACGAGCCGACCGGCGCGCTCGACAGCGAGACGAGCGTGCAGGTGATGGAGATCTTGAAAAACATCTCCAAGGACCGCCTCATCATCATGGTCACGCACAACCCCGAGCTTGCCGAGACCTACGC
>CAKTLG010000061.1 GCA_934572465.1 uncultured Oscillospiraceae bacterium
TTCACGAGCGCGCCCGATTTCCCCAAGGAATTGGACCGTATCCTCGGCATTACCGATGGTATCATCCGCTCCATGATCGTCTGCAAGGGCGAGTAAGGAGGACAGCGCTATGTTGAACCGTATCGTCATTATGGGTCGTCTGACCCGTGACCCCGAGCTGCGCCGCACGCAGAACGGCACGGCGGTGACGTCCTTCTCCATCGCGGTCGACCGCGACTTCAAAAGCCGTGAGAGCGGCGAGAAGGCCACCGATTTCATCGACGTAGTCGCCTGGCGCCAGACGGCGGAGTTCGTCTGCCAGTACTTCACCAAGGGCCGCATGGCCGTGGTCGAGGGCCGGCTTCAGATCCGCGACTGGAAGGACAAGGATGGCAACAACCGCCGCAGCGCGGAAGTGGTTGCCGACAACATTTATTTCGGCGACAGCAGGCGCGACGGCCAGCAGTCCGGCGGCGATTACGCCCCGCCTGCCTACGGCTCCCCTGCCGACAGCTACACCGCCCCCGCGGGCGGCGGCTTTGCCGAGATCGAAGAGGACGGCGAGCTGCCGTTCTGATGTGGGTACGAAAGCCCCAATTCTGATAAGGAGGAAACATCCATGGCTATGGAACGCGAAAACAGAGCCCCTCGCGCCGGCGGCCCCAACCGCAAGCGCAAAAAGGTGTGCCAGTTCTGCGTTGACAAGTGCGAGTATATCGACTATAAGGACGCCGCCAAGCTGCGCCGCTTCATCTCCGAGCGCTCCAAGATCCTGCCCCGCAGGACCACGGGCACCTGCGCGATGCATCAGCGCCAGCTGACCGAGGCGATCAAGCGCGCCCGTCAGATCGCTCTGCTCCCCTTCGTCACCGAATAAGGAACACTGCTTTGAAAAGAGCCGTCCAAAAAGGACGGCTCTTTTTTTGCGCGGCGGGCATTCAGAAGCTCGCCCTTGCGGGATGGGCGCCGGCTGTGCTATAATCGGGGAAAAGCTGTCAAAGGAGAGACCTCTCATGCGTTTTCCCTGCCTTGTGCTCGACCACGACGACACGGTGGTCAACTCCACCGCGACGGTGCACTACCCCTGCTTCGCCGAGTATACGGCAAAGTTCTTTCCGAATGCCAGGCGCTACACGCTGGAGGAATATATCCTCAAAAACTTTTCCCCCGGCGTTTACGACTTCTTTCATGGCGAGATCGGCATGACCGAGGACGACATGAAGCACGAGCAGGCCTACTGGCACGAGTATGTGCAGCATCACGTGCCGCGGGTCTACGACGGGATGCGCGATATCCTGCGGCGGTATGTCAAGGAGGGCGGCACGATCTGCGTGGTGTCGCACTCGCTCGCGCCGAACATCCTGCGCGACTACCGCGAAAACGACCTGCCCGAGCCGAAGCTCGTTTACGGCTGGGAGGTGCCGAGGGAGCGGCGCAAGCCGCAGCCCTACGCGCTCTATGACATCATGGAGAAGCTGCGCTTTACCGCCGATGAGCTGCTCGTGCTCGACGATCTCAAGCCGGGGTGCGACATGGCGCGCGCCGCGGGCGTGCGCTTTGCCGCCGCGCTCTGGTCGAACGACATTCCGGAGATCGAAGCCTTCATGCGCGGGAGCTGCGATCTCTGCTTCAAGACCGTCGAGGCCTTCGGCGACTATCTCTTCAGTGGAAAGGAAGATACGTTATGAGCAAGCGCGTCGTCAGGATCGTTCTCACCGGCGGCCCCGCCGCGGGCAAGACCACGCTCGTCAGCCGCGTCCTCAAGGAATTCAAGCAGGAGGATGGCTGGCGCGTCATCACCATCCCCGAGACGGCGACGGAGCTGATCTCGGGCTTTGGCATCAAGCCGTTCGGCGGGTGCATGTCGATGCTGGAATTCCAAGACTTCGTCGTGGCCGACCAGCTGCACAAGGAAAAGCTTGCGCTGGAGGCGGCGCAGCTCGTGCCGGAGGAGAACGTTCTCGTTCTCTACGACCGCGCGCTGATGGACAACAAGGCCTATGTCTCCGACGAGGAGTACGCGCAGATCCTCGCCCGCTTCGACGGGCGCACGGAGGAGAGCGTGCTCAAAAATTATGACATGGTGCTCCATCTCATCACCTGCGCCAAGGGCGCGGAGTTTGCCTATGACCTCGGCAACGCCGCGCGCACGGAATCGATCGAGTACGCCCGCGAGATGGACGACCGCACGCTGCGCGCGTGGAGCAGGCATCCGAATCTGCGCATCATCGACAATGACGTGAACTTCGGCAACAAGATCGAGCGCGCGCTGCGCGAGATCTACCGCGCCGTCGGCGAGGTGGAGCCGATGGCGAAAAAGCGCAAGTATCTCGTCGCCATGCCGGATATGGCGGCCTTTGCGCGCGAGCACCGCGCCGCCGCCATCGACATGACGCAGACCTATCTGGTGCTGACGAATCCGAATATCGAGCGGCGCGTGCGCCGTCAGGGGAGCGGCGCGGAGAGGCTGTACTTCTACACGGAAAAGCATCTGCGGCCGGACGGGACGAAGTGGGACACGGAAAAGCCCATCTCCGAAAAGCAGTACGAGCGGTATCTTCTTGAGCGCGACACGGCGCTCGCGCCCGTGCGCAAGACGAAGTATCGCTTCGTCTACCGCGACCACCGCTGCGAGATCGACGTTTATCCGTTCTGCACGGACAAGGCCGTGCTTTTCGCCTATGGCGAGGATGCGGCGCTGCCGGAGGAGCTCACGGTGCTCGAGGAGGTCACGGGCAGAGCGGCGTATAAAAACCGGATGCTTGCGGCGGTGCAGAGACTGTAAACCGGCGGGCCTGCAAAAATGCAAAAAAAGAGGGATCATTCTCGAATGAGAGCGATCCCTCTTTGCACATCTTCAGCAGGACGGCGCCCGCTCGCCCATGGGCCTGACGTATTTTCGGTAGCAGTAGAAGAAGTACGCGATCTCAGCCGCGCCGGTGATGAGCCAAGAGAACGGATAGAGCAGGTACAGCGATCCCAGCGTGTGAAAATAGGCGAACACCGTGTAGATCCACGCCACGCGGAACACGCAGGAGCCGAAGAAAACGAAGACCATCGGCACAAGCCCTTTGCCCAAACCGCGCGAGGCGGAGGTGGTGCAGTCCATCAGCGCAGAGACGGGGAACGAAAAGCACATGACGGCGATGCGTTCCATGCCCGCCTCGATCACGGCGGTCTCCGGCGAGAACAGCGAGAGGAACTGCCGTCCGAACAGCAGGAACAGTCCGCCGAGCACGGCGGCGGCGAGCGCGGAGTAGCCCAGCGTGAGGAAATAGCTTTTGCGCACGCGCTCCGGCTTTCCTGCGCCGTAGTTCTGCCCGACGAAGCTGGAGCAGGCGATGTAAAACGCGTTCATCACGGAGTAGACGAGGTTGTCGACGTTGCCGGCGGCGGAGTTCCCCTCGACCACGACGGTGCTGAAGGAGTTGACGCCTGCCTGAATAAAAAGGTTCGCCACGGAAAAGATGGCGTTTTGCAGTCCGGCGGGCACGCCGATGGCGAGCACGTGCATCGCCTTATCTTTATATATATGAAGCTCGCGCGGCGAAAGGCGGTAGAGATCGTCGCTTTTGATGAGCGCGCGGACGATGAGAAGGGCGGAAACGCACTGCGAGAGCATACTGGCCCAAGCCACGCCGTCGGTCGCCATGCCGCAGCCGATGACAAAGATCAGATCGAGCGCGACATTCAGCGCGCCGGCGACGGAGAGGTAGATCAGCGGCGTTTTTGTGTCGCCCACGGCGTTGAAGACCGCGTTGCCGAAGTTATAGAGCGCGGCGGCGGGCATACCGAGAAAGTAGATGCGCATATAGAGGGCCGCACCGTCGAGCAGGTCGGGGCGCGTGCCCAGCAGCTCAAGCAGCGGGCGGGAGAAGAACTGCCCCAGCGCCAGAATAAGGATGCCGGCCATCAGGCACACGAGCGCCGCTGTATGGACCGATTCGCGCACGTTCCGCTCGCTGCGCGCGCCGAAGTGGATGGCGACGAGCACGTTTACGCCGCTGCCAAGTCCCATGAGAAAGCCCGTGAACAGAAATACGAGCGTGGAGGTGGAGCCGACCGAGCCCATGGCCGCGGCGCTCGAAAAGCGCCCGACGACCGCAAGGTCGGTCATGCTGAAGAGCATTTGCAGCAGGTTGGTGAACATCAACGGCAGGGAAAAGTGCACGATATGACGGCTGAGACGTCCCTCCGTCATATCGAGCGCGGCGGTATGCGCCATGTGCGCTCACGCCCCTTTCTTCCTTGGATTTGTCAAAGTCCTATTCTTATAGCACACTTCCCGCCGCTTTGCAAGCCCTTTTCGCACGCCGGCGCGAAAAAGCGGAAAAGGCGCGGCGCAAAAGAGGGATAAAGCGGAAAAAGGCGGGAGAGGCCTGCCAAAATTCCTTCTGACATCCGCCTGCGAAAAAAGTTTGAGAGAAAAGGAAAAAAGGTGTTGACAAAGTAGGGAAGGGGTGGTAAGATAACGACTGTTCCGCGG
>CAKTLG010000062.1 GCA_934572465.1 uncultured Oscillospiraceae bacterium
CAGTATCAGGGCTCGAGCGACGTGCAGATGGGCCGCGGCGCCATCGTCATCGGCCTTGCCGCCGTCATCATCGGCGAGGTCATCTTCGGCAAGCTCTTCGTCAACTTCGGCCTTAAGCTGTTTGCCGTTTCCATCGGCGCGATCATCTACTACATCGTGCTCCAGATCACGCTTCAGTTCGGTCTCAACACCAACGACCTCAAGCTCGTCACGGCGCTGATCGTGGCGGTCTTCCTCGCCGTTCCCTACTGGAAGGGCAAGATGTTCCACAGCAAGGCGCAGAAAGGGGGCAGCGAACATGCTTGAGCTGATCGATCTCCATAAAACCTTCAACCCCGGCACCATCAACGCAAAGACCGCCCTCCGCGGCCTGAGCCTGACGCTGCACGACGGCGACTTCGTCACCGTCATCGGCGGCAACGGCGCGGGCAAGTCCACGATGCTCAACGCGACGGCAGGCACGTTCCTCGTCGACTCCGGCAGGATCCTCATCGACGGCAAGGACGTGACAAATCTCCCCGAGCACAAGCGCGCGGCATTCATCGGCCGCGTCTTTCAGGATCCCATGATGGGCACCGCCCCCTCGATGCAGATCGAGGAAAACCTCGCCCTTGCCGCCCGCCGCGGCCAGCGGCGCGGCCTTTCCTGGGGCGTGACGAAGGAGGAGCGCGAGGAATACCGCAAAAAGCTCGGCGATCTGGGCCTTGGGCTCGAGTCCCGCCTGTCCACCAAGGTCTCCACGCTCTCCGGCGGCCAGCGTCAGGCGCTCACGCTGCTGATGGCAACGCTCAAGCGCCCCGAGCTGCTGCTGCTTGACGAGCACACTGCCGCGCTCGACCCCAAGACCGCCGCCAAGGTCATGGAGCTGACCGACCGCATCGTGCGCGAAAATCAGCTCACCACGCTGATGATCACGCACAACATGCGCGACGCCATCCAGTACGGCAACCGCCTCATCATGCTGCACGAAGGCCGCATCATCCTCGACATTGCTGGCGAGGACAAGCGGAAGCTGACCGTGGCCGACCTGCTCGAGCAGTTCACCAAGGCCAGCGGCGACGAGTTCGCCAGCGACCGTGCCATTCTTTCCTGATGCTTCCGACCTCTTCCTGATAAAAGGAACGGAGGGGACCCTCTCGGGTCCCCTCCGTTCCTTTATGCATTCTTCAGTCCTGCGGCGCGGCGGCGTCCAGCACGACCTCCACGATGCCGACATCGTCGGTATCGGGGTAGAAGTACACCTGCCACGGCTCCGCGCTCTCGGGCGCAAGCTCCTGCTGCGCGGCCGCGACCATCTCGCGCAGGCCGTCGCGGCCGGTCGTAAAGTAGCCGAAGCGGATGGCGATGCGGCTGCCGCCCTCCCGCGCCGCCGCAAGGCGGAGCAGATCCGGCAGCGCCTCGGTGCTCGTGGCGGTGATGATGTCCGCCTGCTCCTCCGCCGTGCGGCGGTAGCCAAGGCGCACCTGCATCTCATAAAAGCCGTGCTCCTGCGCGCCGGTATAGCTGATGTACTCCAGCAGATACGCGCCCAGCGCCGTCTCGTCCTGCACCTCGCGGCAGGCCTGCTCCGCCATCGCGGCGGCGTCCTCGCCGCTGTTGTAGATGCGCACGGCGCCCTCCTCGCTGTGCTCGCCAAGCAGCAGCAGCAGCGCGTTGACAAGATCCTGATAGCTGTCGGCGCGCAGGGTATCCGCGTTCTCGTTCTCCCAGTAGACCTCGCTGTGCGGCGCGGAGACCGAGTAGCTGCGCTCAAGCACCACGTTGCCGCAGCCCGTAAGCAGCAGGCAGAGCGTCAGTATCGGCAGTATTCGCTTTTTCATGGCGCTCCCCTCCCCTCAGGCGTTTTTCCTTAATAGCCCAGCTCCTCGTCGACGAGCACGACCTCCGTCTCGCAGCTCCGCATCGCCTCCCACAGCACAACAAGGCCGCGGCAGATGCGCTGGGGGCTTTTGCAGTCATAGCAGCGGTCGCCCCTGACGGCGCACGGCGTCTTCACGCCGAGGCGCTGTGCGTTTTTCGGCGCGGCGACGTTGCGGGCGTGCCAGAGCGCCTCGTCGTACGTCGGCGCGAGCTTGTTGCGTCCCACGACGAACCAGACCTTTTTGTGCCCGAACAGCGACGACGCCACGCGGTTGCCAGTGCCGTCGATGTTGATGATCTCGCCCGTCTCGGCAAGGCCGTTGGCCGAGAGCAGATAGTGCTCGCAGACCGCGGCCTTCTCGCGCACCTCGTCAGCGTTCATGCCGTCCGGCACGTTCCAGTGGCTGTAGATCGCGTTGTGCTTGCCGAGACTTTCAAAAAGCCCCATCTGCGCAAGCGTCATGCTGCCGCCGAAGGAAACGCTCGCGCCGTCGATCTGCGCGTTGAGATAGTCCGCCGCTTCTGCCGCCGTCGCAAAGGCCGACACGGCAAAGCCGCGTGCTTCAAGATTTTTCTTCACTGCCGTAAAGTCCATATTCTTACCTCCTGCTTGCCAAAGCTGAAATCTTAAAGTCCCGTGGGGTTATATTCGCCGAAGCCCTCGCCGAGAACTTCGCTTGCGTCGCATACAATAAAAAACGCGTCGGGATCGAGCTGCTTGATATAGCGCTTGATGGACACCACCTCTTTTTTGCGGATGGCGCAGAACAGCAGCGGCCGCTCCTGCCCCGTGTAGCCGCCCTTGCCGTCAAGCAGCGTGACGCCCATGTCGCGGCGCAGGATCTCCCGCGTGATCTCCTCATAGTGGTCGCTGATGATATAGGCGAGCTTGGCGGTGTTTTGCCCGTAAACGACAAGGTCGAGCACCTTCGTCGTGATATAGAGCGCCAGCGCGCCGTAAAGCGCGTTGTTGAGACTCCTGAACACCGCCGCGTAGAGCAGGATGATCGTCAGGTCGATGCACAGGCACACGTTGCCGATCGACAGCCGCTCGACGTGCGAGCGCACGATCCACGCCCCCAGCTCAGAGCCTCCCGTGGTAGCCTCCTCGCGGAAGATGAGGCCCGAGGCGACGCCGAGCGTCACGCCGCCGTACAGGCAGGCGAGCAGCGGATCCATGGGCGCAAACTCATGGATGGCGGCGATCACGTCGATCAGGATGGAGCTGACGGCCATCGTGTAGATCGACTTGCACAAAAACGCGAAGCCGAACTTCTTCAATCCCACCGCAAACAGCGGCACATTGAGCACGATGACCATGATGCCGACGGGCAGCGCGGGGATAAAGAAGTTGATGATCTGCGCGATACCGGTAAAGCCGCCGACGGTAAAGGCGTTTGGCGCATAGAACCAGTCGAACGACAGCGCGTAGAGCACGCAGGCCAGCGTAACGGTCACGTAGCTGCGCGCCTGCGCGCGCAGAGTCTTCTTTTTCATAGCTCTCTCCTCACAAACTCTCTCAAAAAGGCTCTCTCAGGATCCGCCCATATGCTCTCTCACCCTCATATGAGCGATAGCTGCTTGTCGTCGCTGTCCTCGGTCCTGAGCAGCGCGCCCGTCGCGGGGATGCTGCGGCCGCGGTAGCGGGCAAGGTCGGCGATGCCGGTCTCCTCCGGCAGACGCACACAGTCAAGCGTGTGCTTTTTCTTGAGCGTCAGCAGCGCGACGCCCTGCGTCGTGCGCGTGGTCTTCACGCCCAGCAGCGCGGTATTCACAATGAGCACGCGCGGCTCGGTCGAATAAACGGCGATCTCGCGGTCCTCCTTCACGTACAGTATGCCCCGCAGCGGGCTTTTATCGCTGTAGGCGCCGGTCAGGCGGCGGCGGTTGGAGGTCGTCCGATAGGCGGACAGCTCCACCTTTGCGGCCTTGCCGTTTTCAAAGAAGAAGAGCATATAGCCGCTGTAATCCCCCGGCAGCACCATGCCGACGGCGCTCTCGCCCTCGTCCATGCCGAGCTTGGCGGGCAGGTAATCGCCGAGCTGGCTCGCCTTGCCGTCGTCAAATTCGCTCGCGCGGGTCTTATAGACCTGCGCGCGGTCGGTGAAGAACATCAGCTCGGCGGCGTTCGTGCTCTCCACGCTCGCGCTGAGCGCGTCGTCCTCCTTGAACTTCTGCTCGCCGGACATGCGCAGCGACTGGGGCGTGATCTTCTTGAAATAGCCGTGCCGCGACAGAAAGAGCGTGACGGGATAGTCGTCCACCGGCTCCTCCTCGATCTCCGCGTCCTCGGCAAAGTCGTAGACGATGCCCGTGCGGCGCGGCTCGGCATACTTTTTGCGCACGTCCTCAAGCTCCGTGATGATGATTTTGCGGATGCGGGACGGGCGCGCGAGCGTATCCTCGAGATCCTCGATCTCGGCTTCGAGCGATTCCGTCTCCTCCAGTCTCTTGAGGATATACTCGCGGTTGATGTTGCGCAGCTTGATCTCGGCGACGTATTCCGCCTGGATCTGGTCGATGCCGAAGCCGATCATCAGGTTCGGCACGACGTCGGCCTCCTTTTCCGTCTC
>CAKTLG010000063.1 GCA_934572465.1 uncultured Oscillospiraceae bacterium
TAGCTTAACTTTAGCACATGAGACCCTATTCCTCATATCTTTTTATTCTCTTGTCCAAGATCTATTGTAGTCCTACAGGACGCCTCTTTCTTTTTTTGCGCAGGCTATTGAAAAAACGAGAAAAATGGGGTAAACTATCGGCGGTAAACTATTTCACGGAGGTGAAGCATTTATGATCGAGATCACGCGTGATACCATCATCGGCGACATTCTTGATGTTGCCCCGCAGACCGCGCCGATCTTCCTGTCCATCGGCATGCACTGTCTGGGCTGCCCCAGCTCCCGCGGTGAGACGGTGGAGGAAGCCTGCATGGTCCATGGGATCGATGTGGACAAGCTGCTGGCCCTTGTCAACGAGGAAGCCAACAAGCCTGCCAAGGAATAAGAAAAGGACGCATACGGTCATCCGTATGCGTCTTGTTCGGTCGGAGGGAGGAGGATGACCATGGAGAGATCGAAGGAATTGCAGCTTCAGCCGCGCCTTGCATGTATCGCGGCGCTCGTGCCGGAGGGCGCGCGCCTTGCCGATGTCGGCACGGATCACGGTTATCTCCCCGTCTGGCTCTTGCAGCGCCGGCGCATCGCCTGCGCCATCGCCTCGGACATCAACCGCGCGCCGCTCGATCACGCGCGCGCGACCGCCGCGGGATACGGCGTAACGGCGCACATTGATTTCCGTCTCTGCCCGGGTCTTGCGCGGATCGCGCCGGAGGAGTGCGACACCGTCGCCATCGCCGGCATGGGCGGGGAAACGATCATCGGCATCCTCGCCGCCGCGCCATGGACGCGCGACGGCGCGCACACGCTCATTTTGCAGCCGCAGACGAAGGTGCCGCAGCTGCGCCGCTGGCTCAGTGAAAACGGCTTCCGTTTTTTAGGCGAAACGCTCGTGCGCGACAAGGAGCAGCTTTATGTTGTTTTCTGCGTGACCGGCGGGGCGGAGCAGCGGACGCTCAGCGAGGCTGATGCGCTCACCGGCCTTCTGCTGAACGGCGATCCGCTTTACGGCGAGTATCTATCGCAGCACCTTGCAAAGCTCAAGCGGACGGCGGACGGGCTTGCCGTTTCGTCGCTTGCGGACAGAGCATCGCGCATCGCGCATTTGCAGCGGCTCGTGGAAGAGCTGGAGGAACGGAGAAGGGAGTGGGAGCATGGCGACCGTACATGAGATCGAGCAGTCCCTTTTTGACTGGGCGCCGCGCGAGCTTGCGATGGACTGGGACAACGTCGGCCATCTCGTCGGCGACCCGGAGCGCGAGGTCACGCGCGTTCTCGCTGCGCTCGACATCACCGAGCGCGTCGTGCAGGAGGCGATCGACCTTGGCGCGCAGCTTATCGTTTCGCATCATCCGGTGATGAACGTGCGCTGGCACGAGCGCGAGATGCAGACGCTGCGGCCCGACACGCGCCTTGGCGGTCTGCTGACGATGCTCGTAAAGAACGACATTTCCGCCGTCTGCATGCATACGAATCTGGACGCCGCGGACGGCGGCGTGAATGACTGTCTGGCGGCAGCGCTGGGGCTGAACGATGCTTTTCCGCTCAATGATGAAAAAATCGGACGCATCGGCACACTTTCCTGCGAAAAAGGGCTTGAAGAGTTCCTGCGGGATGTGATAGAATTACTCGGCTGTGGTGGCCTGCGTTATCGCAACGGCGGCGGACGAGTGTATCGTGTGGCCGTCGGCGGCGGCGCGTGCGGGGAGTATATCCCGCAGGCCATCGCGCAGGGCTGCGACACGTTCGTCACGAGCGATCTGCGCTACAACGATTTTCTCGACACGCATGGCATCAACCTGATCGACGCGGGCCACTTTCCGACGGAGAATGTTGTCTGTCCCGCGATCGTGCGTTACCTCAAGGCGCATTTCCCCGAGATCCAAGCCGTAGTTTCGACGTCGCACAGAGACGTCATCCAATATTATCTGTAAGGAGAGATCACACTATGTCCGGACATTCCAAGTGGCACAATATCCAGAAGACGAAGGGTGCGGCTGACGCCAAGCGCAGCGCCGCTTTCACCAAGATCGCCAAGGAGATCATCGTCGCCGTCAAGCAGGGCGGCTCCGGCGACCCCAACAATAACTCCCGCCTTGCGACCGTTATCGCCAAGGCCAAGGCTGCCAACATGCCCAACGACAACATCAAGCGCACCATCGACAAGGCGCTCGGCTCCGGCAATACCGACAACTACGAGTCCGTTACTTATGAGGGCTACGGCCCCGGCGGCGTGGCCGTTATCGTCGAGGCGCTGACCGACAATCGCCAGCGCACCGCGCCGGAGGTTCGCCACTATTTTGATAAATACGGCAAGGGCATGGGCGCGCAGGGCTGCGTCAGCTGGTCGTTCGACCGCAAGGGCGTCATCGTGATCGACAACGAGGACGGCGACTATGACGAGGACGCTGTGATGATGGACGCGCTGGATGCCGGTGCGGACGATTTCAACGCTGAGGACGATGTGTTCGAGATCACGACCGATCCCGACGCGTTCAACGACGTGGTCAAGGCGCTGGAGGAGAAGAACTATGCCTTCGTCAGCGCGGACATCAGCCTTGTCCCGCAGACCTATGTCAAGCTCGAGAGCGACGAGGACATCAAGAACATGGAAAAGCTGCTCGATATGCTCGACGACAACGAGGACGTGCAGAACACCTACCACAACTGGGACCAGGACTGATCTGCCAATGCTAAAACCGGATCGAGGCCAGTATGCGACGCATCGACCTCGATCCTTTTTCACACCGCCGCACCTCCGGCTGCCTGCCGCGACAGGCAATATGGATATGGACGGCGCGCGATGGCTGAGCGCGCTCGTGTAAAACTGCCGAAAGCGGCGCTGTGCGGAAACTTCTGCTTGCAATCGCTGCAAGAGTCTGTTATGATGCATCGGGACGCGCGGCAGCGACATCATGCCGCAAATATGTCCGCAAACGAAAGACAAATCAGCCTGCTGCGATACCGGCGGCAGCCGGAGCAGCCGTCGGCCGCAGGACAGGGAACTGCGGCCTCAACGAAAGGAGACCCTCTATGAGCAATCATCCCAACACCAACACGCAGAAGATCGTCGGCCTCGGTCTGTTCACGGCCATCGTCATCGTGCTGCAGCTGCTCGGCAGCTTCATCAAGTTCGGCCCCTTCTCCATTTCGCTCGTGCTCGTGCCGGTCGTGATCGGCGCGGCGCTCTATGGTGCGGGCGCCGGCGCGTGGCTCGGCTTCATCTTTGGCCTCGTTGTGCTTGTCAGCGGCGACGCCGCCGCATTTCTCAGCGTCAACGCGCTCGGCACGATCCTGACGGTTTTCCTCAAGGGCGCGCTGGCCGGTCTTCTTGCCGGTCTTGTTTACAAGGCGCTGGAGGACAAAAACCGCACGCTCGCCGTGATCGCGGCTGCTGTTGTCTGCCCCGTCGTCAACACGGGCATTTTCCTGCTTGGCTGCAATTTCTTCTTCATGGAGACCATCATCGGCTGGGGAGAGGCCATGGGCTATGCCGATGTCGGCAGCTATATCCTTTACGTTCTGATCGGCGGCAACTTCCTCTTTGAGCTGCTGTTCAATGTGGTGCTCAGCCCGGTGGTCGTGCGCCTGATCCGCATCGGCAAGAAGGAAGTCGAATAAATTTACGATGGAAAAAAGCGGCGCGTCTGCGCCGCTTTTTCTGCGTTTCAAGAGATTCGCGGTTTGTGGGGAAGACAGCGTTCTTCCCCTGTGCTATTGTTTTACCCGGAGGTGAACGGTATGGATCAGGGAAAGATCGGAAAATTTATCGCATCGCTGCGCCGCGATGCGGGATTGACGCAGGAGGTGCTGGGGGAGAAGCTCGGCGTGACGAACAAAACGGTCTCACGCTGGGAGACGGGAACGTATCTTCCGGATATCGAAACGTTTTGTCTTCTCTCGCAGATTTTTGGTGTCAGTGTCAGCGAACTGCTCGCAGGAGAGCGGCTGACGGATGAACGTTTCCGTGAAAAGGCGGACGAAACGCTCGTCGCGGCCGTAAAGGAGAGCGCGTTTTCCGTGGATGAAAGGCGCCGTTGGCTTATTCAAAAGTGGCGAAAGGAGCACATTGCGCTTTTTGTGCTGCTTGCGCTCCTTACGGTCATGGCATTCGTTCTGCCGCAGCTTTGCGGAAAGCCCTGGCTTAGCGGCTTATCGGGGCTTGTGGCGTTCGCCTGCTGCGGCTGGCAGAACAACCGCATGATGACCTATGTGGAAGCGAGGCTTTACGGCGAAAAATAAAAAACGGGAGGGACGGCGTGTTTACGCCGTCCCTCTCATATTTTGCGCGAGCAAAACTGTAAGCCGGGTTCTGTATTTGACAGTCATCTATCTACGCGCCGCGTTGCCGCGG
>CAKTLG010000064.1 GCA_934572465.1 uncultured Oscillospiraceae bacterium
GCGTTGGCAAAGGTGATCTTCTGGTCGGTCGCGTGCTTGAGGCGCTCGTTCGGGATGATGACGAGCGAGTCGACCTTGGTCTTGAGCTCCTCGATGCCGGCTTCCGCCTGCGTCATGCGGCGGCGGCCTTCAAAGCCGAAGGGCTTGGTCACGACGCCGACGGTCAGAATGCCCGCCTCGCGCGCGATCTCGGCGACGATGGGCGCGCCGCCCGTGCCGGTGCCGCCGCCCATGCCGGCGGTGATGAAGACCATGTCGGTGTCCTCAAGCGCCTTGGCGATCTGGTTGCGGCTCTCCTCGGCGCTCTTGCGGCCGACCTCGGGGTCGGAGCCCGCGCCCTGACCGTGCGTCAGCTTTTCGCCGATCTGGATCTTATAGGTGGCGGCAGACACATTGAGCGCCTGCTTGTCCGTGTTGACTGCGACAAAATCGACGCCGCGCGCGCCGGAGCGCACCATGCGGTTGACCACGTTGTTTCCGCCGCCGCCAACGCCGATGACTTTGATCTTGACTACGTTTTCAGGGCCGGTCTCCAATCCGAATGCCATGTCGGTTCCTCCTGCTATCTGTTGTATGGGCAAGGCGCTCGCGGCCGCAAGCGCCACAAAATCAGGTATTTGCTATCTAAATTATTGTATTACGGTTTTCGCGCGGGGTCAATAGCTATCCGGCATTTCCGCCAACTTTTTTGCGCCGCTTTTCAGCCTTTTTCGATAAAGTAGATGCGCCCCTCCGTCGAGAGATTCATCAGGTTGATCTCGCCCTTCTGGTTCGATTCCACCTCGGAGACGACCTCCTGAACGGCGCGGAAAACGCGGCTCGCGTCAGCGTCCCACGGAAGCTTGACGGTAAAGCGGCCGTCATAGGTGAGGGTGATGTGCCCGCCGTCGCTGAGGTCGATCTCGCCGATGCGGTCGAGCTGGCGGCCCGCCTCCGCCTCCTGCACGAGCACGAGCAGCCGATCGAGCTTATAGGAGTCCTCCTCGGCGAAGACGGCGTCGCTGCCGGCTGCCGGCGCGTCGAGCGTGCAGCCTGTCACGCTGACGCAGCCGCTGTCCGCGCGCGCGGTCTGCTCAAGCAGCTTGCCGCCGCTGCTCATGAGCCATACGCCGCCGTCTCCCGGCAGCGCGGCGGCCGCGGTGCATTCCGTCACCGACAGGATAAGCGCGTTGGGATAGCCGCGGCTGATGGCGATGGTCTCCACATACGGCAGCGCGTCGAACACCGCCTGCTTGACGCGGTACTTGTTCAAAAGCACCAGATTGTCGCCTGTCTGCACGCCGGAGGCCGCAATGATCTGCTCGTCCGTATAGCGCTCGGCGCCCTCTACCACGATCGTATCAATGCGGAAAAACATCGTCAGCGCGCCGACCACGGCGGCCAGCACGACGAGCAGGCCAAGCAGCTTGAGCGGGAAAGATGCCCTTCCCCGCCTGCGTCTTCTGTTTCTGCGCCTTGCCGTCATGCCGTTCCTGCCCTTTTCCTCTATGTAGCGTCCTCCCGCCGAATATGCGCGCCCAGCGCGCCGAGGTCGCGCTCGATGCTCTCATAGCCGCGGTCGATGTGTTCAATGCGTGAAATGCGCGTCAGCCCGTCGGCCTGAAGCCCCGCCAGCACCAGCGCCGCGCCCGCGCGCAGGTCGGTGCATTTGACGCGCGCGCCGTGCAGCGCGCTCCGCCCCGTGACCACGGCCACGCGCCCCGCGACGCGGACCTCCGCGCCCATGCGCGCAAGCTCGTCGACATGGCGATAGCGGTTTTCAAAGATGTTCTCCACAAACACGGTGCTGCCCTCGCTCTTCAAGAGCGCCGCCATCAGCACAGGCTGCGCGTCCGTCGGAAAGCCGGGATAGGGCGCGGTGCGCACAGGGCGGATGGATCTGAGGCTGCCGCCGCTCTGGATCACGACCTCATCCTCGCCGCTTTTGACAAAGCAGCCGGCCTCGCACAGCGCGCCGGAGACCGTGGACAGCGGCCTCGGGTCGACGCCGCGCAGCCGCACCTCTCCGCCGCAGGCGGCCGCGGCGCACAGATACGTCGCCCCCACGATGCGGTCGGCGATGATGCGGTAACGTCCGCCATGCAGCGCCCGCCCTCCTTCGACCGTGATGATCGAGCCGCCCGCGCCGCGGACGTTGCCGCCCATGGCGTTGATAAAGCTTTGCAGATCGACGATCTCCGGCTCGCGCGCGGCGTTGTAGATCGTCGTCGTCCCCTCTGCGCCGCAGGCGCAGAGGATGGCATTTTCCGTCGCGCCGACGCTCGGCATCGGCAGATAGACGTCCGTGCCGCGCAGCGCGTGTCCGCCGCAGCGCAGCTCGCCGCCGGTCTCGATGATCTCCGCGCCCAGCGCGCGCAGCGCGCCGAGGTGCAGGTCGATCGGCCGCGGGCCAAGCTCGCAGCCGCCCGGATAGCAGATGGACGCCTCCCTGCATCGCGCGAGGATCGCGCCGAGAAAAATGACCGACGAGCGCATTTCGCGCATCAGCGCGTCCGGCACGGCCGCACGATCCATCCGCGCGGTGTCGACCACCAGCGCGTCGCCCTCCCAGTGCGTGCAGCAGCCGAGGTTGCGCAAAATGGCGATGGACGCCTCCACGTCCCGCAATCGCGGGCAATTCTCGATGCAGCAGGTGTCCGCGCACAAAAGCGTCGCCGCCAGGATCGGCAGCACGCTGTTCTTCGAGCCCTGTATCCTCAGTTCACCGCAGAGGCGCTCCCCGCCCTCCACAAACAGCTCACACATGGCTTCCCCTCCCACAAAGCACATTTCTGCTTCATCGTATGCCGGTGGGTTGGACGCTGGTGACTGCGCGGCGCAGGGGCGCTCGCAGCGATAGCGATACAGTTTCAGTATAGCCGCTTTGCATCTGAGCGTCAACCGCTTTTTCTCTTGCCTTTTTGCGCCCGCTGTGGCAGAATACCGATATAATCTCCGCTTCGGAAAGGAAGTCTCTTATGAAAAAACCGCTGAAGATCGCGCTCGGCGTACTGCTGACGCTCGTTCTGATCGTGCTCGCTTACGTCATCTATGTCTTTGCCGCCTACTACCGCGTGGAGGACCGGCAGACGCTCGAGGTGGGAGAGCTTTCCATCCGCAGCCAAACGGCCGGCGGCGAGACCGCCCTTCCGATGGAGGGGGCGGTGGAAGCGGGGACCGTTTACCGCGTCTCGTCAGCCAACATCGGCTTCGGCGCATACAGCGACGATTACAGCTTTTTCATGGACGGCGGCACAGAGAGCCGCGCCCGCAGCGCCGACGCCGTGCGCGAAAACGTGACCGGCGAGGCTGCGCTCATCGCCGACCTCACGCCCGATTTTGCGCTCTTTCAGGAGGTCGACGTGGACGGCACGCGCAGCTGGCACGTCGACGAACGCGCCTATATCGTGCGCGCGATGGACGGGCGCGAGGCCGAAGCGGTCTTTGCACAGAACTACGACAGCCCCTACCTCTTCTATCCGCTCCTCGCCCCGCACGGCGCGAACCGCTCCGGTATGCTGACGCTCTCGCGCCATCCGATCTCATCCGCCGTGCGCCGCTCGCTGCCGATCGAGCAGGGCTTTATGAAGCTCGTCGACCTTGACCGCTGCTACAGCGCCAGCCGCATCCCTGCGGCGAACGGCAGGGAGCTGGTGCTCTATAATCTCCATCTCTCGGCCTACACGTCCGACGGCGCCATTGCCACCGAGCAGCTTGAGATGCTCTGCGCCGATATGCTTGCGGAGTACGAAAGCGGCAACTACTGCGTTGCCGGCGGCGACTTCAACAAGGACCTGCTGGGCAACTCCGCGGAAGTCTTCGGCGTGCAGGACGGCGAAAACGAGACCTGGGCGCAGCCCATCCCCGAGGGCACGATCCCCGATGGGCTCACGCTCGTCGCGCCGTTTGACGCGGAGGCTCCCGTCGCCACCTGCCGCACGGCGAACGAGCCCTATAACATCGAAACGAGCTTCCGCGTGACGGTCGACGGCTTTCTCGTCTCGGACAACGTCGAGCCTGTCAGCGCCGCCGCGCTCGACGCGGGCTATCGCTATTCCGATCATAATCCCGTCTATATGGATTTCATCCTGCACTGAGGGGACAGACAGCGAACAAAAAGAGAGGGAGCCGCGGCTCCCTCTCTTTTACCTTCGCCTTCGCTCGCCTGAAGTGGCGCTAAGACGCATCCTTGCCGACGCCATATATCCCCCATCATTCATCGCCTTTGGCATATCTTTTTCGCTTTTGGAACGGCAATGCGTTATACTGATTGCGCAAAATCGTACAAGTTTCAGGGAGTACAACATTGAGGTAAAATCGCGCTGTTTTGAGGCTCACAGGCTGGTACAAGTACAAGAAATGTACAAGCT
>CAKTLG010000065.1 GCA_934572465.1 uncultured Oscillospiraceae bacterium
CTCGTGTTCATCTTCCTCGGCACGATGATGTCCAACGACCTCGTCTGGGAGCTGAGCGATATGTTCAACAACCTCATGGTCATCCCCAACGCCATCGCGCTCTTTGCGCTCACGGGTCTCGTCGTCAAGCACGCAAGCGATCCCAACAAGCTCCAGAAGTAAGCTTTCCCCTCTTTGCACAAAAAGGAAGCGGACGCCCTGCCGGGCCGTCCGCTTCCTTTTTTCATTTTCCCGTGCGCGCCGTTCCTCGCGGCGCGATGCTTATTCCGCCAGCTCGCGGAAGGCCGCGGGAAGCCCCCGCGCGATCAGGGACTCCGGCGCGGCGCAGTAGGCTGTCGTCTCCGCCTCCAGCAGCTCGCCCGCGCGCCCGTGCAGCCATACGCCGAGCGCCGCGGCGCCCGCGGCGTCCATGCCCTGGCACAGCAGCGAGCCGATCAGCCCCGTCAGCACGTCGCCGCTGCCGCCCTTTGCAAGCGCGGAGCAGCCGCTCGTGTTGACGAGCATCCGCCCGTCCGGCAGCGCAATGCGCGTCCGGTGCCCCTTGAGCACCAGAACGCAGCCGTGCTCGCAGGCAAAGCGGCTTGCAAGCTCTGCCCGCTCGCCCGACGCGATCTCCCGGAGCGTTCTGCCGGTCAGGCGCGCGAATTCGCCGTCGTGCGGTGTCAGGATCGTCACGCGCCCGCGGCGGGCGTCCAGCCTTTCCGTGCAGCCCTGTAAGGCGTTCAAGCCGTCAGCGTCCAGCACCAGCGGCTCTTTCACCTGCCATAAAAGCGCGTGGACGAGCTGCTCCGTCTCTTTTCCGCGGCCAAGGCCGGGGCCAAGCGCCAGAACGCCGCAGCTTCTGAGCTTATCCTGCATCCCGTCGAGCGCGGCGAGGCAGAGTTTTCCGTCCGCCTCCGGCAGCGGGAACGGCATCGCGCTCACGCACTTCTGCGCCTCGACCGCCCAGATGCTCTCCGGCACGCCGAGATACACGAGCCCGCAGCCGGAATGCACCGCCGCGCTTGCCGCGAGATACGGCGCGCCCGTATAGCCCACGCTGCCGCCGAGGATCAGCAGCTTGCCAAAGTCGCCCTTGTGCCCGTCCGCCTTGCGCGGCGGCAGGAGCGCTTTGGCATACGCGCGGTCGACGATCGTTTCACGCATCGCGGTTTTCCTCCGTCAGTTCGAGTTTTTTCGTGCGCGGCAGCTTCTTGATGGCAGCCTCGCGCCGCAGCGCCGCGCCCTTGTCCCCGCACGCCTCGCGGTATACCACCGCCACGGGCGGGTGAGCGCGCGTGTACTTCGCCCCGCG
Organism: uncultured Oscillospiraceae bacterium; assembly: GCA_934572465.1. Taxonomy (GTDB): domain Bacteria; phylum Bacillota; class Clostridia; order Oscillospirales; family Oscillospiraceae; genus Hominicoprocola. The sequence continues at coordinate 1,295 of CAKTLG010000065.1, forward strand.
TCCGCTTTTATGCACGGCGAAGCGCCTGTCCACATCCGTCGCCGTGCCGGTGTAGAGCGAGCCGTCCGCACAGGCGAGCATGTAAACGTACCACATATCAGTAGGAAAGCGCGCCCGTCACGCGCAGCGTGTTATAGAGCGCGGCGGCCGCCTGCTCGCGCAGGATCGGCGCCTTGGGCGCAACGCCGTCAAGACCGGTGCAGAACATCGTCACCGCATTGCCGTTTTCATCCGTCACGGAATTTGTCAGCAGCTCCGCGCTGCGGATCGCCCAGTAGGAAAAATCCTGATACCGCTCGAGCGGCTGCAAAATAGCCAGCGGGTGCTCGCTGAGGAACTCCCGCGCGTCCAGATCCAGAAACTCCGCAAAGCGTCCCAGCACCGTGATGAATTCCTCCTGCATCATCGTCGCGTCAGGGTCAAAGCGTCCGCCGCCCACGCCGCTGACAAGCCCCAGCGCCGCCATCGCGTTCACGGAGGGGGCGTACCAGCGGTCCGCCGGCACATCGGTAAAGCTGCCGTCCGCGAGCGAATACACGTCCAGCGCCTGCGCGAGCAGCGCGCAGACCTCCGCGCGCGTCATCGTGTCCTTCGGACGGAAGCGCCTGTCCGCGCCGAAGACGATGCGGTACGCCGCAAGCGCATTGATCTGCGATGCGTATTCGCTCTCCGCTGCGTCAAGAAAATCGATGCGCGCATCGGCCGCGCCGCATTTCTCGCGCGCCTGATCGGGCGTGACGCGCTCCTCCGCGCCGTTTTCGCCCCAATAGAGCGTCGTGTCCGGCGCGAGCGCGCACAGGATGGCCTCCAGCGCTCCGCGCTGCTGCTGCGCCTCGGCAAGCACGATGCAGAAGTCGTGCCCATTCAGCGTCAGACGCAGATACGCGCTGCCGTCTGTGGGCTTTGCGCCCGCAAGGAGCTGCGCAGCCGCCGCCGCATAGCCCTGCGGGATATAGAGCGTCGGGATGACGCCGATGCGGTCGGTCGTGCTGCCGCCCGCGCAGTAGAAGCGGTACGCCGTGACCTTCACGGCGTCGTCGGTGAGATACGGGCAGCTCGTCCCGTCGTAAATGATCTGCGCCACGCCCTTGCCGTAGCTGCGCGTGCCGACGACGATGCCCGCGCCGGTGCCGAGGATGCCGCCGGCAAAGATCTCCGACGCGCTTGCGCTGCCGCTGTCCGTCAGCACGATGACGGGCTTGTCCGTCAGATCGCTCCCGTCATAGCGCAGCGGGGCGGCCGTGCCGTCACGGTCGACGAAATACGCGCACTCGCCCGGGCCGGTGAACGTGCCGAGGGCCGTCACCGCCGCGTCGGTCAGTCCGCCGCTGTTGCCGCGCAGATCGACGATCCACGCGCGGACGGCGCTGTTGTTTCCGCGCACGCCGTCCTGAAAATAGGCCCCCGTCTGCGAGCCGAAGCTGTCACAGTCGATGTAGCCCACGCCGTCCGATACGCTGACGTTCGTGTTCTTCTGCACGACGAGCGTGCGCGTGATGGCGATGTCCTTTTCGCTGCCGTCCGCGCGGCGCACCGTGACCGTCACGCGCGTGCCCTCGTCGCCGAGGAGACTTTCGCGCGCCTCCGGCGTTCCCGGCACGCAGGCGGCCCCGTCGATGGCGACGATCACGTCGCCGGCGAGGAGCCCCGCCTTTTCCGCGCCGCCGCCCGCAAACACCGACACGATCTCGATGCCGGACTCCGTATAGAGGATCTCCGCGCCGATGCCGGCGAAGCGGTCCTCGCTCTCCACATAGGAGAGGAAATCCGCGTACTCCTGCGCGGTCATGTAGCAGGTGTATTCGTCCGTGTAGGAAAACAGCTCCTCGAGCGTCTGCGCGTTTTTCGCCGCCGCCGGCAGGCGGTCGACATAGCCGTCCTGCAGGATCTCGCGCGCCTCCTCCACGGTGAGCGCGGCGGCGGAGGTCATGAGCAGCGCGGCCGCGCAGAGCGACGCGCCGAGCTGCCGGATGTATTTTTTCATGAGAGCTCTCCTTTTCTCTGGGATATGCTCCATTATACCGTGCGACGCGCAAAAAGCAAATGAAATTCCTGCCCGCTCCCGCCTTGCAAGGCGGGGAAAAATGAGCTATACTGACTTCATAATGCGAAACGCTTGCTTATCGGAGGATAGTTATGGACGAGCCCAGAACGACCGGCACCCTTTATATCGTCGCAACGCCCATCGGCAACTCGCGCGACATGTCCGAGCGCGGACGCGAGATTTTATCGACCGCCGACATCATCGCCGCCGAGGATACCCGCCGCAGCGTGGTGCTGCTCAACAAGCTCGGCATCCGCGGCAACAGCCTGAGCGCCAACCACAAGTTCAACGAATACGGCAAGGCGAAGTGGTTCATCGAGCAGCTCGCCTCCGGCAAGGATATCGCCGTCATCACCGACGCGGGCACGCCCTGCATCTCCGACCCCGGCAACGAGCTCATCCGCGCGGCGGTCGAAAA
>CAKTLG010000066.1 GCA_934572465.1 uncultured Oscillospiraceae bacterium
ATGGCTACTTCTCGCACCTATCAGCCCAAGAAGCTCCAGCGCTCCAAGGAGCACGGCTTCCGCAAGAGAATGTCCACCGCCAACGGCCGCAAGGTCCTTGCCCGCCGTCGTGCGCGCGGCCGCGCCCGTCTCACCCACTGAGAGCGGGAGCTGACTGCCTATCGTATGATACAGATAACACCATGAGGGACGGCCGATGAGATCCTGTTTCGATCGCCGTCCCTTAGAGGCTATGCGGCAAAGGCCGCGAAAACAGGGAGAGCACGCGTGAAAAGCACCGCTACCGTCAAGCAGAATTACGAATTCCGCCGGATGTACGCCAAAGGAAAATCCGGCGTTTCGTCCTGCCTTGTGGTGTATTTCCGCAGGAACCATTACGGGCATAACCGCCTCGGCGTCACGGTGAGCACAAAGCTCGGACATGCCGTGGTGCGCAACCGCGTCCGCCGCCGCCTGCGCGAGATCTTCCGGCTCAGCCAGGGGAAGATGAAGCAGGGCTACGACGTGATCCTGGTCGCGCGCACGCGCGCCGCGCACGCCGACTACTGGGAGCTCAAGCGCGCGTTTGAAAAAACGTGCGGAAAGCTCGGCCTTTGGGAGCGGGAGGCATGAAAAGGCTTCTGCTCTGGCTCGTGCGGTTCTACCGCAGCGCGATCTCGCCCTATCGCCCCCCCTGCTGCCGCTTCATCCCGACGTGCTCGCAGTACGCGCTCGAGGCCATCGAGAAGTACGGCGCGCTCAAGGGAGGCTGGCTTGCGTTCAGGCGTATCATGCGATGCCATCCGTTCTACAGGGGCGGAAAGATCTACGACCCGGTCCCGTGACCGAAACTAACACCACGGAGGAAACCGAAAGATGTTTTCAACCATCGGCTACTACATTTGCGTTCCCTTCGCCTGGATCCTGCGCACGTTCTATGAGCTGACCGGCTCCTACGGCTGGGCGCTGGTGCTGTTCACGATCGTCGTGAAGCTCATCACGCTCCCCTTCCAGATGAAGTCGAAAAAGAGCATGATGCGCATGAATCTCTTCCAGCCCAAGATCAAGGAGATCCAGACGAAATATGCCAACAATCCCCAGCGCATGAACGAGGAGATGCAGCTGCTCTACGCCAAGGAGGGTGTGAACCCCACCAGCGGCTGCCTGTGGAGCTTCCTGCCCTTCCCCATCCTCATCGCGCTCTATTCCATCATCCGCCAGCCGCTCAGCCGCTTCATGCTGATCAAGAGCGACGTTGTCGCGGAGATCACGGCCTTTGCTGCCACCATCGGCTACAACGCCGACAGCGTGCGCGTGGGTTATGAGGAGATCGGCCTTGCCAAGTTCATCAGCCAGAATTTTGCCGAGTTCTCCGGCAAGTTCGACGGATTGATCAACGTCAACTATAACTTCCTTGGCCTTGACCTCACGGTCATGCCCGGCGATGTGTGGAAGGAATTCTTCACCGGCGGCTGGCCCGTTATCGGCGTTGTGCTCATCCCCTTCATCTCCGCCGCGCTGAGCTTTATCCAGTCCAAGGTGTCCATGTCCGGCAACGTCTCCGCACAGGGCAACGACCCCACCGCCCGCTCCACCCGCATGATGATGTGGACGATGCCGCTGCTGTCGCTGTGGATCGGCTTTACGCTGCCCGCGGCCCTCGGCGTTTACTGGATCGTCAACTCGCTGCTCTACGCCGTGCAGGAAAAGGCGCTGACGAAGTATTACAAGTCCCACATGGAGGACGAGATCAGCGAAAAGGAAAAGCAGAAGCGCGAGGACCGCGTCCGCCGCATGGAGGCTGCCCGCGAGCAGCAGCGCAGGTATGCTGTCGAGGAGGCCGAGAAGAAGAGCCTGAAGGAAAAGCGCGCGGAAAAGCAGGCCGCAAAGTCTACAAAAAAGAAAAACAGCACCAGCGAGAATGGCCGCGTCGGCGACCGTCCCTATGCGCGCGGCCGTTCCTACGACCCCGAGCATTACGGTGACTGAGAAAAGGAGCTTGTCTGAATGATCGAGTTTATTGATGTAACGGGCAAGACGGAGGACGAGGCGATCCAGAACGCGCTCGCACAGCTGAAGCTGGACAGGGACGATGTCTCTGTCGAGATCCTTGAGCGCGCGAAGACCGGCTTCCTCGGGATCGGCAGTTCGCCCGCGCGCGTGCGCGTGAGCTATGACAACGGCAAGCCGGAGGAGCCGGTCAAGCCCGCCGAGCCCAAGCCCGAAAAGAAGGCGGAGCCCAAGCCCGCCGCACCGCTGTACGCCCCTGAGGTCCTTCAGAAAAAGAGCGGCAGCGCGGGCGCATCCCGCAGCGAAAGCAAGGATCGTCCCCGCCGCGAGGACCGTGCACCGCGCGCACCGCGCGCCGAGCGTCCGGAGCGTCCCGCCCCGCAGCCCAAGGCGCCCGTCGAGCTCGGCGAGGAATGCCATGACGAGAAGAGCGAGCAGGTCCGCACCTTCCTCAAGGGCCTGCTTGAGCACATGGATTCCGCCGCCGAGGTCAAGGTCTACGAAAGCGAGAAGGGCCGCTACAAGGTCTATCTCGAGGGCGAGAAGCTCGGCGCGCTGATCGGCCGCCGCGGCGAAACGCTGGACGCCATCCAGCAGCTGACGAACTACAGCATCAACCGCGGCAATGAAAAGAACCGCGTGCGCGTGCAGGTCGACGCCGAGAATTACCGCGAAAAGCGCGAGCAAAGTCTCGAGCGCCTTGCGGAAAAGGTCGCCGGCAAGGTGACGAAGTATCGCCGCAACGTGACGCTTGAGCCGATGAACGCCTACGAGCGCCATGTGATCCACACCGCGCTGCAGGATACGCCGGGCGTGACGACGTTCTCCATCGGCACCGAGCCGAACCGCCGCGTGGTCGTGTCCTACGACCGCACGAAGGCGTAAAAACCATGCAGTTCCGCGCTTCACGCGGAACGCTCATGCAGCGGTGAGTGCTGCTGCCAATGATGAAAAGGGTATTCTCTTTCCGGAGAGAATACCCTTTTTCTTTTCCGCGCGGGTGCGAAAAAAGCAGCGCAAAGCGCTGCGCGAATAAAGTGCTCCCCAAGTCAAGGACATTTTCATTTGACCCATAGCGGCAGCATACCGGCGGGGTACTCACCTGTGGTG
>CAKTLG010000067.1 GCA_934572465.1 uncultured Oscillospiraceae bacterium
ACGGCCTGCCGCGCGACAGCGTGGTGCTGCTCGAGCAGATCCGCACGCTCGACAAGCGGCGCCTGCGCGAGCGCATGGGGCGCGTGGACGGCGAGCTGATGGAGCGCATCGACGCAGCCATCGCCGTGAGCTTTGGGCTGCAGAATACACAGATGGTTTAAGACCCTCCGGCGCGAGCCAGCCGCCCGCGCCGGAGAGAAATGAGGAGACCCCGATGAAAAAGAACCCCAACGCCTTCGCCCGCCTTGCCGGACTGATGCTCCTGAGCTGCATGCTGCTCACGCTGAGCGTGATCGCCAGCGGCGGCGCCGGCACAAGCAGCGATCCGCTCGTGACGCTGAGCTACTTAAACGAAAAATTTCTGCCGCAGGTGCTTGCCGAAACGGACAAGAAGACCGCCGAGCGGGACAAGACGCTTTCCGACAAGCTCGCCGCACAGATCAAGTCCGATACGGCGGAGTTTGAGCGCAAGTACGGCGCCTCGACCGGCACGGCCGGCGGCGGCACGGCGCTCTCGTTCGAGGTCGTCACGCTCGACAAGGGGAAAACGCTCACCTGCGACACCGGCTGCGAGGTCATGCTGCGCATCGGCAGCGCGAGCTGCGTCGCCTCGTCGAACCCCGGCCTTGTGGACGAGACGGGCGGCACGACGATCGCAAACGGCGGCGCGCTGCAAAAGAACCATCTCTACATGGCGACGATCGCCGGCAGCGGCGTGAAGGCGGGCGCGGACGGGACGAAGCTGCTCGTTCGCGGCGGCTACACGCTGGGGCACTGACGCATACCGTACATCACGCATAGAAGGCGGCGCCTGCGCATAGGATAGCGCAGGCGCTTTTTTATGCGCGGACGGGAGGGAGGACCATGGACGACTGGCGCGCGCTGCCCGAGGGGCCGTTTTTCCGCTCGGCGCGGCTCGACTGCGCGCTCGCGCGGCTCTCCGGCGCGATGCTCCGCGAGCGTCCGGGGGAAAGGCTGCTCGCCCTGCCGTATGCCGAGGATGCTCCCTTTCCCCTGCCGGAGCTGTTCTGCCTTGCCCGCATCGGCGAGGCGGCGCGCCGAAGGTGCGTCCTCTACCGGCTGAGCGACAGAAACGAGCCGATATTTTGGGAAAATTGAAATTTATGTCTACCACATCCCGAAAAGATATGATATACTGTTTGCGATTATAAACAGAAAAGAGGTCCTGCACGATGAAGTGCCCCTATTGCGGCTATAAAGAGAGCAAGGTCATCGACTCCCGCCCCGCTGAGGAGGGCAGCAGCATCCGCCGCCGCCGCGAGTGCCTTTCCTGCGCCAGACGCTTCACCACCTACGAGACGGTGGAGAGCCTGCCGATGGTCGTCATCAAGAAGGACGGCAGCCGCCAGAGCTTTGACAAGCGCAAGGTCCTCAACGGCATGATCCGCGCGTGCGAAAAGCGTCCCGTCCCCTTCGAGGTGCTCGAGCAGAAGGCCAACGAGATCGAGCAGACGCTGCAAAACTCGCTCGAGCGCGAGGTCAGCACCGAGTATATCGGCGAGCTGGTGATGGACAAGCTGCGCGCCGTGGACGAGGTCGCCTACGTGCGCTTCGCCTCGGTATACCGCCAGTTCAAGGACATCGACACGTTCATGAAGGAGCTCAACAAGCTGCTCGAGAGCAAGTGAGCTACAGGATATTTTTTACCGATACCTGCTGCATCTCCGAGAGCACGCGGAGCTGGGACTGAAGCTCGGCGACGCACGCGCGGAATTCCGCCTCGTCCTGCTCAAAGGCGAAGCTGTCCGCGCGGGCAAGGAGGGATTCGACCTCGTTGAGCTCGTCGTGCTGCAGAATGATGTGGAAGTACGTCGCGTGCTCGTCCCAGCCTTCGTGAAGCAAGGCAAGGTCGGCGCGCACGGCGTCCCAGTCCTCCGCCTGCGCGGTGTCCTGCAATCTGTCAAGCTCCGCGCACCAGTCCTCGACCAGACCGTCGGCAGCGGCGGCGTTCACAAGCGCCGCGCCGAAGAGCGCGAGCAGCAGGCAGACCGGTATCCAGAAAAATCGCTTCATCTTTTTCCATCCTTTCCGACGCAGAGGATCTTGCCCGCGCCGTCGAGCGAGAGCAGGAAGATCTCCGACGGGGCGGAAAAGCCCTGCGCGCGCACGGCCTTGTCAAGCCACGTGCCGTCAAGCCCCGCAAGCGCGAGGTTTTCGCCCAGCACCCGTCCGTCGTTGATGAAAATGTGCGGGAGGAAGGTGTCGTCCTTGACAGGACGGCCGAGCTGCTTCGGCGTTGCGGGCTGCTCGTCGGGGTAGAGCAGCACAGAGAGCTGCCCATCCGTTTCGAGCACCGCGTATTTGACCGTCGTGAGATCGGTCACGCCCTGCGAGCGCAGCTCCTCAATGAGCTCGTCGAGCGTGAAGCGGTTGTGGCGCATCGCGTCCTGCTGCACCTTGCCGTCCAAAATGAGCGCCGTCGGACTGCCGCACATCAGCCGCCGCAGCCGGATGGAGCGCACGCTCCCCCACGAGAGGAGCATCGAGAGCGCGAGCAGCGTCACGATCGGGATGGCGCCGTTCAAAAGCGGGATGCCGAAGTCCTGCATCGGCACGGCGGCAAGGTCTGAGATGAGCAGCGTGAGCACAAGCTCGATCGGCTCCAGCTCGCCGATCTGCCGTTTGCCGAGAAGGCGCAGACCGATCATGATGAGGAAATAGAGCACGATCGTGCGGATAAAAGCAGTAGCCATGTATCATTCACTCCCTTTTCGGGAGTTTGCCCCGCGAGGGGGCGAAATAACCGCTTTCCGCCGGAGAACGTCCGGTTTGGAATACATTAAAAAATCGCAGAGGAGAAAGGAGTCCATGGAGGCTGCTCCATCATAAGCGCCAGCGCCCGCCTTTGGCGGGACGACGAGGTGGGAAGAGGATCGAAATTTCGGCGGATGCTTC
>CAKTLG010000068.1 GCA_934572465.1 uncultured Oscillospiraceae bacterium
GCTGAGAAGATGATCACCCTCGGCAAGAAGGGCGATCTGGCGGCTTACCGTCAGGCGATGAGCTTCATCACCCGCGAAGACGTCTGCAAGAAGCTGTTCAAGGAGATCGCTCCCGGCTATGCCGAGCGCAACGGCGGTTATACCCGCATCGTTCGCACCGGCGTTCGCCGCGGCGACGCTGCCGAGACCGCTATGATCGAGCTGGTCTAAGCTGACAGGCTGAATTGAAGTAAAAAGCCCTTTTGTATGGCAGATCGCGAAGCCATACAAAAGGGCTTTTTATCGTGCCGCGCGCCAAAAGCGCACGGCACGATAAAGCGGCGGGAGCCGAGAAGAAGCGCAAAAAAGGAAGCGGACCGCAGGTCCGCTTCCTTTTTATGCTGTCGGTATGCTCAGATCATGTTCAGCACGAGCGTCAGGACGATGAACGCGGCGCCGACCCACTTGGTCGCGCGGGCGAGCTTGGCATCCATGCTCTTGGCCTTGTTCTTTGCCATAAAGGAATCGGCCACGCCGCCGATCGCGCCGCTCAGGCCGGCGGACTTGCCGCTCTGGAAGAGGACGATGGCGATGACGAACAGACCGCAGAGAAGCTGAAGAATGGTGATGAATAAAGTCATGTTGATAACCTCCAAGTTGTTGAACGTGAGCGATCACGCGATATCCACAGGTACTCATATTAGCATATCGGGACGCGAAAAGCAAGAGTATTTTTACATTTTGCGCGCTTTCCGCCGCGGCGGGGCGCATATGGCCGCAGCAGGGAGGGGAGGGCTGAAAACGGTGCGTGAGACGCGGCGGACGAACGGCGGCGAAGGGCGCGCGGGAAGTGGGTCAGACGGCGGCTGGCGCGCTGGGGCAGGCGCCCTCGTTTTTCGGCACGGCGGGGGGATCGGACGGCGCGGCAGCGGCTTCGGCGCGCAGCGCGCGCTGGGCAGCCGTCAGCATCAGCTTGATGCGGTTGAGCTGGTTGACCTCGCTTGCGCCGGGGTCATAGTCGACGGCGACGATGTTCGCCTCGGGATAGGCCGTGCGCAGCGCCTTGATGACGCCCTTGCCGACCACGTGGTTCGGCAGGCACGCAAACGGCTGGATGCACACGATGTTCGGCGTGCCGGAGGTGATGAGCTCGACCATCTCGCCGGCGAGGAACCAGCCCTCGCCGTACTGATTGCCGATCGAGAGGAACGGGCGGGCGAGGCCGGCAACATGACCGATGGGAACGGGCGGAGAAAAGCGGCGGCTGGCGCGCAACGCGTCGCTCGCGGGCTTGCGGACACGCTCGAGCAGCGGCACGCCGAGCCTGGCGCTCGCCGAGCTTTTCCAGCTTTGACCAAGGTGCGTGTGGCGATAGTCCTGCTCGTAGATGGTCGCGGCGAAGAAGTCGAGCAGGTCGGGCACGACCGCCTCCGCGCCTTCGCGCTCCAGCAGTTCAACGACGTGGTTGTTGGCGAGCGGCATGTACTTGACTAAAATCTCGCCGACGACGCCGACGCGGGGCTTTTTGAGCGTTTCGTCGATGGGCAGCGCGTCGAAGTCCGCGACGATGCCGCGGCAGAGCGTGCCGTAGCTGTACTTTGGATGCGGAGAGGTGAGCGATTCGATGCAGCGGTCGCGCCATTTGCGGTGCAGCGCGTCCGCGCTGCCCTTTTGCAGTTCGTAGGGGCGCACGCGGTACAGGCAGCGCATCAGCAGGTCGCCCAGCACCACGCCCTTGAAGCCCGCAACAATCATGGCGGGCTTGAGCCGGAAGCCCTCGTTCGTCTCCATGCCGTTGGCGTTGAAGGAGATGACCGGAATATGCTCGAGACCGGCTTTTTTCAGCGCGCGGCGGATGAAGGCGATGTAGTTGCTTGCGCGGCAGCAGCCGCCCGTCTGCGACATGATGAGCGCGAGATGGTCGGTATCGTAGCGGCCGGAGGTGACGGCCTCCATCAGCTGGCCGACCGCCGTGATCGAGGGGAAGCAGGCGTCGTTGTTGACGTATTTGAGCCCCACGTCGATGGCGTTGCGGTCGTCGTTTTGCAGCACCTCGAAGTTGTAGCCGTAACGGCGGAAGACCGGCTCGATGATGTCGAAGTGGATGGGACTCATCTGGGGGGCGAGAATGGTATAGCGCTCGTGCTGCATCTTTTTTGTGTAGTAGGCGCGCTCATAGGGATGCGTGAGCGGGGAGGAACGGATGCCGCGCTCGCGCCGCATGGCGACGGCGGCGAGCAGCGAGCGGATGCGGATGCGCACCGCGCCGAGGTTGTTGACCTC
>CAKTLG010000069.1 GCA_934572465.1 uncultured Oscillospiraceae bacterium
ACACGTCAATGCTCACGTCGTACTTTGGTATGGTATCCATCGGCCCGTCCGCTGCCAATACTGTTGTCGGAAGCATGATCAGCACCATGCAGCACAGCAGCAGGATGCTAAGTATTCGTTTCTTCATTGGCTTTTCTCCTCCTGTTCGTGTCGGTTCGGTTTGTCCGCCCCGCCTTTTTTCCGGTTTTCTCTGATTCTGAGCCGGAAACACAGCGCGGTGATCGCCACCGCCGCGGCAAAGGAGATGACGGCTACCAGCACATAGCCGCCCGCGTCCTCCCGCAGCAGCATTGCGCCGAGCATCCCCTGCGCGGCGGGCTGTGTCTGCCCGATCACCGCGCGCATCGTTCCCACGAGCGCCGCGAACAGGAGCATACACAGGGCGGACATGCCGCGCAGGCTGCGCCGCTGGGTCCGGCGAAGGCATTCGCGCGCCCGCTTTTTTGCAAGCGCGACGCGTTTTGCGGTGTCTTGCATATCGCTTGCACCCTCCCTTCTGGTGGTTGGAAATGCGGCTGATAAGCCCTTTCACTGATATAGGGACAAAAAGGCGGAAAAGTTCGCACCTGAAAAATGATTTTTTTCAAAAAAATTTGAGAGCCGCCGAAAGGCGGCTCTCGCAGCGAGCGTATCGGGACGGGAATGCCCCCATGTTCACTTTTTTCTCATTCCCACTCCACCGTGGCGGGGGGCTTGCTCGTGATGTCGTAGACAATGCGGTTGATGCCCTTGACCTCGTTGACGATGCGGCCGCTGATGCGGTCGAGCAGCTCGTAGGGGATGCGCGCCCAGTCGGCGGTCATGAAGTCCTCGGTCGTCACGGCGCGCAGCGCGAGCACGCGGTCATAGCTGCGCCCGTCGCCCATCACGCCGACGGTGCGCGTGTCGGTCAGCACGGCGAAATACTGGTTCATCTTCTTGTTTTCGCCGGCCTTTTCAAGCTCCTCGCGGTAGATCGCGTCGGCAAGGCGCAGCGTGTCGGCCTTCTCCTTGGTGATCTCGCCCATGATGCGGATGGCAAGGCCCGGGCCGGGGAACGGCTGGCGGGAGACGAGATACTCGGGCAGGCCCAGCTCGCGGCCAAGCTGACGCACCTCGTCCTTAAAGAGCAGGCGCAGCGGCTCGATGATCTCCTTGAAGTCCACGTAGTCAGGCAGGCCGCCGACATTGTGGTGGCTCTTGATGACCGCCGCGCTGCCGAGACCCGACTCGATCACGTCGGGGTAGATCGTGCCTTGGGCAAGGAACTCGACCGCGCCGATCTTCTTCGACTCTTCTTCAAACACGCGGATGAACTCCTCGCCGATGATCTTGCGCTTGCGCTCGGGGTCGGAAACGCCGGCAAGCTTTGAAAGGAAGCGGCCCTCGGCGTTCACGCGGACAAAGTTGATGTCCCACTTTTTGAACGCCGATTCGACCTCGTCGCCCTCATTGAGACGCATGAGCCCGTGGTCGACGAATACGCACGTGAGCTGGGGGCCGACGGCCTCGGCCAGCAGCGCCGCCACGACGGACGAGTCCACGCCGCCGGAGAGCGCCAGCAGCACGCGGCC